>NZ_CP133838.1:3069898-3376888 GCF_031432975.1 Buttiauxella selenatireducens | reverse complement strand
TTGAAAAGGGTGAGTCCCCGAGCGGGCAGGTCTCTTTGCATAACGGTTATTAATACTATGCCCGGCTGGCGCCGGGCTAAAAAACAACGGTGATAACTGCTATCCTTGCGGGAAAGAGATAAAAGGAGAGAGCCATGTATCCCGTTGACCTGCATATGCACACCGTCGCCAGTACCCATGCTTACAGTACCCTTCATGACTACATTGCAATGGCGAAAAGCAAAGGTATCAAACTGTTTGCTATCACCGACCATGGGCCGGACATGGCTGATGCCCCGCATTACTGGCATTTTGTGAACATGCGTATTTGGCCGCGAATGGTTGATGGCGTTGGTATTCTGCGTGGTATTGAAGCGAATATTAAAAATATCGCCGGGGAAATTGACTGTACTGGCCCAATGCTGGATTCACTGGATCTGATTATTGCCGGTTTTCATGAGCCTGTTTTTCCTCCAACAGATAGCGCTACCCACACTGAGGCAATGATCGCGGCAATGGCGAGCGGCAACGTTCACATCATTAGCCATCCGGGTAACCCGAAATTCCCGGTCGACATTCCTGCCATTGCCCAAGCGGCAGCAAAATATAATGTCGCGCTGGAGTTGAATAACTCTTCATTTACTCATTCGCGTAAGGGGAGTGCCCCGAACTGTCGTGCTATCGCTGCCGCAGTGCGTGATGCCGGTGGCTGGTTATCGCTAGGGTCTGATTCTCATACTGCATTTACCCTTGGGGATTTCGATGAATGCCGCAAAATTCTGGCAGAAGTTGAGTTCCCGGAAGACCGCATTCTCAATGTTTCAGTGCGTCGTATGCTGGGCTTCCTTGAATCCCGCGGCATGACGCCCATTGAAGAGTTCGCCTTACTGTAGTTTTTACTTAACAAATCTCTACTAAATGGACCGTTAGCATGAATGAGTTTTCAATTATTTGCCGCATTTTAGGATCACTGTTTTACCGTCAACCTCAGGACCCGCTTTTGGTTCCATTATTGACGATGATCCGCGAAGGCAAACTGGCTGAACATTGGCCGCTTGAGCAGGAGGAATTACTGACTCGCCTGCAACAAAGCTGCGATCCTCAGCAACTCGCAGCCGATTACAATGCGATGTTTGTGGGCGAAGAGTGCAGCGTACCGCCGTATCGTTCAGCGTGGGAAGCGGGCAGCCATGAAGGCGAAGTTCGTGAATTTCTGAAACAACGTGGAATGCCGCTTGCAGACACACCTGCGGATCATTTTGGCACCTTGCTGCTGGCAGCCTCGTGGCTGGAAGATCAATCACAAGAAGATGAGTTTGAAGCCCAGATTCGTTTATTTGATGATTACCTGATGCCATGGTGTGGCACTTTCCTCGGGAAAGTTGAAGCGCACTCCACCACTGCGTTTTACCGCACGTTGGCGTTAATTAGCCGTGAAGCCATTCAGGCAATGCGCGACGAGCTTGAAGAAGAGAGTGATGAATAAACAAATGTGATTTAAGTCACATTTGAAATGTAACACTGCTTTCTGATTTACAAAAAATGTGCGGTAGATCGTGGTCGAGCCATAAGGCTCTGCTATGATATGCCGCTATGAACATACTTATTTCTCTGGCATTGACCACCGGTATTCTCTCAGGCCTCTGGGGTTGGGTTGCGGTGAGTCTCGGCCTTCTCAGTTGGGCAGGGTTCCTCGGTTGTACTGCGTACTTTGCGTGTCCGCAGGGCGGAATCAAGGGGCTTTTCATTTCTGCATGCACGTTATCTAGCGGCGTACTGTGGGCGCAGGTGATCATCCACGGCAGTGCACTGGCACCGCATCTGGAGATCCTGGGCTATATGGTTACGGGCGTCGTGGCATTTTTGATGTGCGTTCAGGCTAAACACATGCTGTTGTCATTCGTGCCAGGGACTTTTATTGGTGCGTGCGCGACCTTTGCAAACCAGGGCGAATGGCGCATTGTCGTTCCGTCTTTGCTGCTGGGTTTGGTGTTCGGCTTTGCGATGAAAAACAGCGGATTATGGCTGGCGGCGCGAAAAACGAAATCTGAGCCCGGGTGATAGCCGAGTAAATAAAAAACCAGCCACAAAGGCTGGTTTTTTTATGCCTGAATCGTTATCAGGATTCAGGAGGGACCGACATCTCTCTGTATTTCGCCAGTATCGGGTTGTTAATATCTTTCGGATTCTGTAGATCCCACAAGCCGCGGTTAATACCATCATTAACCAGATAAATAACCCCTGTTTCTATTGCAGACATCAGACACATCATGACAGGTTCATTGGTGGTGTAGCCAATTTCACCTTCCAGCAGCCGTTGGTAATCAACGAAACGGAATACCCCAGCCTGGACTTCATAAGACAAGATAGTTTTACTGGTGTTGACCGAAGACAACACTTCACCGGTGCTCACATTGACCACACGCAAGTTCACTGCAATCTGATCAAGCTGGTATTGGGTTTCACCACCGATACCAAAATACCGTGCACCCACACCACCCGATTTCACATTACTTTCATAACCAATAATGGACCCTTCAACCATGACGTTTGCTGCTATCAGCGAATCTAACGGTCTACGGTTGTTTTCAGCAACGGTGCCATTTTCCTGGGCTGCACGAATGATCTTGCGTTCGTTCAACAGGTTCTGCAAACCCTGACGTTCCAATGGAACAAACCAGCGTGAGTCTTTTAATGCCGTGACCAACATAGAAGTCGCACTCTGTGGCACAGCGGTTGAGAAGTTACTTGCTGGATAAGGTTTAAATTGCCCCGTTTCATCCTGAATATTGTAAACAGAGACAAAAAGCTTACCTTTAGATTCCGGCAAATGGGTTAAATCACGATAACTTTGCGCGCGAGGCAAAAGTGTAGGTTTCGCAGCTTCTTTAGGTGGTGCCGTTAAACAACCACTTAATAAACACACTGCTACGATGAGAAGTAAACGCTGCATGATGTTTATCCTTAAATACTTTTTGATTATTTAATTCCCACTAGAAGTCAGTGGAATTATTTTGTAAGCCTGCAACCTGTATAGTCGATACTTTTCCTGTTTTGCGGTCGGTTACATTTAACTGCAACTGCCCGTCAGTGTTAGCAATATCGACGATGAAATCATTCGTGACCATGCGACCGGGTTTGCCGGTATTAATGTTGCTAAGCAACCCGCCAAGAAGCTGAGACTGAATAGCCTGAGTAAAGTTATCCAGGGCGGAAGGGGTTTCAATGCCAAAGTTGTCATCAAAACTGGGGTCTTTATACGAGTTCTGTGCCTGTGCCGAGTTAAGTAAAAAAGCGCCGTTATTAGGGTTTCCACCGAAATTTGGGTTGGTAAACTGGAACGTCATATTTCCGCCCCACGCCAGGGGCGAAATTAGCAGTAAAGACAAAACTGCATGAGTAACACGCATGACAGCCTCCTAAAATTCATCGCTAGTTAAATCGCCAGTACTTAACAATGTTTTGTCAATTTGCCGGCGATTAATCGCTTCTTCGGTTTGAACCAGTGCGACATTGACGTTGCGGTCAAAATCACGTTTTGAGGGGAATAAAAAGGCCTGATAAATCACATCCTGATCGACGGTAATGGTTATCCAGCTCCCCCAACGTGCACTGGGTCGCTCATTTATCGTTAAATTTCCAGTAAAACTGCTTTCCCACTTATCACTAAACTCACGATAGAAGTCGTGTCCCACGGACGAAACGGTGTGATCCGTTAATAATCCGGGAACTTCAACTTCGACGGCGCGAGCGCCCCCGGAGGCGCAAATGAGTACTGACGCCAGCAGTAAAGCAGTTTTTAATTTCATCGCTTTATCGCCTGAGGTTATCGTTTGCCCATGAAACCGCCTGAGTGCGGTTCTTTACGGATATTTTTTTGAACAAATTATAGAGATGTGTTTTTACCGTGTTTTCACTTATAAATAGCGACTGAGCAATTTCGATATTCGACGCCCCAATGCGCAATTTATTAAGTATTTCCTTTTCACGGTGAGTCAAAAGAGAGGACTCGACGTTATTGAAACGATAATTTCCTGAGTGATTAATCAGATAACTGGCTAATTTTTGCGAGAAGTAGCATTCGCCAGCCATAACGCCGCGAATTCCTTCCACCACACGTGGCTCTTCCTCAGACATGTAAAACACGCCATTAATATGTGGCCAGTTTTCGATATCACGGAATTGATACTCTTCAGGAGTGTTTAATAACAACAACTTAATACTGTTATGTTTACGACTCAAGTTATCTTGCCAATAGTTAATCAGCTTTTTATCGGCTTCAACCATATCAAAAAGTACGACAACATTACCCACGACATCTTCCAGAGAGCGTTGAATATTATGCAGTTTCCCATTGATAGAGAGTGAAGACTTTAGATGCTGTAATAACGCAGTTGCTTGTAGCGAGGGTTTAGTGATCAACAATAAAGTTTGAGCATTTAACGCCTGGCTATTCATAGTATGGACTTCATTAAACATGATGAAACCCCATCCGAGTTTGCGCATCAATCAGCTGAATTAACAGAAAGTTAATTCACCAGAGGTACTGATAGATGCTGCACTGCTGTGTTTGAATTAATGTTACACAGTCAAATGACGCTAAATTACGTCCTGACTTATTGTGTTAAACAAAATGTTACTGCTGATTTCAATCTAGCGGTTACTAATCTTAAAGCAAGTGTTAAAGATGATACAAAATGTAACATTAGATATTAAAGTGTTTCGTTGAAGCGTTTTTTCTATTTAGTTTTAATACTAAAGTTGTACAGGATTAATAATTTGCATAATTTTAAAACTCATACAAATGATTTTATCTCATTGTTTTTAATGGATTAATCGTTGGGTATTTTTTGTGGTTTGAAACTTAACATATGTAAAATGATGCCGTTACATTCTCAATTGGGGCACCTCTTAAGAAAACTCACCTTCGTGACAGTAGCGTACTAAAAATTGCCAAATACGTATCGATGATACCCAGCCAAACGGCAAAATTAGGGGTGATTTTCGATTGGGTTTTAAAAGGTTGCAGGCTAATTAATATTAGCCATTCTAAACCCTTTGTTGTATTTGGCTTTTTTTATACCTCTCATACTTTGTAATGAGTGGAAATATAAAAATACAACGTGCGGGTGAGATATTTTAAATGTTTCGCCAGACATACTCAGTTCCGTAACGCAGAAATAACTTTTCACCGTTAGCGTTAACAAAAGTTAGGTGTGTGAATTTTCAGATGTAATTAGCAGAGGTATTCCGGCCCAGGGTGACAACATGAAGAACAGATCGTTATTTGTGATGTTAGCATTGTTGGGTGCGCCTGGTTATGTTATTGCGAGTAATCCTGATCTTGCACGCTCAGAATATAACTTTGCGATGAATGAATTAAGTAGAACATCGCTAAATCAGGCAGCAATTGTTGGTCAACAAGGTATTAATAATAATACCACTGTTGATCAAAATGGAACCAGGCAGTTAGCGGTTGTGAATCAGGCAGGTTCTGGTAACCGTGCTAACGTCGAACAATCAGGGAGTTACAATTTTGCTTATGTTTCGCAATCAGGCTACGGCAATGATGCAGATATAAAGCAAGACTCGTTTGGTAATGCAGCTCTTATTATCCAGCAAGGTTCTGCTAATAGGGCAAGCATTATTCAACAAGGCACGCAAAAATCAGCAGTTGTAGTACAGAAACAGTCTCAAATGGCCGTACGTGTTATCCAAAGATAATACATGACCACTTGAACTAATATTCTCAATACAATGGGGGTTTCACCATGAACTTTTTCAAAATCGCAGCAATCGCAGCAGTGGTGGTTTCAAGTAGTGCAATGGCATCCGATCTCCAATTTGGCTGGCCTGGTAATGGTGGCGGACACGGCGGTAATAGTGATCCACAATCAACTTTGAAAGTGTTCCAACACGGTGCAAACAACTCTGCAACGGCTCTACAAGCAGATGCCAGAAAATCAACTACCGATATTAAACAATATGGTAGTGGCAACTTTGCTGATGTAGGCCAGGGCGCTGATGATGCAACCATCACATTGGTACAAAAAGGCCACGCTAACAGCGCGACTCTTGACCAATGGGAAGCTAAAGGTTCAACCATTGACGTTAGCCAATACGGCTACAAAAACAATGCCACTGTTAACCAAACAGCCGCTGCGTCCTCTGTTGATTTAACTCAAATTGGTTATAACAACCAAGCGAATCTTCAGCAGCATTAATCAAGATTCTGCACTATATAAGAAACAGGGCTTTTGCCCTGTTTTTCTTTTTTAATCGGGAGGAGAAATATGCATACCTTACTTTTGCTCGCAGCTCTCGGTAACCAACTCACCATTGATACCCAGCAACAGGGAAATACTTACACCATCGTGCCGGTGGCAACACTAAGCCAGGATTGCCAATGCAGAGTCAAACTCACCGCATTAAGTTCCGGTTCTTCCGGGCAAACTAACAGCAGCCAGAGCAATAACGTTTTTATTAAGGGCAATGAACCTACCAAGTTATCGCATATGAGCCTGACGCTCACGCCGGGTGACCACGTGACGATCAGTGTGAGTGTGACTGACGGGAAAGATATTCATTTGGAAAAACAGTGGAGCTCGCCGGACAGTGTGTAATGATGTATTTGATTGATTTTACAGTGTTTTAAATTTCATTACACTCCAGCGCGTTTTTTGCCGATAACCTTAATACCCATTCTGTTGTTGAGGAATATTTATCGTGAAAACATTAAGCTTAAAACGTCCAATCATTTCGCTCATGTTAGTTCTCTTTTTCCCTCTGGTTAATGCACAAGCCAGCGATGGTGTTATTCATTTTCGTGGCGCAATCGTTGAGTCTCCCTGTAACTTTGCTCAACAACAACAATCGACGGAATTGACCTGTTCAGAAAACGGAAAGAGGGTAGTGAGAACGGTTGCCCTCAATAAATTGAATAACTACACACCACAAAGTGACGCTCCGCTTTCGACCAAAATTCATTACCTTAATGCGCAACGCAATTTGGCCGTGCTGGAAGTCACTTATCGCTAGAACTTTTTGCCTGAGGATATCAGGCCAATACAATGATTCCGTTGGTGGACGTTCTTGTGCTAACGGAATCGTTGTATGAATATTTCTTTCACGCCCTTTTTTGTTACTATTCCCCGCCGTCAGTGGACCTGTACGCGTAAAAAATAGGCGGGTTAACAAAAACCTCGTTAAATTAAGATTTTTTTTATGGTCGGGATGAATCCGAAAAGATATATCTGACGCGGCGTCGTGAATCAATAATGGTACTGAACATGAAGTTAGCGTTTAACATTGTCGACTGGCAAGCAAATGCCCCCGGTTTATCTGAAACCGAGGACTGGTTGGCATGGGGTAAAACCGCCGCCGCTATTGATGTTTCAGCACCGCCAGGTAAAAGCCGCCATTTGCCGATGATGACCGCGCGTCGTCTGGCTTCAGGTAGCCGCCTCGCCGTTGACTGTGCGCTGGCGATATTGTCCCGGCAGTCAGTGGATGCGCTGGTTTTCGCCAGCCGTCACGGCGAACTGGAGCGAAATTTCCGAATTTTGACGGCGCTTGCTGAACAAGAAAGTCTGTCGCCCACCGATTTTGCCATGTCGGTACATAACTCGGCGGTAGGCAATGCCACTATCGCGGCGAAACAAGCGCTGGTGTCATCTTCTGTTTCAGCCGGATATGACTCCTTTGCGCAGGCTTTAATAGAAGTGACTTCGCTGCACCATGCGGGATATCAACGCGTGCTGCTGGTGGATTTCGATGGTCTGATACCTGAGTTTTATCACCCGCATCTCGCGGTTAAAACGCTGAATATGCCCTTTGCCGTCGCGCTATTGCTGGAAAGTGGCCAGCAAATGCAGTGTGAAACCAAGCCTTGCGAGGTCACCGAAGATCGCGGTTTACCGCAGGGGCTGGCATTTTTGCACGGATGGTTGAGTGATAACCCCACTTTCACCCTTGCTGGTGAGCGCCTTCAATGGTGCTGGAGCCGCCATTAATGTGGGCGCGCTTGAAATGGGGCTGGCGAGTACTCATGACCGGCGGGTTATTTGTCTTGTTTGGCAGCGGCGGCCTGGTGCTTTCGCTGGTTTGGTTTAATTTACTGTTATTATTTGTGCGCGATAATGGCAAACGCCGTGAAATTGCTCGCCGTAGCATTTCCGCCAGTTTCCGATTATTTTTACGCATCGGACGCGGCCTTGGTGTGTTCGATTACCGCTTTGAGAATTGCGAACAACTACACAACGACCGGGGTTGTTTGATTGTTGCCAATCACCCGACGTTACTCGACTATGTGTTTATTGCTTCTCAGGCGCCACATATTGGCTGCCTGGTGAAAGCCAGTCTGGTGAAAAATCCCTGTTTTCGCGGTGTGATACGCGCAGCGGATTACCTGATCAACAGTCAGGGGGAAACGTTACTTCCTGAAAGCCAGAAACGCATGGTGGCGGGGGAGGCGATTCTGATCTTCCCGGAAGGTACGCGCACGCGTCCGGGCGAGCCGTTGGTTATCCAGCGCGGTGCGGCCAATATTGCGGTACGCAGCGGGTGCGAATTACGTCTGGTGCATATTCACTGCGACCAGCGTTATCTGGACAAACACAGCCGTTGGTATCAGATACCCAAGCGTAAGCCGATGATTACCGTCAGTGTCAAACAGCGGATCGACAGCCGGTGCTTTATGGAAAATCTTGACGATGCCCCTGCGTTAGCGGCGCGTCGTCTAAGCCAATATTTATGTCAGGAACTGGTTCCTGATTCTCGTTAAGACTCGGATGATTATATGGAATCTTTAGAGACCGATATTAAACAACTCATTATCGACACGTTGAATCTGGAAGAGATAAGCGTTGATGAGATTGAAAGTGAGGCCGCGTTATTTGGTAATGACGGCCTGGGCCTTGATTCCATTGATGCACTGGAATTAGGGCTGGCGGTAAAAAAACGATATGGTGTGGTGTTATCCGCTGAAAACGAAGCGATGCGCGAACATTTTTATTCCGTCGCGAGTCTTGCCACATTTATTAAAAGTCAAAACCCTGCGCACAGCGCCTGATTGAAACCACGAGTACGCTATGAATAAAGAAGATATTTATCAGGAAGTCACCGGGTTACTGGTTAAGTTATTTGAACTCTCTCCTGAAAACATTACCCCGCAATCTCGTCTCTACGAAGATTTGGATCTGGATAGTATTGATGCGGTAGATATGGTTGTGCATCTACAAAAGCGCAGCGGTAAAAAAATTAAACCGGAAGATTTTAAATCAGTACGCACAGTGCAGGATGTTGTGGACGCGGTTGAGCGTTTGCATAGCGAGTCTTAACGCGTGCGGGCAAAACAAGCACTGAGTATCGCTGGAGGGCTAGCCGTAATAGGTTGGCCCTTTGCCGTCTGGTTAGCTATCTCATATCCAAAATTACGCATTTTATTGCCGTGTCTGGCGCTGTGCTTTGTCCTGCGCTTATGCGCGCTGCGTGGAAAAACCGGCGCCCTAAGCCAAGCGTTTAAAGGGCTGGCGCTGGCGGGCACGGTGCTCACTATTGCCAGCATCTGGATGCGAGAAGCCCAACTGCTGCTGTGGTATCCGGTGGTCGTCAATGCGGTAATGCTGGCATTGTTTGGTTCATCCCTGTTTACGCGGATGTCGCTTATTGAACGCCTGGCACGCTGGCGCGAAGGGGATCTTCCTCCTGAAGGGGTCCGTTACACTCGCCGGGTCACTCAAGTCTGGTGCATTTTCTTTATTTTTAACGGCAGCGTTTCATTGTGGACGTGCCTTGCGGGAAACGTTCATTGGTGGACTCTGTGGAATGGAATGGCAAGTTACCTGCTGATGGGGCTGTTATTTGCGGGCGAATGGCTGATACGACTGCGGGTGAAACGTCGCTATGAATAGTCCGTTGGCGCTGGCGAAGTGGTTGAGTGGCGACCGTCATCCGCAGCATGTGGTGGCGTTTGCCGGGGAACAATGCTTCACGCAAACCGATTTAATGAAAGACGTACAGCGTATTTACCGCTGGCTGCATTGCCAGCCGGGCAAGCGCTGGGCGCTCTGTTTTGACAACAGTTATGACTTTATTGCCGCACTTTTAGCGACGCTGCATGCCGGTAAAACGCCGGTTTTACCAGGCCACAGTCGCGAAGCCCAACTGCGTGAACAGCAGCGTCATTTTTGTGGCGTGATTAGCGATGTACCGCTAAACCTCGACTGCCCGGTGCTCAATCCACAAACGTTGGATTATCCCGCATTGACGTCGTTTGAACCGGTTCCCGATGATGCGGGCGTGGTGTTCTTTACCTCGGGGTCAACGGGCGAACCGACACAAATCTTCAAAACGCTGTGTGCGCTGGATGAAGAAATCGTCTGGCTGGCGGCGTTGTGGGGCGAGGATCTGCACGATTGTCGCCTGGTGGGGTCGGTGTCGCATCAGCATCTGTATGGTTTCACCTTCCGCGTGATGTTGCCGATGGCGCTCGGCCTGGCCTGCGATGCTTTGATGATTCATTTTCCAGAGCAATTAGCAGCACGTGCGGCTCATCCATTGCTGTTTATCAGTAGCCCGGCATTTTTAAAACGGCTTGATATTAATCTCGCCGCCCCGGTCTTCAAACGAGTGATATCCGCCGCCGGAAAACTCGATGACGACACGGCACAGCAGGCGCTCGCCTGGCTTAAAACGCCCGTATCAGAAATTTACGGCACCACCGAAACGGGCGTGCTGGCGTGGCGTGAACATGATAAGCCCGATCCGGAATGGCAAGCCTTCCCGGCGGTGCAATTTACCCCGCAGGGCGATGGCTGGCGCGTTGCATCACCGTTGATTCATCAAGGCCACGTCCAGCTTGATGATATTCTCGAATTTACCGCGCAAAGGCGTTTTCGTTTAATCGGGCGACGCGATCGCATTGTTAAAATCGAAGAAAAACGGATCTCACTGAGTGAAATTGAACGTCGATTGATGGCATTACCGGGGATTGAAGATGCGGCCGTGGTCCCTGTTACACGGGGCAAGCGCATCGCCCTCGGCGCCGTGGTGGTCGCCCCCAAAGCGGATGCCACCAGCAAGCAACAATGGCGAGAAGCGCTCAGTGCCTGGCTTGAGCCACTCGCCATTCCACGTTTTTGGCGCGTCGTCGAGCGTATTCCGCTCAATAGCCAGAGCAAGCGTGCGTGGGCGCAATTACAGGAGTTATTTGATGAAACCCGTTGAGTTACAGCGTTCGCAACCTGAAGTGGGCAAATTGTGTTTGAGACTCGCGGTTCCGGCAACATTAGGCTGGTTCGCGGGGCATTTCCCCACGCAACCGATATTACCGGGCGTCGCACAACTTGATTGGGTGATGGCTTACGGTGCAGAGCTCGCGCCTGAAATGCGCTTTAGTTCGATTGATAATGTGAAATTCCAGTGTCCGATTGTTCCGCAAACTGAACTGGAACTGAATCTGCAATGGGATGCGGCACGCAGCGTGCTCAGTTTTTCCTACACCTTGTTGACTGAACAAGGTGGCGTTCCGGCCAGCAGCGGGAAGATCAAACTATGTCTGTAACGGAGGAGTCCGTAACGTCGGCGTCCGTAACGGCCACGGCTTTTCGTCCTTGTGTTGTGATCCCATGCTATAACCATGGCGCGACGATGGCAGCGGTATTGGCACGCCTGCAACCGTTTGGTCTGCCGTGCATTATTGTTGATGACGGTAGCGAGTCGGCCACCAAACAGCAACTGGCGCAATTAACCGGCGTCACGCTTATCCAACTGGAAAAGAACCAGGGAAAAGGGGAAGCCGTGGTGACCGGGCTGAAAGCGGCGGCACAGACAGGTTTTAGCCACGCATTACAGCTTGATGCCGACGGGCAGCACTGCATTGAAGATGTGCCGCGTTTTTTAGCTGAGGCACAGGCTTATCCCGAAAGCCTGATTTCCGGCATGCCGGAGTACGACGAATCCGTCCCCAAAGCGCGTTTATATGGGCGTTATGTCACGCATGTTTGGGTATGGATTGAAACGCTTTCGTTGTCATTGAAAGACAGCATGTGCGGATTCCGTGTCTATCCGCTGGCGGCAACGCTTGCGGCTATCGCGAAACATCCCCCCGGCAAACGAATGGATTTCGACACGGAAATCATGGTGCGGCTGTATTGGGCGGGAACCGACAGTCGATTTTTGCCTACCCGTGTGATTTATCCGCAAGATGGCGTGTCGCATTTTGATGCGCTGCATGACAACCTGCGTATCTCCTGGATGCACACCCGACTGTTTTTTGGCATGTTACCCCGCATTCCTGCACTCCTCGCTCGTCGTCGCCAACGCACGCATTGGGCGCAAATCCCCGAACGTAAAGGGCTGGCGGGTATGCGTCTGATGCTCAACATTTACCAGCGTTTAGGGCGTCGTGCATTCAACGTCTTGCTCTATCCGGTGGTGGCGTGGATGTGGGTGACAGGAAGCACGCAGCGCAAAGCTTCTCAGCAGTGGCTGGAGCGTGTCAGGTTACAGGCGGAACGTCAGCACATGACGTTGCCAAAAGGGCTAAACAGCTATCGCCATTTCTTACGTTTTGGCGATGCGATGCTCAATAAAATCGCTGCCTGGCGGGGCGATATTGTCTGGGGGCGCGACATTGAATTTGCGCCCGGCAGCCGTGAAGTTTTGCAGCCGCAAGCAGGGCAGGGGAAGCTAATTCTTGCCGCTCACCTCGGTGACATCGAAGCCAGCCGCGCGCTGGCGCAAGTTGAAGCCGGGCTTATTATTAATGCGCTGGTATTCACTGACCACGCACAACGTTTTCGCCAGATTATCGAAGAAATTGCTCCGCAGGCGGCGGTGAACTTACTTCCCGTAAGCCATATCGGGCCGCAGACGGCGATGCTGTTACAAGACAAGCTGGATGCCGGTGAATGGGTGGCCATTGTCGGTGATCGGATTGCAGTTAATTCTCAGCGCGGCGGGGAGAGGCGTGTTTGTTGGAGTACGTTTATGGGCAGCCCAGCGCCGTTTCCACAAGGCCCGTTTATCCTGGCTGCTGCATTACGATGCCCAGTCATTTTAATGATGGTATTGCGTGAGCAGGGCAAACTGCGTATTCACGCCGAAAACTTTGCCGACCCGCTGCTGCTGCCGCGAGCTACCCGGTCACAGGCACTACAAGCGATCATTGATCAATACGCGCAGCGTCTGGAAGTGTACGCACTGCGTTCGCCGCTCGATTGGTTTAATTTTTATGATTTCTGGCAGTTACCGCCAGAAAAGGAGTCCGGATGTTAAATGACCCACGTTTTTCCGTTGAGGTCAGCATCAAAGTTCCCTTCCATGATGTCGATGCGATGGGCGTGGTGTGGCACGGTAACTATTTCCGTTACTTTGAAGTGGCGCGCGAGGCATTGCTCGGCCAGTTTGATTATGGATACCGTGCGATGCAAGAGTCCGGTTACGTTTGGCCGGTGGTCGACACCCGCGTGAAATACCGCGATGTGGTGAAGTTTGAACAACAGATTCTGGTTCGGGCCACGATACTGGAGTACGAAAACCGCCTGAAAATCGGCTATGAAATTATTGATGCGCAAAATGGTAAACGCACCACCACCGGTTACACCATTCAGGTTGCTGTTTCGGCAACCAGTGGCGAACTGTGTTTTGTTTCCCCTCCAATCCTTTTTGAACGCATGGGCTTGAGTAATGAATAAGATTCTTTTAATGGCCTTGCTGTTTATCAGCTATACGGCGAGCGCAATAACCCTCGATGACGTGCAACGCAGTTTTGCGTCGCAGCCCATCGTGCGGGCTAAATTCCAACAAGAACGGCAAATTAGCGGAATGGCGCAACCGCTGCATTCCAGTGGCGAAGTGCTTATCGCGAAAAGCAAAGGCTTGTGGTGGCAGCAACAGCATCCCTTCCCAATGACGCTGGTACTGGATGACAGCCATATGGTCCAGGTGATGGGCAGCCAGGCTCCGCAAATCATCACCGCAGACAGCAACCCACAAATGTTCCAGTTCAACCATTTGTTACGGGCGTTATTCCAGGCTGACCGGAAAGTACTCGATGAAAACTTCTCTCATGTCTTTACCGACCAGGGCAACGGCAAATGGCAACTGGTATTAACGCCGACCACCACGCCGCTCGATAAACTGTTTAGCACTATCACGCTGCAGGGCGATAAGGTGCTTAATCGCATCGAACTGAACGATTTGCAGGGCGATTTCACTGAGATCTCCTTTAGTAATCACCGACTGGACCCACGAAAATTGACTCATGAAGAGCAGCAGCGCTTCGCTTTCTGACGTGCATCGTCGCCTGGCATGGGGCTGGCTTGCGATAGTCACTCTGCTTGTGGTGTTGCTCGCAACTTTGCTCCCCAGGGCGCGACTCGACAGCAGCGTATTGTCGTTGCTTCCGGCCAGCAGCCTGGGGAACGTCCCTCCGCAAATAGAGAACGGTTTTCTGCAACGTCTCGACAGGCAGATGATGTGGATGGTCAGCCCGGGTAATACGCCGGATACCGCTGCGGCGCAGTGGTGGCAATCACAACTGCAACAGCAGCCGTTCCTGCAAGATGTCCAGGGGCCGATGGATGCCAGCAGCCAGCAGGAGTGGGGGAAGTTTTACTTCGAAAACCGTAATGGTCTGGTGGATAACCAGACCCGCAGCCGTTTGCAAAACGGCGGTGAAGCCCAGGCGCAGTGGGTGTTATCGCAACTCTACTCGGCGTTTTCTGGCGTCAGTGGGAAAGAGTTAGCCCACGATCCCTTGATGCTGGTACGTGGATCGCAACTGGCACTGCAACAAACCGCCAGTCAAATGCGGTTGCAAAACGGCTGGCTGGTGGCGCGGGATAAACAGGGGCGCTACTGGTATTTGCTGCACGGGGAACTAACAGGCTCCTCATTTGATATGCAGCAAGGGCGCGCGGCAGTCGAGCAACTGCGGGCTTTAGAACAAAACCTGAAACAGCAATTCCCGCAGGCGCAGGTGATGTCGCGCGGCACCTTGTTCTACAGCGATTATGCCAGCCAGCAGGCAAAACATGATGTCTCCACGCTGGGGCTTGCAACGGTCATTGGCGTGTTGCTGCTGGTACTACTGGTGTTTCGTTCGGTGCGGCCATTACTGTTATGTGCCACGTCAGTCGCCATCGGCGCGCTGGCAGGAACGGCAATAACGTTGTTGTGTTTTGGCGAACTGCATCTGATGACGCTGGTGATGAGTATGAGCATCGTGGGTGTTTCGGCGGATTACACGCTCTATTATCTCACCGAGCGCATGGTGCATGGCGCGCAAAACTCGCCCATCGCCAGTTTACGCAAAGTGCTGCCCGCCTTGTTGCTGGCATTAGCGACCACAGCCATCGCCTATCTGATCATGATCTTCGCGCCATTCCCTGGCATTCGCCAGCTCGCGGTGTTTGCCGCCAGTGGGTTGATCGCGTCCTGTCTCACGGTGGTGTGCTGGTATCCGTTCGCAGTGCGCGGTCTGCCCGTCAGACCGGTACCTTGTAGCACGTTGCTTAAAGGTTGGTTGAATGCGTGGCAAAACAATAAAGCGGTGCGCTTTGGTATACCGTTGGCATTGTTGGTCATCAGCCTCGTGGGGATTGCATCATTAAAAGTGAATGATGACATCGCTAGTTTTCAGGCATTACCCCAGGATCTGGTTCGTGAGGAGCAGGCGATTACCGCGCTAACCGGGCAGGGGATGGATCAAAAATGGTTTGTCGTTTACGGCGACACGGCTGAACAAACGCTACAACGCCTCGAAAAACTGGCCCCTGTTCTGGCTGGCGCGCAAAAGAGCCAGCTTATCGACAGTTATCGACTGATCCCGCTCGCCTCGCTTGAACAGCAGCAGGCAGATTTGCAATTGCTGCGTGAAGCCGCGCCGATTTTACAAAAACGGCTGGCGGAAAGCGGAGTGACCATCACTGCGCCGAATCTTCAGCAAATGCCGGTCACGCCGGAACTGTGGCAAAAGAGCGTCATTAGCAGCGGCTGGCGTTTGTTGTGGCTGTCTTTGCCGGACGGTAAAAGTGGCGCACTGGTGCCGGTCAGCGGTGTTCGTGACAGCGCAGCGCTTGCGACACTTGCGGCAAAACTGCCCGGTGTCAGTTGGGTTGACAGGAAAGTCATGTTCAATGAGCTGTTCAGCCATTTTCGTAGTTTACTGGCGGGATTACTGGTGATTGCCGTGGCCGCGATTGCGCTGAGTTATGTGCTGCGATTAGGGCTAAAACGCGGTTTGCTGAATGTGGTGCCGTCGTTGTTATCACTCGGCGGTGGCCTTGCTGCACTGGCGTTTAGCGGGCATGCGCTGAATCTGTTTTCATTACTGGCGTTGGTGCTGGTGTTGGGCATTGGCATTAATTACACCCTGTTCTTTAGTAATCCGCGCGGTACACCGCTGACGTCGTTGCTCGCCATCAGCGTGGCCTTGCTGACCACACTTTTCACCTTAGGCATGCTGGTCTTTAGCCAGACACAAGCCATCGCAAGTTTTGGCATTGTGTTGAGCTGCGGGATCTTCTGCGCATTTTTAACTGCGCCATTAGCCTTACCCCCATCGACCCAAGGAGAGGGAGCGAGATAACCATGAGAAAATTACCTATTCTGGCCTTATTGTCAGGTCTGTTTTTACTCAGCGCCTGCAGTTCGCCTAAACCCGACAACACCCGTCCACAAGCCTGGTTAAAGCCGGGTACTCTGGTGACGCTACCGGCTCCCGGCATTTCGCCGTCAATCACTGAACAACAACTGCTGAGTGCTCAGGTTAAAGGCAAAACTCAGTCGCTGATGGTGCTGCTGAATGCGGACAAAGAAAAAGTGATGCTGGCCGGTTTATCCCCGTTGGGCATCCGTTTATTCCGTCTGACCTACTCACAATCGGGTATTAAAACCGAGCAGTCCATTACGCTGCCAGAATTACCTCCAGCCAGCCAGGTTCTTGCCGATATTATGTTGAGTTACTGGCCGATAAGCGCCTGGCAACCGCAACTGCCGGCGGGGTGGATACTGAAAGATATCGACTCGCGACGTGAATTACGTGACGACCAGGGTGAGCTGATTGAAACCATTCATTACCTGACGCGTGACGGAAGTCGCCAGCCAGTCAGTGTGCATCACCATCGTTTCGGCTATGTCATCAGTATTCAGCACCTGGAAAGCTAATCATGATTACGTTAACTGCTGCCGGAATGGTCAATGCGTTAGGCAATAACCTCGACGAAATCGCGGGGAATTTGCAGGCCAACATCGCGCCAGGCCTTGAGCGGGACCGCGACGGCTGGCTGCAACACGGTGAGTGTTGGGTAGGACGGGTCACCGGCAACCTGCCGGACGTTCCACCAGAAATGGCGCAATACAATAGCCGTAACAACCGCTTGTTGCTCGCCGCACTGGCACAAATTCGCCCGCAGGTGGATGACGCGATTACCCGTTATGGCAATGAACGCGTGGCGGTGGTGCTGGGAACCAGTACTTCCGGGCTTGATGAAGGCGATCGCATGGTGAGTGGCACCCATGCTGGTAAACCGCCCGCGGCATATCGCTATGGCCAACAAGAACTCGGCGATCCTTCGCGTTTTCTGAGTGATTATCTGCAACTTTTTGGCCCCGCGTTGACGATTTCCACCGCCTGTTCTTCAAGTGCGCGAGCTATTATTACCGGTAAGCGGTTGATTGAGTCCGGGATGGTTGATGCGGCAATTGTTGGCGGGGCAGATACGCTAAGCCGCATGCCAATCAACGGTTTTAACAGTCTGGAATCGTTAAGCAATGTACGCTGTAAACCGTTTAGCGCGGAACGCAACGGGATCACCATTGGTGAGGCTGGGGCTCTGATTTTGCTGACGAAACAGCCGGGAAAAGTACAGTTGCTGGGCGTGGGTGAATCGTCTGATGCCTGGCATATGTCCGCTCCTCATCCTGAAGGTGTCGGTGCGATTCGCGCGATAGAAATGGCGCTGGGTGAGGCTAAACTCCGCCCACAGGACATTGGCTATATTAATATGCATGGCACTGCCACGCGTCTGAATGACGAAATTGAAGCCAAAGTGGTGAATCAACTTTTTGGCGAAAGCGTCCCTTGCAGCTCCACTAAGCATCTGACAGGACACACGTTAGGCGCCGCAGGTGCCTGTGAAGCGGTGCTCTGTTATTTGCTGTTATCGCGAGGTTTGCCGCTGCCTGCTCAAGATTTCACTGATGCGCATCAAGACCTGACTCTTGCGCCTTGTGGTTTACTCGGCGCTCCACAGCCATTTACCAAACCAATAATGCTGTCGAACTCATTTGCTTTTGGCGGTAACAATACCAGCCTGATTTTTGGAGTTTCTCATGACTGATTTTCTTGCCCCACACCACTATTTGCCGCACGAAGCACCCATGTGTCTGCTGGAGTCGGTCGTGGCCGTGGAACAAGAAAGTGCGCATTGTCGGGTTACGGTAAGCCGTCACGGAGTGCTGGCACCGTTTCTCAATGCGGACGGTCATTTACCTGGCTGGTTTGCCATCGAGCTTATCGCGCAGACCGTGGGCGTGTGGTCGGGTTGGCACGCAATGCATAACGGCGAAGAAGCAAGCCGCGTGGGGATGCTGCTGGGAGGAAGAGGGGTACGTTGTCCGGAAGGTTCTTTTGAGCAGGGTTTGCAGTTGGAATGTCATGTCACGCTCCTGATGCGTGATGAAAAAATAGGGTGTTTTGAAGGACAAATTCTCGCGGATGGCAACATACTGGCGAGCGGGCGGGTCAATACCTATCAGCCTGATAATAATGAATTAGAACAATTACTACCCTAAATAATTCAGGTGGCATCGCGGCGGCAAGCCAACAAAGATGCCACTTGAAGTATGACGGGTATTTTAATGGGATAGCAGCAAGATGACTCAGACAGTATTAGTAACCGGTGCCAGCAAAGGGATCGGCAGGGCAATTGCCTGTGGGCTAGCGGCCGACGGATTTGCCGTGGTGGTGCACTACCATCGTGACGAATCAGGCGCACAGCAAACGCTTGAGCAAATAAAAGCGCTGGGCGGAACAGGGCGCGTCATGCAGTTTGATAGCGCAGACCGCAGCCAGTGCCGCCATGTTATTGACGCTGACATCGAAACTCACGGCGCGTATTGGGGCGTGGTCAACAATGCGGGTATCACTCGTGATGGCGCGTTTCCGGCCCTCAGTGATGACGATTGGGACGGTGTCATTCGTACTAACCTCGACAGTTTTTATAATGTGATTCAGCCGTGCGTGATGCCGATGATTGGCCTGCGTAACGGCGGGCGTATTATCACGCTTTCGTCGGTTTCGGGCATGATGGGTAACCGTGGTCAGGTGAATTACAGTGCCGCCAAAGCGGGGATTATTGGGGCGACCAAAGCGCTGGCAATCGAATTGGCGAAACGCAAAATCACCGTGAACTGCATAGCGCCAGGCCTGATTGATACTGGAATGATCGAAATGGAAGAGGCCGCGCTCAACGAAGCGATGCGCCTGATCCCACTCCAGCGTATGGGGATGCCCGAAGAAGTGGCAGGACTTGCGCGTTACTTGATGTCGCCAGTTGCCGCTTACGTCACACGCCAGGTTATCTCCATCAACGGAGGTATGCTGTGATTCGCCGTGTGGTCGTCACCGGAATGGGTGGCGTGACGGCATTTGGCGATAACTGGCAGGATGTGGCCGTGGGTTTGAAGTCCGGTCAAAATGCGGTACGACATATGCCGGAATGGCAAGTCTACGACGGACTCAACACCATGCTCGGTGCCCCGGTCGATAATTTTACCCTTCCTGAACACTATACGCGCAAGCGTATTCGGGCGATGGGGCGCGTGTCGTTGCTGGCAACGCGTGCGACAGAGCTTGCGTTAATTCAGGCTGGTTTGCTTGACGACCCGATTCTCACCAGCGGTAAAGCAGGTATTGCTTACGGTTCATCCACGGGAAGCACGGGCCCTGTGAGCGAATTCGCCACCATGCTTACTGAAAAGCACACCCGCAATATTACCGGCACGACCTACGTGCAGATGATGCCGCATACCGCAGCGGTGAATACCGGGCTGTTCTTTGGTTTGCGTGGCCGCGTGATCCCGACGTCAAGTGCGTGTACCTCCGGCAGCCAGGCGATTGGTTATGCCTGGGAGGCGATTCGTCACGGCTACCAGACTGTCATGGTCGCCGGTGGCGCGGAAGAGTTATGCCCGTCGGAAGCGGCGGTGTTTGACACGCTATTTGCTACCAGCCAGCGCAATGACCAACCGAAAAGCACTCCCTCGCCGTTTGATAAGCAGCGTGATGGCCTGGTGATTGGGGAAGGCGCGGGCACATTGATCCTCGAAGATCTGGATCATGCACTGGCGCGTGGTGCGACGATTTATGGGGAGATTACCGGGTTCCATACCAACTGCGATGCCGCGCATATCACCCAGCCGCAGAAAGAAACGATGCAAATCTGTATTGAAAACAGCCTGCGTTCTGCGGGGCTTTCAGCCAGCGACATTGGCTACATTAACGCCCATGGCACGGCAACTGACCGTGGCGACATTGCTGAGAGTCACGCTACAGCGGCGGTTTTTGGCGCTAACACGCCAATCTCTTCGCTGAAAAGCTACCTGGGTCATACGCTTGGCGCGTGTGGTGCACTGGAAGCGTGGTTGAGTATCGAAATGATGCGTGAAGGCTGGTTTGCCGAAACGCTGAATTTAACTCAACCTGACGAGGCGTGTGGCCATCTCGATTACATCATGGGTGAAGCGCGCAAAATCGAAACTGAGTTTGTGCAGAGCAATAACTTTGCCTTTGGTGGGATTAACACCTCACTGGTGATGCGCCGTTGGCGGTAAACGACTATCAGTTGGCGTTCGGCGAGGTGGCGTGCGTGTTGAATGATGCGTGCGCCACACGCTGGCTATCGCCTGAATTGTTGCAGGATGCGCCAACTGGCCGTCGCCGGCCGGACTGGATAGCCGCGAGGATCCTGCTGGCAATGCTGCTCAATGATGGGCCGTTACCAAAATTAGCCCGCGCCGCTCAAGGCAAACCGTACCATCCGTCATTGCCAGAATTTAATATCAGCAACAACGCCACCCGCGTTGCCGTACTGGTGGGGGGCGGGGAAGTCGGTTGTGATATTGAACAAATCCGTCCACGGGCGCGGTTTATGGCGATTGCCCGCCACAGTTTCGACGAGCCATTATGCGACTGGCTGGAATCTTTACCCGAAGCGCAACAAATCGGGCAATTCTGGCGCATCTGGACGGCGCACGAAGCGGTGCTCAAGCAGCGTGGCGGAACGGTCTGGCAAATGGAACAGTTGCGTTTACCGCTCCAGACACTTTGCCCGCCAGACCGCTATTTACATCATGTTAGCCTCGACGATTCACTGATTGCCTGTTGCGGCGAGCAGCCTTTCCCCGTTAATTTCACGCCAGAGCTGATTATTCTTTAAGTGTCTATTTTGCAGCCAGGAGTTTGCTACAGATGCGCCTGCAATAAAAAAATGCGTCAGGTATGTTGGCGCTTTTATCGGATAATCGAGAAAAATCAGAGGGTAGATGTCAGAGGTAATTCCTCAGTAAGCTGAATTTTTTGGGGTATACGTCAGTGGTCCGGCAAGTTTAGACTACTCTCAAAGACTAACTGGAGATTTCCCAATGAGCGAAAGATTGTCGGTGATACAAGGCGATATCACCCACGCTAAAGTTGACGTGATAGTCAATGCGGCGAATTCCTCCCTGATGGGCGGCGGTGGTGTTGATGGCGCAATTCATCGTGCGGCTGGGCCTGCATTATTGGCGGCCTGTGAAGTCATTCGTCGTCAACAGGGCGACTGTCAACCTGGGCATGCGGTGATTACTGAAGCTGGAAATATTCCGGTTAAAGCGGTGATTCACGCGGTCGGCCCGGTGTGGCGCGGTGGTGAAGAAAACGAAGCTGAATTGCTTGAACAAACCTACCGCAACAGCATGGATTTAGCCGCAGCCAATGGTTATCGCACTATCGCGTTTCCGGCAATCAGCACCGGAGCCTATGCTTTCCCAAAAGAGTTGGCCGCGAAAATAGCTGTCGATACGGTTTATCGATATATCGGTCTGCGTCCGTTGCCCGAAGAAGTCGTTTTCGTCTGTTTCGATGACGAAAATACCCAGATTTATCAACAGCTACTTGCCCAGCTCTAACGTGAGGAATCATCACGCCACCCGCCTGGGGAGAGCGATTACTCCTGCGCTCGCCGAGCATCCTGGCGTGAGCGGTATTCATCCTCTTGCGGATAGCCTTGATGCGTTTACCGCACGTTATCTGTTGTGCGGCATGGCGGAAAATACCCTCGATGTGCAGTATTACATCTGGCAGGACGATATGTCCGGGCGGCTGTTATTTAGTGCATTGTTGGCGGCAGCTGACCGCGGAGTGAGAGTCAGGCTGTTGCTTGATGATAACAACACCAATGGGCTGGATAATATTTTAGAGCTTCTTAACTCTCATCCGCACATTGAAGTTCGCCTGTTTAATCCTTTCTCATTTCGCTTGTTTCGCGCCATTGGTTACCTAACCGACTTTGCCCGTCTGAATCGCCGGATGCACAACAAGAGTTTCACCGTGGATGGTGAAACAACGATTGTTGGTGGTCGCAATGTCGGCGATGCCTATTTTGGCGTCGGTAAACAACCGCTGTTTTCAGATTTAGATGTGCTGGCGGTTGGCCCGGTGGTGGGCAATGTCAGCCAGGATTTTGAGCGCTACTGGAACAGCCAGTGCGTTTCGACGCTTGCCAAAGTCCTGGACGTTGACGCCGATGTTCTACAGCAACGGGTACAATTACCCGACGACTGGCGTAACGATCCGACGGCGCGACGCTATCTTGATCGCCTGACCACCAGCCAGTTTGCGACGGATCTTGTGGCTCGCAGGTTAAATATGTACTGGGCTAAAACCCGTTTGCTCAGTGACGATCCGCGTAAGGGGCAGGGAAGGGCGCGCAATCATACGTTGCTCCCACAGCGTCTGATCAACGTGATTGGCCTGCCAAAACAGGAAATAGACATTATTTCTGCCTATTTTGTCCCGACTCGTGCCGGTGTCGCGCAAATTCTCGGTCTGGTGCGCAAAGGGGTGAAAATAGCCATCCTCACCAATTCTCTGGCCGCCAACGATGTCGCGGTGGTGCATGCCGGATATGCACGCTGGCGTAAAAAATTGCTCCGTCATGGCGTCGAACTTTATGAATTAAAACCAGAAAACAACGGCCCTCGCAGGCCGCGCGACCGGGGTCTAACCGGACATTCGGGCTCCAGTTTGCACGCCAAAACCTTCAGCGTGGATAAGCAGAAAGTATTTATCGGCTCATTCAATTTTGACCCGCGCTCAGCCATGCTCAATACCGAAATGGGATTTGTGATAGAGAGCGCAGCACTGGCGGAGGATATCCACCAACGTTTCACGCAGAGCCAAAAAGAGGCCGCATGGGCGCTGCGTTTAGACCGCTGGGGGCGAGTGAATTGGGTGGAAAACTGTGAGGGCAAAGAGATCGTCTGGAAGAAAGAACCGCACACCCGTTTCTGGCAACGGGCCCTGGTGCGGTTAGTTTATCGCTTGCCTATTGAGTGGTTACTCTAACTTGCCACTTTGACCGCCACATTCTGCGGTTTGCCGGAGAATAAGAAACGCAGCAGCGGAATGCGCAGATGGATTTCGTATAAAACTATCGCTGTACCCACCACAAAGATAAGCCCCGTAATAAAGCCCACAATATTTGAATCAATATGCGGCGTGATATAGGCGCCAAAGAAGAGCGTCAGTGGGTGGTGCACCAGATAAATAAACAGTGATGCATTCACGAAATAGGTGACGCGCCGGGATTGGAAGTTCAGCAGTTTATGGCCAAGTGAGAACACCACGTTGACCATCCACAGTCCTAATACCATCGTGATGACGCTTTCGGTTTCATACATCCAGGCATCACCGCTGCCGTAACGCTGGTTCAGCAGATAGGCAGAAAACGCCACGACCGCACCTGCAGCACACCATGGTGACGGGGTCGTGAACAGGGCTTTCAGTTGTGGGCGTACAAACACTAAAGCACCCAGCATGAAGAATGGCAGATAAAACAGCGTCTGCATCACCACAAAGTTAAACAGACCATCACTTAATATCGGTGAGTAAATAACGAAAATAGTGCGGCGAATGGCGCCGTATAAAAAGCCGAAGCCCAGGAAGGCAATTGAGAGCTTTCCTAACGTAATGGCGGAAGCGTTATTTTCTGGTGTCTTCTCAAGACGGGCTTTCATTTGTCGAAACAAAAACAAACAAATTGTCGTCAATACCACCATCACTAACAAGAACCATAAATGGGAAACCAGTTCCCAAACCAGTGTGTTGTATTTTTCGTAAGGGGTAAGACCCGGCCAGTTTTTTGCTTTGTCGTTAACGTGTTGCAGCATTAAAAATTGCGGCAGAGTCAGCAACGGAATGGCAGTTAACATCGGGATACCAACACGCTCCACGCGTACTTTCCACCAGCGTTTAAGCGGGTAGCGCAAAAAAAGCATGTAAGAAAAATAGCCAGAAATGACAAAGAACACCTGCATACGGAAGGCGTGAATGAAGTCATTAAACAGGGTTAATCCCCATGAGGCTTCAGCGCTGTTGACATGCCAGTGGTGGCTTGAATAGATAAGCGAGATATGAAACGGAATGCCTAAGAGCATTAACCAGGCTCGGATTGAATCGAGGAAAAACTCGCGTTGTTGTGGTGCTTTACTCATAATACTCCAGACATTATCGGACGAATCGCCTTATCCTTAAGAACATATCCCAATAGGCTTGAAGTCCCGAACGGTATCAATTCCGTGGCAACCCTACACTAACCATGACATCCTGTCTCCTGGATGGGCTCTGAAAGCGTAAGCAGTTGTCTTTTTTTGCTTAAAGGCTGAGCCAGTGCGCTGAACAATGCGGGTATTTGGTTGTCGGAAAGCAGAAGTTTCCATTAAAATGGATTGGATTGATTTAAGCACACAAAGGGGGATGTGCTGGTTAATATGAAACATAAACTAAAAATGATGAAAATGTGTGGGCTCGGTGCGGCAGTCATGTTGTCACTTTATACCACCTCGGTTTGGGCCTTCACCATCGATGATGTCGCAAAACAAGCGAAAACATTAGCGGGCAAAAGCTACGAAGCACCGAAAAGCAATCTGCCTTCGCTCTTCCGCGACATGAAATATGCGGATTATCAGCAGATCCAGTTCAATCATGATAAAGCCTACTGGAGCAAGTTAAAGACCCCATTTAAGCTTGAATTTTATCATCAGGGTATGTACTTCGACACCCCTGTTGCTATCAATGAAGTGACAGCAACTGCGGTTCATAAGATCAAGTACAACCCGGATTACTTTAATTTCGGTAATGTAAAACACGATAAAGACACCGTGAAAGATCTTGGCTTCGCCGGGTTCAAAGTGCTCTATCCGATCAACAGCAAAGATAAAAACGACGAAATTGTCAGCATGCTCGGGGCGAGTTATTTCCGTGTGATTGGCTCAGGTCAGGTTTATGGCCTGTCTGCTCGTGGTTTGGCAATCGACACTGCTTTGCCATCTGGCGAAGAGTTCCCACGTTTCCGTGAGTACTGGATTGAGCGCCCGAAAGCGGGTGATAAAACGCTGACCCTCTATGCGTTGCTTGATTCTCCACGTGCTACGGGGGCGTATCGCTTTGTGATTACCCCTGGCCGTGACACGGTGGTTAACGTGCAGTCGAAAGTGTATCTGCGCGACAAAGTGGGCAAGCTGGGTGTTGCACCGCTGACCAGTATGTTCCTGTTTGGGCCAAATCAGCCATCACCAGGCAGCAACTTCCGTCCTGAATTACATGATTCCAACGGTCTGTCTATCCATGCCGGTAACGGTGAGTGGATTTGGCGTCCGCTGAACAACCCGAAACATCTGGCGGTGAGTTCCTTCGCGACAGAAAATCCGGTTGGCTTTGGTTTGCTGCAACGTGGCCGTCAGTTCTCGCGCTTTGAAGATCTTGACGATCGTTACGATCAGCGTCCAAGTGCCTGGGTTGCGCCGCAAGGTGATTGGGGTAAAGGTCGCGTCGAACTGGTTGAAATCCCAACCAACGATGAAACCAATGACAACATCGTTGCTTACTGGACTCCGGATCAACTCCCGGAACCAGGCAAAGAGATGAACTTCAAGTACACCATTACTTTCAGCCGTGACGAAGACAAAATGCATGCGCCAGATAACGCGTATGTTGCGCAGACTCGCCGCTCAAACGGTGATGTTAAACAGTCGAATCTGATTCGCCAACCTGACGGCACTATTGCATTTATCGTTGATTACGTCGGTGCGGATATGAAAAAACTGCCGCAAGATACGCCGGTTACAGCTCAAACCAGCATTGGTGACAATGGTGAAATCGTTGACAGCCAGGTACGTTATAACCCAGTCACCAAAGGCTGGCGTTTGACTGTACGTCTGAAAGTCAAAGATGAGAAGAAACCGACTGAAATGCGTGCAGCGCTGGTCAATGGTGATCAAACGTTGAGTGAAACCTGGAGCTACCAGCTACCTGCCAATGAATAAGTTTACTGATACTGCGTCTGCTTATATTGATGTCCTTCCGCTTTCTGCCGAGCAGAAAGCGGCTCTGCCTGCATCGGATCTGCAAGCGGTGCATGAGGCGCTGGATGCGCAAGAGCACCACTATGACAGAGCCGATGATTCCCCTTTAGCCTCGGTAAAGGCCCGACTCGAAGCGAGTTGGCCAGGATCGTTGGGCGGTGAACAACTGATTGAGGATGAAGAAGGGCGCACCCAGTTGCAGGCAATGCCAAAAGCAACGCGTTCTTCTATGTTCCCCGATCCGTGGCGCACCAACCCGATCGGTCGTTTCTGGGATCGTTTACGCGGGCGGGAAGTTAATCCTCGCTATATGTCGAAAGAAGAAGCTGAAGCTGAGCAGAAATGGCGTACCGTCGGGACGATTCGACGTTACATTCTGCTGCTGCTGACGATTTCTCAGACCGTGGTTGCAACCTGGTACATGAAGACCATTCTTCCTTATCAGGGCTGGGCACTGATCAATCCTTCCGACATGTTCGGCCAGGATTTGTGGGTGTCCTTCATGCAACTGCTGCCGTATGTGTTGCAGACGGGCATCTTGATCCTGTTTGCGATTCTGTTCTGTTGGGTATCAGCCGGTTTCTGGACCGCGTTGATGGGCTTCCTGCAGCTACTGATGGGCAAAGATAAATACAGTATCTCTGCTTCAACGGTTGGCGACGAACCTATCGATCCGGCAAACCGTACCGCGTTGATTATGCCTATTTGTAACGAAGACGTAGACCGTGTCTTTGCGGGTCTGCGGGCGACGTGGGAATCGGTAAAAGCGACCGGCCAGCAGCAACACTTCGACGTTTACATCCTGAGCGACAGCTACAACCCGGATATCTGTGTTGCTGAGCAAAAAGCGTGGATGGAGCTGATTAACGAAGTGCAGGGCGAAGGGCAGATCTTCTACCGTCGCCGCCGCCGCCGTGTGAAGCGTAAAAGTGGCAACATCGATGACTTCTGCCGTCGCTGGGGCAATCAATACAGCTACATGGTGGTGTTGGATGCTGACTCCGTCATGAGCGGTGACTGCCTGACCAACCTGGTGCGTTTGATGAATGCTAACCCGAATGCGGGCATTATTCAGTCTTCACCAAAAGCGTCCGGCATGGACACGCTGTATGCGCGTTGCCAGCAGTTTGCGACTCGTGTTTACGGGCCGTTGTTTACTGCGGGTTTGCACTTCTGGCAGTTGGGTGAATCCCACTACTGGGGGCATAACGCTATTATTCGCGTTAAGCCGTTCATCGAGCACTGTGCGTTAGCACCGCTGCCTGGTGAAGGTTCATTCGCCGGTTCTATCCTTTCTCACGATTTCGTGGAAGCGGCACTGATGCGCCGTGCAGGGTGGGGCGTTTGGATTGCATACGACTTGCCAGGTTCTTATGAAGAACTGCCGCCGAACTTACTGGACGAGCTCAAGCGTGACCGCCGCTGGTGCCACGGTAACTTGATGAACTTCCGTCTGTTCCTGGTAAAAGGGATGCACCCGGTTCACCGTGCGGTGTTCCTGACCGGCGTCATGTCTTATTTGTCCGCGCCGTTGTGGTTTATGTTCCTTGCGTTATCGACTGCCTTGCAGGTGGTACACGCGTTGACAGAACCGCAATACTTCCTGCAACCGCGCCAGCTATTCCCGGTGTGGCCGCAGTGGCGTCCGGAACTGGCGATTGCGTTGTTTGCTTCCACCATGGTGTTGTTGTTCCTGCCGAAGCTTCTGAGCATCATTCTGATTTGGTGCAAAGGCTCGAAAGAGTTCGGCGGTTTCTTCCGCGTGACGCTTTCGCTGCTGCTGGAAGTGCTGTTCTCTGTGCTACTGGCTCCGGTACGTATGCTGTTCCACACCGTGTTTGTGGTCAGCGCGTTCCTCGGTTGGGAAGTGGTATGGAACTCGCCACAGCGCGACGATGACTCCACACCATGGGGCGAAGCATTCATGCGCCACGGTTCTCAGCTTCTGCTGGGGCTGGTGTGGGCTGTTGGGATGGCGTGGTTGGATTTGCGTTTCCTGTTCTGGCTTGCGCCAATCGTGTTCTCACTGATTCTGTCGCCGTTCGTCTCGGTGATTTCAAGCCGTGCGACAATCGGATTGCGTACTAAGCGTTGGAAGTTGTTCCTGATCCCGGAAGAGTATTCTCCTCCGCAGGTTCTGGTCGATACAGATAACTACCTGAAGCTTAACCGCAGCCGTACGCTGGATGATGGGTTTATGCACGCGGTGTTTAACCCGTCGTTTAATGCCCTGGCTACGGCGATGGCTACGGCGCGTCACCGTGCAAGTCAAGTGCTGGAGATTGCCCGTGATCGTCACGTTGAACAGGCGCTGAATGAAACGCCTGAGAAACTCAATCGCGATCGTCGCTTGGTGTTGTTAAGCGACCCGGTAACCATGTCTCGTCTGCATTACCGTGTGTGGTCAAACCCGGAGCGCTATTCGTCCTGGGTGGATAACTACAAAACGGTTAATCTGAACCCAGAGGCATTACCGTCCAAATAAAGCGCGAATCGCGTCATCAATGCCGGCCTTCGGGGCGGCATTTTTTTGCGCTCAGCGGCAGGAGATAAAATTGCTAAGAATGATTGTTGTGGTAATGGTCGCGTGCGTACTCAGTGGGTGCGGCAGCATTATTAGTCGTGCTGTACCGGGGCAGGGACACGGTAATCAGTATTACCCCGGTGTGCAGTGGGATGTGCGTGACAGCGCCTGGCGCTATATCACGGTGCTCGATTTGCCCTTTTCACTGGTCTTCGACACACTGTTACTGCCGATTGATGCCAGCCATGGGCCTTACGAATAAATCTTATCGTTCATCCCATTCATCAGCCGCAGTCTGTCCTTCCTCGGTGTCCAGAGGCGGCTCAAGTTGAAATTCACCTTCGTCCCATTCATGCAGCGTATTTTCTTCGATCCACTCCTGGCGTAACTCTATTTCGTCATAGTCGCCATCAAACACGCTTTGCGCCGCTTCACCACTGAGCATCGGCAAACATTCACCATCTTCGCTGTCATCAGCAAAGAACTCGGCCTGCCACATAATATCGCCGTCCTGAAGAATGTACTTTTGAATGTTCAGTTGTTGAACACTGGCACTCTCTTCATCAAGCTCGGGGTTTTCTACAAGGTAGAGCTCGCGTGCAGCATCAATGGCCTCTTCCAGCGTGGCATATAAACTCATGGTGATCTCCTTTGTAAACAGGTCAGGGAGCGCGCTCCGGTGTCATTTCAAGTTAATTGTTGACGCTGTCTCCAAAGTTGCAAGTATGAAATTAATACCCTTCATACTTCGAGCTGCCTCTTTGTTGGCTACGTTCACTCACCCGAATCACTTACATATGTAAGCTCATCGGGGTTCGTTCTCTTGCCGCCGCGATGTAACTCAAATTATTTTGGGTATTTGTCGTTAATCTTCCGAAACACTCACGCGTTCTGTTGGGCGACGCAGGCTTATCCATGAGTAAAGCGCATTGAAAAGAACCACACAGCCAGTGACTAAAAATACCGTGCGAAAGCCATAGTTGGCTGAAACTGCGGCACCCATCAACGGACCGGTGACATTACCGATATCGCGGAATGACTGGTTATAACTAAAGATACGCCCGGCAATTTGATTGCTGGAATTGTAGATAAGCAGGGTTTGAACCGCAGGCAGCAGCGCGCCATCAGCGGCGCCTAACAGGAAGCGTAACACGCCTAATTGCCACGGGTTTTGTACCATCGACATCGGGATCAGCAACAAGACGGAGAAAACTAGGGCGCAGATTAAAATCCGCTCAGGCCCGATTCTATCTCCCAGTTTCCCCAGTCGCGGCGCACTGATCAGTGCTGCAACGCCGGGAACAGAGGCAATCATCCCGCTGATAAAAGCCAGATTGCTGACATTTCCCGCCAGTTCACGCACGTAAAGCGTAAGAATCGGGGCGATAGATCCGGTGGCGACCTGAATGATCATGGTGGTGACAAAAAGGCTTAGCACCAGACGAGGATTTTTGAGTGATGTGAAGACCTGGCGTGCGTGAAGCATGTCCTTTTTGTGCACGGGAGTGAATTGTTCACGAATACAGAACAAGGTAAAAACGAAACAGGTAAAGAGCACGGCAGCAGTGATAAAAAACACCGGACGCAGGCCGTAAGTATCCGCCAGAAAACCGCCAATCATTGGCCCAAGAAGTGCGCCACTCACACCACCGGTAGACAGCGTACCTAGCGCCCAACCACTTTTATGACGGGGTACCTGCGTGGCAATCAACGCGTTTGCATTGGGTACAAATCCGCCCAACAGCCCGAGCAGCGCGCGAAGCGCCAGAAATTGCCAGATATTACTCGCAAAGCCCATCAGCACCATCACGATGGACATCCCCAGCGCGGAGCGCAGCAGCATAATCTTGCGGCCTTTGCGGTCGGCAAGCCCACCCCAGAAAGGTGACGCGATAGCTGAGAACAAAAAGGTGATACTGAAAACAATCCCAGACCACATGTTGAGCGCGCTGTGCCCGGTTACGCCAAGTTGTTCGACATAGAGCGGGAGGAAAGGCATAACCAGGCTAAATGCGACACCAGTAAGAAAACACCCAAGCCATGCAACGGTGAGATTTCGTTTCCAGTTGATCGTGTTCTCAGGGAGAGTCATAACGCTCCATTTCAAGGCAGAGAAAGATGTGTGTGGGAATTATTACCTTGCTAATTATGCGCCTGAAGCCGAGGTGGGGCAATGTTTCTGAAATACAATTTCAGAATGAGTTAAGGGTGGCAAAAGCCACCCAGGTACCGAAGTTAATACCGTGATGGCACGCCTTTAGGGCGCGTTTTAAAACGGCGGTGCAACCACATGTACTGCTCGGGAGCCATCAAAATGCACTGCTCGATGATTTTATTCATCCAGATTGCGGTGCCTTCAGGGGTTTCCAGCGGGGGTGAAAATTCTGCAGGCAGAATAATCAGCTCGTAACCTTTACCGTCCGGTTTGCGTCTGGGAACCATTGGCACAATCGCAGCACCGGACATCCGTGTCAGCGTGTAGGTTCCGGTGGTAGTGGCGGCTTCGTCAACGCCAAAAAATGGGACAAATACGCTGCCGCGTGGGCCGTAATCGTGGTCCGGTGCGTACCAGATGATTTCGCCCTGTTTAAGGGCGCGGATCATCCCTTTGAGATCTTTCCTGTCGATCATGCTTTTGTTCGAACGCATACGACCCCAGGTTTGTAGCCAGTCAAGAAGGGGGTTGTCATTCGGGCGGTAAACCCCGATTCCTGGCGTGTTCATGCCGAACATTCGCGCCCCTAATTCAAGCGTCAGGAAGTGAATGCCAATGAGCAACACGCCACGTTTTGCTTCCTGAACCGCATGAATCTGTTCAACACCGGAAACATCGCACCAGCGTCGAATACGCCAGGTTGGCCAGAACCAGGCAATGCCGGTTTCCATCAGGCCGAGGCCGACTGATTCGAAGTTTTTCTCGAGATAATATTCGCGTTCTTCCGCTGTTTTGTGGGGGAAGGCGAGCTCAAGATTGCGGCGGGTAATTCTGACGCGGCGTTTCATAAACCGTCTTGCAAGTTGACCAAGGCCACGCCCGAGTCGATAAATGACGGGATAAGGGAGCAAAGTAATTAAATAGAGTAGGCCAATACCTAACCAGGTTCCCCAATAGCGGGGATGAAGTAGTGCGCGCGAGAATTGCGGTAAGTTCGTCATGTAAAACCTATTGTGACGGCAAATGCCGGATCTTCTTGAGTCAGACTATTGTGACATTAATTATGAATCATCCAAAATTAACCGTGGCAGAGTGCTTGATATTCCACCTGTTGTTGTTTTTGGTGCGGATAGATAAGGGAAATGTTACGCAAAATGCAGGGATGTAAATTAACGTTAATTGCTATATGATGCAGCCCACTTTTTTCTCAACGATTGCAGAGCGAACACCATGCCAGTGTTACACAACCGCATATCGAATGAAGAATTGCGTGTGCGCATGCTGGCTGAAACTGAGCCGCGCACCACGATCTCATTCTATAAATATTTCACCATTGAAGAACCTCAAACGACTCGTGATGCGCTTTACCAGGCGTTTACATCGCTCAATGTATTTGGTCGCGTTTACCTCGCCCATGAAGGGATTAACGCGCAAATCAGCGTTCCTCAAAGCCGAGTGGATGCGTTCCGCGAAACACTTTACGGTTTTCATCCCGCACTCAATGGCGTGCGCCTGAATATTGCGCTCGAAGACGACGGCAAATCGTTTTGGGTATTACGCATGAAAGTTCGCGACCGTATTGTCGCGGATGGAATTGATGACCCGTCGTTTGATGCCAGCAATGTCGGCGCATACCTCAAAGCGGCAGACGTGAATGCTATGCTCGACGACCCGGAAGCGGTGTTCATCGACATGCGCAACCATTACGAATACGAAGTGGGTCATTTCCAGGATGCGATGGAGATCCCTGCGGATACCTTCCGTGAGCAGTTGCCGAAAGCGGTCGATATGCTTCAGGAAGACAAAGACAAGAAAATTGTCATGTATTGTACCGGTGGGATCCGCTGCGAGAAAGCCAGCGCCTGGATGCTACACAATGGTTTTAAGAACGTTTATCACATTGAAGGCGGGATTATCGAGTACGCAAGACGTGCGCGTGAACAAGGCATTCCGGTGCGTTTTGTCGGGAAAAACTTTGTTTTCGACGAACGTATGGGCGAGCGCATTTCCGATGATGTGATTGCCCATTGCCATCAGTGCGGCGCATCTTGCGACAACCATACCAACTGCAAAAATGACGGCTGCCATCTGCTGTTTATTCAGTGCCCAAGTTGTGCTGAGAAGTTTACCGGATGCTGTAGTGAAATTTGTCGTGAAGAGCTGGCGCTTTCTCCTGAAGAACAACGCCGCCGTCGTGCAGGACGGGAAAATGGAAATAAGATTTTCAACAAATCCCGTGGCGCGTTGAATACTACGTTGGGGATCCCCGATCCCGAGTAATACCCTTCATACTTCAAGCTGCATGTGCGTTGGCTTCATTCACTCACCCCAGTCACTTACTTTAGTAAGCTCCTGGGGGGAGTGAATTCGCCGCGTTACTCGGCGTAGCCTCGCCCCTTTGGGGCCAGCGCAAGCGCTGTTCAAAAGGCTAAAGCCTCTTGTCCTGCAACTTGAATTATTTTGGGTATCAATCACATCAGTCTATGGCAACCTTAAAACGCGAGAGTGAGAACGGCGTAAGGTCGAAGCTCCACTCTTTGCCGAGTGCAAACTGACAGGCTATCTCCCCAAGCACTGAGGCGAACTTAAATCCGTGTCCGCTCAAACCGGTAATCACCAGTGTGTTGTCATGGCCCGGAAGGGTATCAATAATAAAATCTTCATCCGGTGACATATCGTACGTGCAGGCGGCGCCATGCATGCAGACGCCAACACCTGGCATTATCTGGCGCAAGAAGCTGAACACTTCACTTCCGTCCGTCGCGATGGCACCAAAGGGCTTACGCTGTTGCGGTTCGCTTATCGGCTGACCGCCATTATGTTTGCCGAGCTTCAGCTCGTTATCCTCGCCCGCTGGGAAACCGTAATACTGATCCCCATCAGGCAGTTCGGCGGTAAAAGCCGGGAAATGATTCTTTTCACTGTAGCGCCCATCCGCCTGATGCCAGCTGAAGATTTTACGCACCGGGGTGATGGGCAGTTCAGGTATTAATTTGGTGACCCACGTTCCGGCACTGATCAGCAGTTTGTCCGCGGTGAATTCACCTTCCTGCGTGTTAACGACCACACCTTCAGCGGTATGACGAATGTCGGTCACAGGGCAATTAAACAGCTGAGCACAGCCACCCTGGTTTGCCAGTCGAATATAGGTCTTAATCGCCAACTCGCTGCGCAGTACGCCAGAGTTCGGCTCAAACAAGCCGAGATAGTTTTCGGGAACGGTTATCTGTGGCCAACGGGTCATTACTGCTTCAGCACTCAATGTTTCAAGCGGCAATGACCAGTTTTTCGCACTTTGCTGCACCGTGGCGATAAACGTTGAATCAGACGGCCCGAGATTAATCACGCCGGTGCGATGAAACACTTTCTCGCCGCTGATTTCCTGTAATGCGTCCCAAAGTTTCTGAGCGCGTAACACCAACGGGACATACTTTTCGCCTTCGCCATAGGCGTGGCGCATCAGGCGTGTATCGCCGTGGTGGCTACCTTGCTGATGAGGGGGATGACAGCTATCGATCATCAGGACATTCAAGCCAGAATGTGTTGCATAGCAGCCAGCGGCGGCACCCACAGACCCACTTCCGACGATGATAAGGTCATAATGCATGGCGCTTTTCTCCTCTCTTTGTGCCAAAACAGAATAATAAAAAAGGCACCTCTACGGTGCCTTGTGTTATTTGGGCAGCATCGGCAATCAATGCTTACGATAATCGCTTACCTGGTAATCACTAGATTCAATCTTAGCAATGCCGGCTTCAAGAATTGATATAAATTGCCGGGCAACATCCGTGGTCAGCCATAACGTTTGACCGATTTCAGTTTCGTCGTGCTTTTGCGTATTGGAGGTCAGGTAGTGCAGGCGAAGCATCAGTGCGTCGTAGCTATCTACGGTACTGATGTCCCATCCAACAAGGGGATGGGTCTGGATAACATCACTATTTTTTTCCATCATAACCCCTTTTATACGTGTGTTTAAGACAACGGTTCGCGAGGTTTAATGCTTGTTTAATGTGAAGCCAGTTAAGTATATCAATGATTAAGCTATTTCGACGAAGAAATAAATACCCTGCAACACTTTTTTTACATTACAGGGTTCGATTGTGCGTTAATTCGACGCTTTATTCTTTTTTATTGGGAAGATTCTGAGTAAGAAGAGAAAGGTGGAATGAGCCGGCTGGGTGAGTTTCAAAAAATAAAAAAACCGGATGGCGACACCCGGCATAAAAAACAACGAGGGAATTTTTTACCTGAAATGAGCGGCGACTCAATGTTAAGCCGACCACCTTCCATGATGAGTTTTAATCCGCAGCAAACCAGTCGTCAGCGCTTTCCCAGGTCTCTTGCAATATTTCGCTAATGCGATCGCGATCTTCTTTGCTGGCACCTAACACCGAGAGGTTATTAGCGGCAGCATAACGCACCTGAACGTGGTTTTCGTTTTCAGGATAGTGTTGAGTTATTCGGCGTGAAAGTTCGTTCGCAAGCGCGTCGATAGCGCCTGGTGGCAGAGATGTAGTTTTGGCAATAGTGACTTCAATACGCATAACAGCCCCCTGTGAAATATACTGTATATGTATACAGTTATATTGTTCAATATGCAACAGGGGGCGTTAAAATTAAGCTTTTACTGACCAGTTCACTTGCTCACCGGCCAGGAACGGCACGATGCTGTCATCACTGGTGGCAATAATTTCTGGCATTGTGACCGGTGTACGAACCAACTCTATGGTTTCTTCGTTAACAGGCAGGCCATAGAAACGCGGGCCATTAAGCGACGTAAACGCTTCAAAGTGCCCAAGCGCATTCATCTCTTCAAATACTGTCGCGTATGCGCCCAGGGCTGACGGCGCGTTAAAGCAACCCGCACAGCCACAGCTTGCTTCTTTACGATGACGCGCGTGTGGCGCGGAATCTGTACCGAGGAACACACGGTCACATCCGCTGGCAACCAGTTCGCGCAACGCTTCCTGATGAATGCTGCGTTTTAAAATAGGCAGGCAATACAGGTGAGGGCGCACGCCGCCAACCAACATGTGGTTGCGGTTAAACATCAGGTGCTGCGGAGTAATGGTCGCGCCCAACAGGGAGTTTCCTTCCTTCACATACTGCGCGGCATCTTTGGTGGTGATGTGTTCGAACACCACTTTCAGTTCCGGTAATTGCTGGCGCAAAGGCTCAAGGACGGTTTCGATAAAACGCGCTTCACGGTCAAAAATATCAATGTCAGCGTGCGTCACTTCGCCGTGAATAAGCAGCGGCATGCCGATTTTTTGCATGCGCTCAAGCACCGGTAAAATCGCGGCGGTGCTGGTGACACCATGGCTTGAGTTCGTTGTCGCATTGGCAGGATAGAGTTTTGCTGCGGTAAACACGTTTTCATTAAACCCACGTTCAACTTCGTTCGGGTCTAAAGAATCGGTGAGATAACAGGTCATCAGGGGTTCGAAATTATGCCCCTGCGGTACGGCATCCAGAATACGCTGGCGATAGGCAATGGCGGCTTCGACCGTTGTGACTGGCGGCACCAGGTTTGGCATGACAATCGCGCGACCATAAGTTTCGCTGGTATAAGGCACCACCGTTTTTAACATGTCACCATCACGAAGGTGAACATGCCAGTCATCTGGGCGGCGAATTTTTAATACCTGAGGTAATACGGTCATGAAAGTGCTCCGGCTAGGAAGGATTTAACGATGATTTGTGCCGGACACAAAGAATAAGCGCAAACGTTTCGCTTTGCACCATTTTCGTTGAGATTTTCTTGGGGAGGAGCGGGTACGACCCTCCCCAATGTAGTGATAATTACTCAGTGAAAGGAATCACAATTTCGCCGGGCTTAACTTCAATCCCTTTAGCGTATTTTTTAGCCAGATTCTCACCGGTACTGCGGTCTTCACCCAACACGTAAGCCGGTTGTTGATTGAAGTAATTGCGCAGTGACTGATTCAGATACGGAATAAGTGTCTGGACAATGGTTTGCATTTTTTGAGGTTCGACAGTCGCGTCTACTACTTCCATTTCTTGCAAATAAATTGCGCCTTGCTCTTTATTGAACGTTGGTAACGCTTTTAGCTTCAGTTTGATGTTGGCTTTTTGATCGCCGAAAATCGATGTCATTTCCAGTTTGGCATCACCTGTTAACGTGACTTTATTCGCTTCTTCACGGCCAATCGCACTGGTTAAATTGTTCAATACAATATGGGCATCGGCAACGCCTGGCAGGCCAATATCTTTAGAGAAATTATTGCGTTTTTGCAGCGCGTGGTTGATTTCCTGTTCGCTGACGGTGTATTGCGTTAGCTGATTACAACCCACCACTAATCCGCAGAGTATTAATGCTGCGGCTAAAACTATCTTTTTCATGGAGTTCCTTAACATGCTGCTTTGAAACAGATCCTGACATGCAACATCATGATCTAATCGTGCAGGTAGTGCTACCGGAAAAAACTGAAAACCAGATTGCAAGTCTTGCAGGGGCGAATGCAGCGGGTGAGCATTATGCTTACCCGCTCTGGGGAAAAGCCTTAACGGCAATTAAATTGCGTGGGATGAAAGCAGATTAATTTGCGTCTGTTTGGCCATATTATCGCGGTACGCCGCCACACGGCTTGGCCACTCAATTCCGGCAACCAGCGTCAAGTTACGCAGCAGTGGGAATAGATGAATATCATCATCAGATAGTTCACCATTGACTGCATTAGGTTGCACAATGAGTTTATCGAGCTTGCGCAGATCGTCTGATATTTTCTTGATAAGGCCCGGCGAATGCGAGAGGTGGTCAGCGAAAGAACCGCTCATCGCCTCTTTCTTGTGGACGAAATAAGCCCGCGCTTCCGGTGTGGCAAACTCATCAAAGGGAGCTTTAGCAATACGGGGAAGGAGCAACTGTTGAACATAGCTATTGACGTGGCGCAACCAGTCACTAATAGCCGCGTGGGTACTCCCCGTCAGCAGTGGTTCGCCATCAAGCTTATCGACGTAGTGCACGATATCCATGCTTTCAGGCATATAGCGGCTGTCGTCTTTTTGCAAGATGGGCACCACTTTCTTGCCAACCATTTTTGTCGGGGTGGCTTCATCGTCATTTAGCAGAACATTTAGCTCAATGGGGATATTCTTTAAGCCAAAAATCATGCGTGCTTTGAGGCAAAAAGGGCAGTGATCGTAGATATAAAGCTTCACGTTATTCCTCCATTTTGATTTACGGACTAAATCCGTCAACTTTTCAGTATGGTAGAGAAAAATGAGGGCCGCAAACTAGTTACCTGGCTCAAGCATCGACGGTTCGACCGGTTTAGCGCTAAATTGCCACCACAGCGCAATCAAGGTGATCACGCCAATAATCCCGAGCATCATCCACGGGAGTTCCGGCTGGTTGATCGTTTTTCCTGCGTCGTATAGCCAACCGCCCCCGGCATAACCTAAAGCACCACCAATGGCTAAACCCAAACGGCTGAATCCCATATAACTCCCGCGAGCACGGGAATCTGCGAGCGATGCACCCAGTGTTTCACGGGCAGGTTCAGCAATGATTGAGCCGATGTAAAACACGCAAATCAGCGTGAACAACTGCTGGAGATTATTCGTCAGGCCAATCGGCAGCATCGCCAGTGTCATCAGGAACAACCCAGCCATCAGGCGCTGCTCAAGGCGGAAGCGTTTTTCACTCCAGCGGGCAATCGGGTAGAGCAGTGTCAACGACAGCGCGGCTTCAATGGCATACATCCACTTCACGGCGGCAGGCGTTCCGGCAATTTCGTTGACCATAATCGGCAGCATCAACATGACCTGCACTGCAAGCATGTAATAACCGGCGAGCGTCAGCACGTACGTGACAAATCTTCTGTCACGCAGCACGCGTCCCATCCCTTCAAGCATGGGGGTGCGGATGGTGGAAAGTTTATACGCAGGCAGCAACCAGGCATTGACGATCGCGCAAATAACAAACATCACCGCACCGGCACCACAAACCAGACGGAAATCATATTGCAGCAACCAACTGCCGAGCAGCGCACCAATTACCGCGCCCGCGCTGTCTTGCATCATCAAAATTGAGAAGAAGCGCCCTCGTTGATGCGGGCGAACCAGTTTAACGACCAGTGCGGCGCGAGGCGGGTCGAATAACGTGCCACCAACACCGGAGATAAAGCATGAAAGCCACAGTAACCAGGGTTCGTGGGCGATACCCATCGTGGCAAACCCGACCGCACGCAACAGCATGCCGGTGACAATCATGGGTTTTGCGCCGAACCGGTCAGCAATGGCGCCGCCAAAAATTCCTAACCCCTGCTGCGTCAGTTGTCGCAGGCCGAGCGCAATACCGACCATTAGCGCAGCCCAACCCATTTGGTCGACAAAGCGAATGGAAATTAGAGGGAAAACCACGAAGAAGCCTAATACAACTAACATGTTATCGAGCAATAAGAAGTATTTACCCAGGCTTCTGGCCTGCGCTACCCGTGACATCTCCCCTCCTGGGAATTTTAAAAGTGTGATGAACTTCTATTCTCTACTGCTATGTGGGTTTTTGACAGCCAGGGATGTGACAATATTTTTTAATCAATCTAAGGCTTCGATTGAACTCTTTAATCGAAAAAGATTGAGCAGATGTAAAATCTGCATGTTGTTGTTTTCCTTCCGCAGCCAGCCGCAGGTATAGTAATTATGTTGCCGAAGAAAATATGGGATGTGAGGAGTAGGGGTGAACATGTTTGGCTACCGCAGTAACGTGCCGAAAGTACGCTTATCAACCGACCGCCTGGTGGTGCGTCTGGTGTATGAGCGAGATGCCTGGCGTCTGGCAGATTATTACGCCGAAAACCGTCAGTTCCTGAAACCGTGGGAGCCGATTCGTGATGACAGCCATTGTTATCCTTCGGGCTGGCAAGCGCGACTGGGCATGATAAGCGAAATGCACAAGCAAGGCAGCGCCTATTACTTTGCGCTGCTCGACCCTGAAGAAAAAGAGATTCGCGGCGTCGCCAATTTCTCGAATGTTGTGCGCGGCTCATTCCATGCCTGTTATCTGGGGTATTCCCTGGGTGAAAAATGGCAGGGCCAGGGCTTGATGTTTGAAGCGCTGACCACCGCGATTCGTTATATGCAGCGCAGTCAGCATATTCATCGCATCATGGCGAACTATATGCCGCATAACCAGCGCAGCGGTGATTTACTGGCACGCCTCGGTTTTGAAAAAGAAGGCTATGCCAAAGAGTATTTACTGATTGATGGTGTGTGGCGGGATCATGTTCTGACCGCGCTCACCACCAAAGAATGGACCCCTGGCCGTTAAGGACGTGAAATGAAATATCAGTTAACTGCGGTTGAAGCGCGAGTTGTAGGTAGCCTGATGGAAAAGCAGGTGACCACGCCTGAACAATATCCCATGTCGGTCAACGGCGTCGTGACGGCGTGTAATCAGAAAACCAACCGTGAACCGGTCATGGATCTGAAAGAGCATGACGTGCAAGAAACGCTGGATACGCTGGTCAAGCGCCACTTTTTACGTACCGTCAGCGGGTTTGGTAATCGCGTGACAAAGTATGAGCAGCGATTCTGTAATTCCGAGTTTGGCGACCTGAAACTTTCAGCCGCTGAAGTGGCGGTGGTGACAATACTGTTATTACGTGGCGCCCAGACGCCAGGTGAATTACGTTCTCGCGCCGGAAGAATGTTCGAATTCAGCGATATGGCGCAAGTTGAAGCGACGCTCGAAAATCTTGCCAACCGCGAAGATGGCCCATTCGTCGTGCGTTTACCGCGTGAGCCAGGCAAACGTGAAAGCCGCTATATGCACCTCTTTAGCGGCGAAGTGGATGCATCACAGACCATCAGTTCCGAGAGTGTTGCGCCACCGGGTGATGATTTAACGGCCCGAGTTGAACAGCTTGAAAACGAAGTTGCCGAGCTCAAACAACGTCTCGATTCACTGCTCGCCCATCTTGGGGATTAATGAATGACTAAACTTCGCGTCGGCGTTGTTGGTTTGGGTGGCATCGCCCAAAAAGCGTGGCTACCGGTATTAACCGCGGCCAGTGAATGGACGCTTCAGGGGGCTTTTTCCCCAACGCAAACCAAAGCGCAGAAGGTCTGTGATAGTTACCGTATCCCCTACGTTCCTTCTATTTCTGCACTGGCAGCGCAATGTGATGCGGTATTCGTACACAGTGCGACGAGCAGCCATTACGCGGTAGTCAGCGAGTTATTGCAGGCGGGCGTTAACGTTTGTGTTGATAAACCGCTGGCAGAAAACCTTGCAGACGCCGAGCGTTTAGTGGAAATGGCGCAGAAGCAAAAGCGCACGCTGATGGTTGGTTTTAACCGCCGCTTCTCTCCGCTGTATCAGGATTTGAAAACCAAACTGGCCCATGGCGCATCGCTGCGCATGGACAAACACCGTGCTGACAGCGTCGGGCCAAACGATCTGCGCTTTACGTTGCTTGATGATTATCTGCATGTTGTTGATACCGCGCTGTGGCTGGCCGGTGGGGAAGCGCAACTGCAAAGCGGGTCGTTACAAACTAACGACCAGGGGCAAATGCTGTTTGCTGAGCATCATTTTGCCCGCGGTAATTTGCAAATCACCACCAGCATGCATCGTCGTGCAGGGAGCCAGCGTGAGTGGGTGCAAGCGGTCACCGACGGGGGATTATTCGATGTAACGGATATGCGTGAGTGGCGCGAGGAGTGCGGAAACGGGGTGGTGAATCGCCCCATTCCTGGCTGGCAAACTACCCTTGAACAGCGTGGTTTTGTGGGCTGTGCGCGTCATTTCCTCGATTGCGTGGCAAATCAGACGGTTCCTGAAACCTCGGGTGAGCAAGCGCTCATGGCGCAGCGCGTGGTTGAAAAACTATGGCGTGAAGCGATGAGCGAATAACCCAGTAACATCTGATAGTAGTATTTCGGCTGTGTATCGGTACTATAAGCGCCTGAACGAAATGCCCATTACAACGCCTGCCCAGCAGGCGTTGATGTTTGTGGAACCACATAATAATGAATTTATTAAAATCGCTGGCAGCAGTCAGCTCGATGACGATGTTTTCTCGCGTGCTGGGATTTGCACGTGACGCCATTGTGGCAAGGGTTTTTGGGGCAGGGATGGCGACGGATGCCTTTTTTGTGGCCTTCAAACTGCCAAACTTATTGCGTCGTATTTTTGCCGAAGGGGCCTTCTCGCAGGCGTTTGTGCCAATACTTGCTGAGTACAAAAGTAAGCAGGGCGAAGATGCCACGCGCGTATTTGTCTCTTATGTCTCAGGGTTGCTGACGCTCGCGCTGGCGGTGGTCACTGTCATCGGGATGATTGCCGCTCCGTGGGTTATCCTGGTGACTGCCCCCGGTTTTGCGGATACCGCAGACAAATTCAATCTGACTTCCAGCTTGCTGCGGATAACCTTCCCCTATATTTTCCTGATCTCACTGGCCTCGCTGTGTGGAGCCATTCTTAACACCTGGAACCGTTTCTCGGTCCCGGCTTTTGCGCCGACGTTCCTGAACCTCAGTATGATCGGTTTCGCACTGTTTGCCGCTCCGTACTTTAACCCGCCGATTCTGGCGCTGGCCTGGGCGGTGACGGTGGGTGGCGTGCTGCAATTGGCATATCAGTTACCTCATCTTAAAAAGATTGGCATGCTGGTTCTGCCGCGCGTAAACCTTAAAGATGCAGGCGCGATGCGTGTCATCAAGCAGATGGGGCCTGCGATCCTCGGGGTTTCCGTCAGCCAGATTTCCTTAATCATCAACACCATTTTTGCCTCGTTTCTCGCCTCCGGCTCGGTTTCATGGATGTATTACGCTGACCGTTTGATGGAATTCCCATCCGGCGTGTTGGGCGTGGCGTTGGGTACGATTCTCCTGCCTTCGCTGGCGAAAAGCTTTGCCAGTGGCAACCATGACGAATACTCGCGCCTGATGGACTGGGGTTTGCGTTTATGTTTCTTGCTGGCTTTACCCAGTGCGGTGGCGTTGGGGATTCTGGCCAAACCGCTGACGGTATCGTTGTTCCAGTACGGTAAATTCACGGCCTTTGATGCGTTGATGACGCAACGTGCGCTGGTGGCGTATTCCGTCGGTTTGATGGGGCTGATTGTCGTGAAAGTGCTGGCACCGGGCTTCTATTCGCGTCAGGACATCAAAACACCGGTCAAAATCGCTATCGTCACGCTGATTATGACTCAGGTAATGAACCTTGCGTTTATCGGCCCGCTTAAGCACGCCGGGCTGTCATTGTCGATTGGTCTGGGGGCGTGTCTGAATGCCAGCCTGCTATACTGGCAACTACGTAAACAAAAAATATTCCAGCCTCAACCGGGGTGGGGCGCGTTTCTGTGGCGTCTGTTTGCCGGTGTGATTGTGATGGCCGCCGTTCTGGTCGGTATGATGCAGATTATGCCCGCGTGGGATCATGGCACGATGCCGTTCCGTATACTGCGTCTGATGGGCGTTGTGGTGGCCGGTATTGCAGCATATTTTGCCACGCTCACGGCTCTGGGATTCAGAGTGAAAGATTTCGCCCGGCGCACTATGTAATCAACGGGCAATCTGCATTAAACTGCGCGCTGCAAAATTTGACATATACCCTAAATAATTGGAGTTGCATCAAGGCGGCAAGGGAGTGAATCCCAAGGAGCTTACTTAGGTAAGTGACTGGGGTGAGGGAGTGCAGCCAACGCAGATGCAGCTTCAAGTATGACGGGGATACATATTGAACGATTAATTAGGCGGTAAGCGATGCACGGAGTAATCACAACCTGGTTTGAAGATAAAGGTTTCGGTTTTATCAAAGATGAAAACGGTGACAATCGTTATTTTCATGTGATTAAGGTCGCCAACCCTGAGCTGATTAAAAAAGATGCCTCAGTGACTTTCGAGCCAACCACGAACAATAAAGGCTTGTCTGCTTTCGCGGTGAAAGTTGAACCCGACAGCAAGTACATCTTTATTGCAGGCGAGCGCATCAAAATCACGGCGATTAAATCTTTCCTGGTCTACAGCGAAGAAGTGCCAGCCGAAACCAAGATTGATAAAGAAAATGCAGTGCTGTCGGTCGGTGCACTGATGAACAGCATTCGCCCTAAAGCGGAGCCAAAGCCGGGTGAAATGCGTACGCTGAAGAAACTGGCCGTGACGACTTTCCAGGGCTCAACATTAATCTTCTCCGAAGATGAAATTGATGTTGAAGCGACCATGAAGATCCTCAAAGGTCTGAAATAAGCTGTTTTGTAGAGCTCAGCCAGCCATGAGCTCTACACCCCTTCTGAACTGGCGATTTTTCCGCTGGATAATTTCCGTTAAAAAAACACATTCAAGATGGCCGAACCAGGCTGTACGGCTGAAGGGATTGCATCAGGAAGAAAGGGTGGTATTCATTTAAGTACAGTGAGGACTCGCCTGCATGGCAGTCCCTCACTCGAATTTTGGCAGGGAGTTAAATTGTTATTTTCTTGCCACCACGACTGACTGTCGTCGCTTGTCCATCGGCACCGTAGAGATTCGGCTCCTGATGCGGTTTGAGTATCGCCAGCGCCTGTTCATTACGCGCTAACTGATCTTCTAACAACCAACCGTTATGCTGGTTAATGTCGCGTAAGTGCTGCGTTTTTTGTGTAATCGTCTGCCAACGTTGGCTGATATCCGTGCTGCCGATAGTTTCGACATTCTGTGCGGCACGACGCTGCTGCTCAAGATAATCAAGCGTCGCAAGCAATGAGCTTTTATCTTCAGTTATACGTTGCAATGCACTGCCATTCACATGGCCTGCGGATAATTGTTGCTGTTCGGCGTCCATCACCTCTTTAAGAGAGTTGAGAACCACAGTCATTTGATCCATCACTTCTAACAGACGACTCATGCAATTATTTACTCGATAAATAGCTTTGAGCTTCCTGGATTAGCGCGTCGGCGATTTTGCCGGTATCCATTTTCAGCTCACCGTTACGGATAGCAGTTTTAAGTGCTTCAACGCGTTCCATATTAATATCCCCGCTGCCCGGCTGAACTAACTTAGCCTGTGCGTCACTGAGTGTCACATTGGTGCTTTTGAGGGTCGCGCTTTTCACCAGCTGGCTCTTTTGAATTGGAGCGTCTGGCGTTTCGCGTGGTTGTACGGTACTTACCGGTTTCAAAGGAGACGTGCGATCAATGCTCATTATTCTTTCCTCATCGAGGGCAATTTCTATCATCTGTTAATACACTATCGGCAGCCGCCGTAGAACCTTTATAGCCTTCTTAGCTACCGGTAGAATATTATAAGCTAATCAGAATATTCCCATCAGCATCGACGACCCCGCTCACAATTTGTCCCGAACTCATTCGAACCCGAGCATTCTGCGAAACGGCGGCGTTGTTCAGTGCTTTACCTTCGCTATTCACACTAAATCCTTCACCGGCCGCCACAACCTGAACCTGCTGCCCGGCTTTGACTCGCCATGACTGGCGTACCATCGACATCAAAATGGGTTGATTCGGTGCGATGTCGCGCAGCGTTACTGCACTGCTTACCTGGCGTAAATCCAGTATCGCACGCGGCGGGAGCTGATCAAGTCGTCCATGTTTGAGCTGAAGCTGACTTTCGGTGATAACGCTGCCACGCGGTAATGCCTGTGCGGCCACGACGTAGTTTCCGGTAGCCTGGACTTCCGCCTGAATGTACCGCTTATCGTTACCGCATTGCGCCATAACGCTCACGTTTCCCCACAGGCGACTGTTCCCCGGCATAGAAAAATCAGGAAGTGGGCAGGGCGGTAATTGTGCATCAGGCGTTTTCACCATCACGGTGACATCATCGCTAATTCCCGCCAGGCGCTGCTGGAAAAACTGGCTCAAAGGCGCATCCAGAATGCTGGCTAATGCCGCAGGGCAAGCCAGCAAAAGTGCTACTGCGCTCCAGGTTTTCAGACCAGTCATGACGTTTCTCCTTGCTCAGATTGCAGTGATTTTAACCGCACACCGAAATGATCAAGGCGATAAATAGCGACGCATTTTGTGCCTATTCCAACGATAACGCACGCGTAAGGCGCTTTAAGCTGTCGGACAAATCCTAATTATGCGGAGGGGACATGCTCGACAAACTGGATGCCGCGCTGCGATTTCAGCAAGAAGCGATAAATTTGCGCGCCCAGCGTCAGGAAATACTGGCTGCAAATATCGCTAATGCGGATACACCGGGCTATCAGGCTCGCGATATTGATTTTGCCAGTGAAATGAAAAAAGTGATGGAACGGGGTCGTGCCGAAGGCAGCGGTGTTGCGCTTGCGCTCACGTCCGCGCGCCATATCCCTGCGGCAACACACTCAGCACCTTCGCTTGATCTTCTCTACCGCGTTCCTGACCAGCCGTCGATGGATGGTAATACCGTCGATATGGACCGTGAACGTACACAATTTGCCGATAACAGCCTGAAATACCAGTCCGACCTTACGGTTCTCGGCGGCCAAATCAAGGGCATGATGTCGGTGCTACAACAGGGTGGCTAACAGATGGCTTTGCTGAATATTTTTGATATTGCCGGCTCCGCGATGACTGCGCAATCCAAGCGTATGAACGTGGCGGCGAGTAACCTGGCTAACGCCGATAGTGCAACGGGCCCGGACGGCCAGCCTTATCGCGCTAAGCAGGTTGTTTTCCAGGTTGATGCGGCCCCAGGCGCTGAAACGGGTGGCGTAAAAGTGATGGGTGTTGAAGAGAGCCAGGCACCGGACAAACTGGTGTTCCAGCCGGGAAACCCGCTGGCAGACGCCAAAGGTTATGTACGCATGCCGAATGTGGATGTGGTGGGCGAGATGGTTAACAGCATGTCGGCATCCCGCAGCTACCAGGCCAACGTGGAAGTACTCAACACCGTGAAAAGCATGATGTTGAAAACCCTGACTCTGGGTCAGTAAAGGAGTGACTGATGGGCATCGCCGTTAATATGAATGACACCACAACCAGTGGTGTTAATGCATTATCGGGTAACAGCAATCTGACAGGCAGCAACGCGGCTGACCTGCAAAGTAGTTTTTTGACGCTGCTTGTTGCGCAGCTGAAAAACCAGGACCCAACCAATCCTCTGCAAAACAATGAACTGACGACACAGCTGGCACAAATCAGCACCGTCAGCGGTATTGAAAAACTCAATACCACGCTCGGCTCAGTATCAGGTCAGTTGACCAATAACCAGTCTGTGCAGGCCAGCGCCTTGATTGGTCATGGCGTGATGATTCCCGGTACGAAAATTCTGGCAGGGAGTGAAGCGACGACGCCTTTTGGTGTTGAGCTACAGCAGGCGGCCGATAAGGTCACCGCAACGATCACGGATAACACGGGCAAAGTGGTTCGTACTCTCGATATTGGTGCGGTCACCGCCGGTGTTCATACCTTTACCTGGGATGGCAGCATGACTGACGGCACAACGGCACCGGATGGGGCCTACAACGTCGCTATCAGTGCCAGTAATGGCAGTACGCAGTTGGTGGCTCAGCCGCTTAATTTTGCCATGGTCAACGGCGTAACACTCAGTAATGGCAAGACCTTGCTCGATCTCGGTACTTACGGCACCTCCACTCTCGATGACATCAGGCAGATTATTTAAGCCTCCAACCCTTTGCAGGAGTAAAACATGGGCTTTTCACAAGCGGTCAGCGGCCTGAATGCTGCGGCCACCAACCTGGACGTAATTGGTAACAACATCGCCAACTCCGCTACCTACGGTTTCAAAGCAGGTAGCGTTTCTTTCGCTGATATGTTCGCCGGTTCTAAAGTGGGCCTGGGCGTTAAAGTGGCGGGTATTACTCAGGATTTTAACGACGGCACCACGACTAACACGGGACGTGGTCTGGATGTGGCAATAAGCCAGAATGGTTTCTTCCGCCTGGTGGATACCAACGGTTCGGTGTACTACAGCCGTAACGGCCAGTTCAAATTAGATGAAAACCGTAATCTGGTGAACATGCAGGGTATGCAGTTAACGGGCTATCCGGCAACCGGTACACCGCCAACCATTCAGGAAGGGGCAAACCCAACGGGTCTTGCGGTACCTAACACCCTGATGGCTGCAAAAACCACGACCACCGCATCGATGCAGATCAACCTGAACTCCACCGATAAAACCCCGGCTAAAACACCTTTTAACGCTGCTGATTCAGATACCTATAACAAAAAAGGTTCTATCACTGTCTATGACAGCCAGGGTAACGCCCATGATATGAACGTCTTCTTTGTTAAATCGACGACGGAAAATACCTGGGATGTCTACACCCAGGACAGCAGTGTTGCGAACAGCCCTGTGGTTAAAGGCGATTCTATGGTGTTCAACAGCAATGGCATCTTGACGGCTGGCACCACGAATACCCTGACAACCGGGGCGATTAATGGTGCAACTCCGGCAACATTCAGCCTCAGCTTCCTGAACTCCATGCAGCAGAACACCGGCTCAAACAACATCGTGGCTGCTAATCAGAATGGTTATAAGCCAGGTGACCTGGTCAGCTATCAGATCAACGATGACGGCACGCTTGTCGGCAACTACTCCAACGAGCAAACCCAGCTGTTAGGCCAGATTGTTCTGTCTAACTTTGCTAACCCAGAAGGGCTCTCCTCTGAAGGGAATAACGTTTGGTCGGCAACCAATTCGTCCGGCGTTGCACTGCTGGGCACCGCAGGTACAGGTAACTTCGGTACCCTGACCAACGGCGCACTGGAGTCATCAAACGTCGATCTGAGTAAAGAACTGGTCAACATGATTGTCGCGCAGCGTAACTACCAGTCGAATGCGCAGACCATCAAAACCCAGGATCAGATCCTCAACACTCTGGTTAACCTGCGCTAAGCACTGACGGGATAGCTTAATGGATCACGCAATTTATACCGCCATGGGGGCGGCTAGTCAGACGCTGAATCAACAAGCGGTGACGGCCAGTAACCTGGCAAACGCTTCAACACCTGGCTTTCGTGCGCAGTTGACTGCATTGCGAGCCGTGCCGGTGGACGGGCTTTCTTTGCCGACTCGTACCCTGGTCACGGCGTCAACGCCGGGCGTAGATATGTCGCAAGGGCAGTTGGATTACACCCAGCGCCCGCTGGATGTTGCACTGCAACAAGATGGCTGGCTGGCGGTACAAAGTGCTGATGGTACAGAGGCTTATACCCGCAACGGCAATATGCAGGTCAGTCCTGCCGGGCAATTGACCATCGGCGGGCAACCGGTGATGGGCGAAGGTGGCCCGATTGCCGTGCCCCAGGGCGCGCAGCTGACTATCGCGGCAGACGGCACTATTTCTGCATTAAACGCAGGCGACCAGCCAAATACCGTGGCACCGATTGGCCGTTTAAAACTGGTGAAAGCCACCGGCCAGGAAGTGGTGCGCGGCGATGATGGCTTTTTCCGTCCGAGCCAAATGGCTATGGCGACGCGAGGCGCAACGTTACAGGCTGATGCCAGCATCTCATTGATGCCGGGTGTTCTGGAAGGCAGCAACGTTAAACCCGTGGAAGCAATGGCCGACATGATTGCTAACGCCCGTCGTTTTGAAATGCAGATGAAAATTATTTCAAGTGTTGATGAAAACGAACAGCGGGCCAATCAGCTGTTGTCAATGACCTGATGCTAAGCCGTGACACTAACAGGAATTCAAAATGATCAGTTCTTTATGGATCGCTAAAACCGGTCTTGATGCCCAGCAAACCAACATGGATGTGATTGCCAACAACCTGGCAAACGTCTCCACCAATGGTTTTAAGCGTCAACGCGCGGTGTTTGAAGACTTGCTGTACCAGACAATTCGTCAGCCTGGTGCGCAATCTTCTGAACAGACCACACTGCCGTCAGGCTTGCAGATTGGTACTGGCGTGCGTCCGGTGGCAACCGAGCGCCTGCACAGTCAGGGTAACCTGTCCCAGACCAACAACAGCAAAGATGTGGCAATTAAAGGCCAGGGTTTCTTCCAGGTGCAACTGCCGGATGGCACCAGCGCGTATACCCGCGATGGTTCATTCCAGGTGGATCAGAACGGCCAGTTAGTCACCGCAGGCGGCTTCCAGGTACAGCCTGCGATTACGATTCCTGCGAACGCCCTGACCATTACCGTTGGACGTGATGGCATTGTGAGCGTGACGCAACAGGGCCAGGCGCAACCCGTTCAGGTGGGACAGCTTAATTTGACCACTTTTATGAATGACACGGGTCTGGAAAGCCTGGGTGAAAACCTGTATGCGGAAACCCAGTCGTCCGGTACGCCAAATGAAAGCACTCCTGGGCTTAACGGCGCGGGTCTGCTGTATCAGGGGTACGTTGAAACCTCTAACGTGAACGTTGCTGAAGAGCTGGTGAATATGATCCAGGTTCAGCGGGCTTACGAAATCAACAGTAAAGCCGTTTCTACTACTGACCAGATGCTGCAAAAGCTGACGCAGTTGTAAGGCGTTTGCCGGTGCGAGTTTCGCGCCGGCTGTCGTTATCTGAATGACCTGAAGATGAAAGCAATGCAAAACCCAATGGTTCTTCGTCCTATCGTGATGTTTCTGGTGCTGACCACAAGTGGCTGCGCACTGATACCAACAAAACCGCTGGTGGAAGGGGCGACCACGGCTCAGCCAGTCCCTGGCCCTGCACCGGTAGTGAATGGTTCTATTTTCCAGACGGCGCAACCGGTGAACTATGGGTACCAACCACTGTTCGAAGACCGCCGCCCACGTAACGTCGGCGACACCTTGACCATTGTGCTCCAGGAAAATGTCAGTGCCAGTAAGAGTTCGTCGGCTAATGCCAGCCGTGATGGCAAAACAAACTTTGGCTTTAACGTGACTCCGCGCTATCTCGAAGGGCTGTTCGGTAATAACCGTGCGGATGTCGATGTTGAAGGCGGGAACAGTTTCAACGGTAAAGGTGGAGCCAATGCCAGTAACACCTTTAGCGGAACCTTAACCGTGACGGTCGATCAGGTGCTGGCAAACGGCAACTTGCACGTCGTGGGTGAAAAACAGATAGCCATCAATCAGGGCACCGAATTTATTCGTTTCTCCGGTGTGGTGAATCCTCGCACGATCAGTGGCTCCAACACCGTACCGTCCACACAAGTGGCGGATGCGCGCATCGAATATGTCGGTAACGGCTATATCAACGAAGCGCAAAACATGGGTTGGTTACAACGCTTCTTCCTTAATTTATCGCCGATGTAAGCGAGGAACCTCATGACCAAATATTTATTCGGATTACTGATGCTGGTGGCGACACTTGCGCAGGCCGACCGTATCCGCGACCTGACAACGGTTCAGGGCGTGCGTGAAAACTCCCTGATTGGATATGGCCTGGTAGTCGGCCTTGATGGTACGGGTGACCAGACGACACAAACGCCGTTTACCACTCAAACGCTGAACAACATGCTTTCGCAGTTGGGGATAACGGTTCCTGCGGGCACCAACATGCAGCTTAAAAACGTGGCTGCGGTTATGGTGACGGCGAAATACCCGGCATTTGCGCGTTCAGGGCAGAATATCGATGTTGTGGTTTCTTCTATGGGTAACGCCAAAAGTTTACGCGGCGGGACATTGCTGATGACCCCGATGAAAGGGGTCGACAACCAGGTTTACGCGCTGGCGCAAGGCAATATTCTGGTCGGTGGGGCGGGTGCCTCGGCGGGAGGAAGCAGTGTTCAGGTCAACCAACTGAATGGCGGTCGTATCACCAACGGTGCGGTGATTGAACGCGAACTACCGGGTACGTTTGGCTCTGGCAACATTCTCAGCCTGCAACTGAACGAGGATGATTTCACGCTGGCTCAGCAAATTACCGATACCATTAACCGGTCACGCGGCTTTGGCAGTGCCTCGGCGATAGATGCACGTACCATCCAAATTCGTGTTCCGACCGGCAACAGCTCGCAAGTCCGTTTACTGGCCGATATTCAGAACCTGGAAGTGAATTTGCCAGCGCAGGACGCGAAAGTGATTATCAACTCGCGTACGGGTTCGGTGGTGATGAATCAGGAAGTGACGCTGAATACTTGTGCTGTGGCGCAGGGTAACTTATCCGTCACGGTCAATCGTCAAGCGCAGGTGAGCCAGCCAGATACGCCATTTGGCGGCGGTCAAACGGTGGTGACACCGCAAACGCAAATCGATCTGCGTCAAAATGGTGGTGCGTTGCAACGCGTTAATGCCAGCGCCAATCTAAACAATGTGGTTCGTGCACTGAATACACTGGGTGCATCGCCAATTGAATTGATGTCGATTTTGCAATCTATGCAAACGGCAGGATGCTTGCGTGCCAAAGTGGAAATCATCTAATGCTTAACGATACCCAATCACTGGCTAATGCTGCGTGGGATGCTAATTCTCTTAACGAGCTAAAAGCGAAAACCGGGCAAGATCCTAAGGGCAACATGAAATCGGTTGCCCGCCAGGTGGAAGGGATGTTCGTGCAAATGATGCTCAAAAGCATGCGTGAAGCGTTGCCAAAGGACGGGTTGTTTAGCAGTGAACAGACTCGCATGTACACCAGCATCTATGACCAGCAAATCGCGCAACAGCTCAGCTCCAAAGGGCTTGGGCTGGCCGATATGATGGTCGAGCAAATGGGCGGTAATGCCGACCCATCTGAAGAGGCCGGTAAAGTGCCGATGAAGTTTGATCTGCAAAGCGTGACCAGTTTCCAGAACCAGACCTTAACGCAAATGGTGCGCCAGGCTATCCCTAAAGCTCCCTCTAACGAAGAGCCGCTCACGGGCGATAGCAAAGACTTCCTGGCGCAACTTTCACTGCCGGCCCGACTCGCCAGTGAACAAAGTGGCATTCCGCATCACTTGATTCTGGCGCAAGCCGCGCTGGAATCAGGCTGGGGGCAACGGCAGATCCTGACAGAAAAAGGTGAGCCCAGCTTTAACCTGTTTGGTGTGAAAGCCAGCAGCAGTTGGAAAGGGCCGGTCACTGAAATCACCACCACGGAATACGAGAACGGCGAAGCGAAAAAGGTGAAAGCCAAATTCCGTGTTTACAGCTCTTATCTTGAAGCACTTTCTGATTATGTCGGCTTGCTGACGCGAAACCCGCGTTACGCCGCAGTCACCAATGCCAATACCGCAGAGCAAGGCGCTCAAGCGCTGCAGAATGCAGGTTATGCCACCGATCCAAACTATGCCCGCAAACTTACCGGCATGATTCAACAGATGAAAGCGATGGGTGAGAAAGTGGCAAAGGCGTATAGCAACGACTTATCAAATTTGTTCTGAAACTCTTCATACTTCGAGCCGCAGGGGTGTTGGCTGCAGAAGCTCACCCCAGTCACTTACTTTAGTAAGTGACTGGGGATTTACTTCCTGGCCGCCGACCTGCAACTCGAATTATTTAGAGTTAATAACTTAAGTTATTCCAGGCGCTGCCGATAATAATCGACAGGACCCGTGACCAACGCGCTAAGGAAAATTCATGTCCAGTAGCCTGATTAACAGTGCCATGAGTGGCCTGGGAGCTGCCCAGGCGGCACTGAATACTGTCAGTAACAACATTTCTAACTACAACGTCACAGGCTATACCCGCCAGACTACTGTGTTATCTCAATCGCTAAGTACGATGGGCGCAGGGGGCTGGATTGGGAACGGCGTGCAAGTCAGCGGTGTGCAACGTGAATATGATGCGTTCATCACTAACCAGCTGCGTGCGGCGCAAACGCAAAGCAGTGGCCTGAATACCCAATATCAGCAGATGTCTAAGATAGACAACATGCTCTCTGGTAGCACCAATACCCTCGCCACCACGCTGCAAAGTTTCTTCACCGGCCTACAAACGCTGGTGAGTAACGCGGAAGATCCTGCGGCACGCCAGGCATTACTGGGTAATGCCAACGGCCTGGTAAACCAGTTTAAGGTGACCGATCAGTATCTACGCGATCAGGATAAGCAGGTGAATACCGCAATCCAAAGCAGCGTGGAGCAAATCAATAACTACGCAAGCCAGATCGCAAATCTGAATAACCAAATTTCACGCCTGACCGGTGTGGGGGCGGGCGCTGCACCAAACGACCTGCTTGATCAACGCGACCAGTTGGTGAGCCAACTGAACCAGATTGTTGGCGTCGAAGTGAGCGTTCAGGACGGTGGCACATATAACGTCTCTATCGCCAACGGCTTAACGCTGGTGCAAGGCGACAAAGCCAACAAACTGGCTGCTGTTTCGTCGAGCGCTGATCCTTCTCGCATCACTGTTGCGTATGTCGATCCCGTTTCTGGCACCACTGAAATTCCAGAAAGCCAACTGAACAACGGTACGCTGGGTGGGATGTTGACTTTCCGCTCACAGGATTTGGACAGCGCGCGAAATCGTCTGGGGCAATTGGCCCTGACGTTTTCTGATGCGATTAACAAACAGCATGGCCTCGGTTTTGATGCCAATGGCGACAAAGGTGACAAGTTCTTTAACATAGGCAGCCCGTCGGTGTTAAGTAACGCCAAAAACCCGACCAAAACCGAACTGACCGCGGCGGTTTCCGATAGCACTAAGGTCCAGGCAAGCGACTACAACGTCGTCTTTGATGGAACCAACTGGCAGGTGACGCGCTTATCGGATAACGCGAAAATCACGGCGAAAACCACGGATGATGGCAACGGCAACGTTACCGGGCTGGAGTTTGATGGTTTGAGTGTCTCCGTGAAAGGGGCCCCTCAACCTGAGAAAAATGACTCCTTCACGATTAAACCGGTTTCTAACGCCGTGGTGAATATGAACGTGGCTATCAGCGATGAAAGCAAGCTGGCATTAGCGGGTGCTGCGGACAATGGTGAAAGCGATAACCGTAATGCTCAGGCGTTGCTGGATTTGCAAAATAGCAAAGTCGTCAGCGGCAACAAATCGTTTAACGATGCGTATGCAAGCCTGGTCAGTGACGTGGGGAATAAAACCAACACGCTGAAAGTCACCACTACCACGCAAAATAATGTCGTCACGCAGCTAAGTAACCAGCAGCAGTCTATTTCTGGCGTCAACCTCGACGAAGAGTACGGTAACTTGCAGCGTTTTCAACAGTATTACCTGGCAAATGCTCAGGTACTTCAGACGGCATCAACGTTGTTTGATGCGTTACTGTCCATCCGTTAATTGAGGAATCAGGCTGTATGCGTATCAGTACCGCGATGATGTACCAACAAAATATGCGTGGCGTAACTAACGCACAAAGTGAGTGGCTGCGTTACGGCGAGCAGATGTCGACCGGTAAGCGTGTCATCAAACCATCCGATGATCCGATCGCCGCATCGCAAGCCGTGGTGTTGTCTCAGGCTCAGGCACAAAACAGCCAGTATGCGCTGGCGCGGACCTTTGCGACGCAAAAAGTGTCACTGGAAGAAAACGTGTTGGGGCAGGTGACGACGGCGATTCAGTCAGCGCAGGAGAAAATCGTTTACGCCGGAAACGGCACGTTAAGCGATGATGACCGTGCTTCACTGGCTACCGATCTGGAAGGTATCCGCAATCAAATTCTGAACCTTGCCAACAGTACTGACGGCAACGGACGTTTCATTTTTGCTGGATATAAAACCGAATCTGCTCCGTTCAGCGGTGGGGCAAATAGCATCACTTATAAGGGTGGTGATAGCGCGGTAACCCAATCTGTTGATTCATCACGCATCATGACGATTGGCCATACGGGAACACAGGTTTTCAATTCACTGACCAGTAATGCGGTACCTGAACCTGATGGCACTGATTCCGAAACCAATCTGTTCAACATGCTTGATTCCGCGATTGAAACCCTGAGAAAACCGGCTGAAGGTCTGGACGATACTCAGAAAGCCGATTTAACCGCCGCCATTGATAAAACTAACCGTGGTCTGAAAAACTCACTCAATAACGTGCTAACTGTGCGTGCAGAGCTGGGTACCCAATTAAGTGAGCTGGATAAGCTTGATGAGTTAGGCGGTGACCGTGCATTAGGCCAGGCGCAGCAAATGAGTGATTTGGTGGATGTAGACTGGAACTCAGCAATATCTTCCTATGTGATGCAGCAGGCGGCACTTCAGGCGTCTTACAAAGCTTTCAGCGATATGCAAGGGATGTCCCTGTTCCAACTGAATAAGTAATCGTTAACCTTTTTTGGGCGTGCCATGAAACTGGGTACGCTTTATGTGCCCACTTCTGCACCCCGAAGTGGGCTTTTTTTTATCCTGAGTTCAGGTTCTGAATGGCAGGCAATAAAAAAGCCGACCCGTATCCGGATCGGCTTTTACGTAACGCTTAGCGATTACTCAGCGCTTTGTGGGCGCGTAGCAGGCGCTGTTGCCTGGTGAGTTGCACTGTTACCACCGGCAGAACCGCGGCCACTGAACTCATACGTTGGGCGAACCCAATCGCTCTGACGTGGTGCTTCCGGGGTATATTCCGGTGCTGGAGCTTTTGTCATTGGTGCTGTTGCATGTTTAGTGACGTGAGTAACAGCCGCAACTTCTGGCTGAGCCGCTTTCACTTCTGGCACTACTGCAATGACAGGCTCTTCAACAACAGCTGTTTCAACCTGGGTTTCTTCAACCTTGGTTTCTTCAACAACAGCTTCCTGTGCAACCACTTCAACCGGCTTAACGTCTTCAACCGGAGCGGCAGCCACAGTGTCCACAACAACATTATCCACAACAACAGAGGCTTCTTGAGCAAGCTCAGCAGCCTGCTGTTGATGAGTCGCGACGGCAACGTCATCTTGTGCAGCTTCAACTTCATCGATGACTTGCTCAGCAACAACGTCGTCAATCGCGGCAATCAGATGTGGCTGCTCGTTTACTGGGGTTGCAATCACTTCTGGGTGCGTTGTTTCAACGTGTGCCGTTTCGACATTTACAGTCTCAACCGCAGCTTGCGCGGCGACAACATGAACCACAGGCTGCTCAACGTTAACGTGTGCAGACGGTTGCTCAATAGTCGCTGCAGGAGCTTGTTCAACGTTGTTGTACTGTGATTCTTCCTGTGCGCGGGCAACAGGATAGCTGATCCAGGCTTTGCCAGAAGCAAGCTCAGGAGAAGCACACGCAACGGTCATCGGCATTGGTGATTGCGTTGGGTAACGCTCATCACGATAACGACGGCGACGTTGACCGCTCACACGTAAGTGACGTGGGGAGCGGCGAGAGCGACGTGGCATACCGTTGGAGTCGTTACGGGAATCGTTGTTGTCATCTTGCTCAACAGCCGGCTTCTCGATAACAGCAGGCAGCGGGATAGTTGCCAGATCGGTACGTGCAACAGGCGCTGCGCTAACTTCAGCGACGTCTGGAGTGACTACAGTTTCAACGCTTGAATCTGACGCAGATTCGAAACGAATTTTCTGGTTCAATTGACGTTGCTTACGACGCGGCATGACCTGGACGCGTTCTTCCTGCTCAGCTTCAACTTCTACTGCTACGGTTTCATCGCGCTGCAGAACTTTAACTTCTTGCTGTGCCTGGCGCTTATCATCGCTACGACGACGGTTGCGTTCGCGGCGTGGTTGCTGCTCATCACGTGCTTTTGGTTTTTCAATTTCCTCAGCAACGTTCTGACGTGTTTCACGCACTTCAGTATTTTGCTGTTGGCCCTGACGGCGATTACGGCGGTTCTCGTCACGATCGCGGTTTTCGCGCGGCTCACGGTTATCACGATTTTCGCTGCGGTTATCGCGCTCGCCACGATTATCACGATCGCGGTTGTTGCGATCTGAACGGTCGTTACGGTCACGGCGGTTATTCTGACGACGGTTATTGCGACGATCCTGGCTTTGACGTTGGCTTTCAGTCTCAGCAGGCTTCGCTTCCTGAACGTCTTTGCTTTCTGGCGTGCTTTCACCAGCAAACAGGTTTTTCAGGGCGCCAAAGAAACGGCTCAGCAGACCAGGTTGCGCAGCGGTTGCCGCTTTCGCGACAGCAGGTTTAGCCGCTGGAGCTGGCGTTGCAGATGGTGCTGACTCTGGTGGTGCCGGTGGTACGTCAGGCATCACGAAAGTTGCCAGCGCAGGTTGCTCTGGACGTTTACGCTCGGCGTACTCTTCTTCAGATGGCACAGCCATCTCTTCTTCATACCGCTTCGGCAGCATGTAGCTCAGCGTTTTGCTTTCTTCGCCTTTACGCACGCGCAGTACCGAATAGTGTGGCGTTTCCATCTGATCGTTAGGAACGATGATGGCTTTCACGCCGCCCTGACGGGTTTCAATCGCACTGACTGCATCACGTTTTTCGTTCAGCAGGTAAGAAGCAATTGGCACCGGAACAATCGCGTGAACTTCTTGCGTGTTCTCTTTCAGTGCTTCTTCTTCAATCAAACGCAGAATAGACAATGACAGAGATTCGTTGTCACGCACGGTACCTGTACCGCTACAACGCGGACAAACGTGGTGGCTGGACTCACCCAGGGAAGGGGAGAGACGCTGACGAGACATTTCCAGCAGACCAAAGCGCGAAATGTGGCTTATCTGGATGCGAGCCCTGTCCTGACGCACGGCTTCACGCAGACGGTTTTCTACCGCGCGCTGGTGGCGCACTGGGGTCATATCGATGAAGTCGATAACAATCAGACCACCGAGGTCACGCAAACGCAGTTGGCGTGCGATTTCATCAGCCGCTTCAAGGTTGGTATTAAATGCCGTTTCTTCGATATCGCCACCGCGAGTTGCGCGCGCGGAGTTGATGTCGATAGCGGTTAGTGCTTCGGTGGAGTCGATAACAATCGAACCACCGGATGGCAGACGGACTTCACGCTGGAAAGCGGATTCAATCTGCGACTCAATTTGGTAATGGCTAAACAGCGGGATTTCACCGGTGTAGAGCTTAATTTTGCTGCTGAAATCAGGGCGACCCAGAGCACCGATATGCTGGCGAGCCAGTTCGAGTACTTTCGGGTTATCGATAAGAATCTCACCGATGTCCTGACGCAGGTAATCACGGAAAGCACGCACAATAACGTTGCTTTCCTGGTGAATAAGGAATGGTGCAGGGCGGTTTTCAGCCGCTTTTTGAATCGCTTCCCAATGCTTCAGACGGAAGCTTAAATCCCATTGCAGTGCCTCAGCGGATTTACCCACGCCAGCAGTACGTACAATCAGACCCATGCCATCTGGCAGTTCCAGAGAGGAAAGGGCTTCTTTCAGTTCAGTACGGTCGTCACCCTCGATACGGCGGGAAATACCACCTGCACGCGGGTTGTTCGGCATCAGTACCAAATAACTACCGGCCAGACTAATAAAGGTGGTTAAGGCTGCGCCTTTATTACCACGTTCTTCTTTATCAATCTGAACAATCACTTCCTGGCCTTCGCGCAAAACATCTTTAATGTTCGGACGACCATGTGATGAATAATTAGACGGGAAATATTCGCGGGCAATTTCTTTAAGAGGAAGGAAACCATGACGTTCAGCGCCGTAATCTACAAATGCCGCTTCCAGACTTGGTTCAATACGGGTGATTTTGCCTTTATAGATGTTAGCTTTTTTCTGTTCGTGTCCAGGACTTTCAATATCCAGATCGTACAGGCGTTGCCCATCTACAAGGGCGACACGCAACTCTTCTTGCTGAGTCGCGTTTATTAGCATTCTTTTCATCGTAACTTACTCATTATTCTTACATTGGTGACAAAGCTACGGGCATGGTGACGCTGACCGGGAGTGAACCGATGGCCTCGTGACTAAACGCTAAGTCGCCAACCTCACGGTTGTCGCTTGCTGAGAGGCGCAAAGTGTCGGTAGCCTGTATTTCATACGGAAATACAGCGCAATTATCGTGGGAATAACCTTAGAATATTTCTTAAGAGTTGATTCCAATTTACCGGTCAGGCTGCAACCCGCAGCCCGCTAACTGCCTGAAGGTACAATACGTCTTACGCCATTGCTGCGTGGATGGACGTTCAGGCAAAACTGGTAATTCCGCAAAATTCCTTGTTCTAACAAGTATCAACACGGAAAACCGCAACATTATTCCATTGCTAACCTTATTATAGCAAGATGACTTTTGCCTTTGATGCCTCGTTTCTTACAGTTTTTTAACTCGCTTTTTCGCTGCATGTCGCAGAAAACTGAAAAAGGGGAGTCAGGCGACTTAAAACCAGGCAGTTTCTCAGTTAAGCACATAAAAATGAGTGGCGCTATGCGCGCACGCTATTTAGAATCGCCGACCATGAAAACTCCGACACCTTCAGTACAAATCGTTGCCATTTCTTCTGATGAAGCTGGGCAGCGTATCGATAACTTTTTGCTCTCCCGCTTGAAGGGCGTGCCGAAAAGTATGATTTATCGCATTTTGCGTAAAGGCGAAGTGCGCGTGAATAAAAAACGCATTAAGCCTGAATATAAAATTCAGGATGGCGACGAAATTCGTATTCCGCCGGTTCGTGTTGCTGAACGCGAAGAAGAGGCGGTTTCCCCGCATCTGCAAAAAGTGGCTGCGCTGACCGATGCGATTCTCTATGAAGATGACCATATCCTGGTGCTGAATAAACCTTCAGGTACTGCGGTACACGGTGGCAGTGGTTTAAGTTTTGGGGTGATTGAAGGCTTACGAGCCCTTCGTCCTGAAGCGCGTTTCCTTGAGCTTGTGCATCGCCTTGACCGTGATACCTCCGGTATCTTACTGGTCGCGAAGAAGCGTTCGGCACTGCGTTCATTGCATGAGCAACTGCGTGAAAAAGGAATGCAGAAGGATTATCTGGCGCTGGTACGAGGCCAATGGCAATCGCACGTCAAAGCTGTGCAGGCGCCCCTCCTGAAGAATATTCTGCAAAGCGGTGAGCGTATCGTGCGGGTTAACAGCGAAGGTAAACCTTCTGAAACGCGTTTTAAAGTTGAAGAGCGTTATACGTTCGCCACACTTGTGCGCTGTAGCCCGATAACCGGGCGTACTCACCAGATTCGTGTGCATACGCTACATGCAGGGCACCCGATTGCCTTCGATGATCGCTACGGTGACCGTGAGTTTGATAAGCAACTGGCGGGTACTGGCCTGAATCGCTTGTTCTTGCATGCAGCGGCTTTACGCTTCACCCATCCAAATACCGGTGAAATTATGCGTGTCGAAGCGCCGCTGGATGAGCAGTTGAAGCGTTGCCTCAGCGTACTGCGCAGTAAAAGCAAAGTGTAATGGGAATGGGCACCGATTAATGGTGCCCATCTATCACTGAGAAGTTAGTGTTGTTTATGTATTAGAGACTTCGTAGGAGATATTTCCCTGAAGGTCGGCGGGGACATCCCAAACCTGGAATGTCATTCCCCTGTTTCCTCCCCAGGCTAATACAGAATGGTCATTCTTGAGTACGCAAAAACTCGGATCGTATGGATTCCCGTAGATTGCACAGATATTACTTAGCTTTGGCTCAAGAAACTTGGTATCGTCGTATCCAACAACATCTGTTCCCCACCTGACCACGGTGCCATCACGTTTCAATGCAGCAAATGCATACTGTGAGCCAGCTAATATAACCACATCGGACAATCCTTCAGGTACCTCCAAATCTTTCGGGTTTGCCGTATTCCCCCAAAGCACAACAGTACCATCAGACCTTAGTGCACCTAACACAGTACCATTGAACTGTACATCAACAATATCTGTGAGCGCGGCAATATTCGCAGGCAAAACGCTACTATTTCCGGTTCCCCAGGCAACAATATGACCCGTGGAACGAAATGCGACATTAAGTGGACCCTGGCGACCTCCCCAGCCCCAGCTACGGACTTCGACGATATCGGTTAATGCCGCAATTTCATCAGGTAGTGCCTTATCATTCTCTACATCCCCCCATTGCACGATAGAGTGATTACTTCTTAACGCGATGAAAACATCGTTCCCACCTTCGCTAACAGACACGATATCTGTCAGCGCTGCAATATCAGCGGGAACGGAGGTGCTTTGATAATCGCTTTCTCCCCATGCGACAACTTGCCCTGTGGCACGAAGGGCAGCATACGATCCAAAACTCGATGCGTAGATATCAATAATATCAGCCAGTACGACGATTTCAGGAGGCAAAAAATATGGAGGCGCAAGGGTATCGCTTCTGCCCCACGCCACGACAGAACCATTGGTGCGTAAAGCTGAAAATGTGTACTCAGAACCGAGAATTTTAACCACATCGGTTAATGCCGCAATATTGTCAGGGATGACAAACTTAGCTTGTCCAAACCAGGCAAATAATTGCCCGGCAGCGTTGCGTGCACAAGGTGCATATGAATTGGAACCAATTTCCAGCACATTGTGATTACGATCATCTGTGGGGGGATATCCACCTGAATCATCAGCGCCCCATGCTACCGCTTTGCCATCATTTCTTATTGCTGAGTAACTCCACTGCTGACATATAACGTTAAGTGCATTTAAAATTACCGGGGCAAAATTATTGATACTGATTTCTAAACGTTTTGCCCATCGGGTATCGGTGAAATATTTTCCGGTAAATACGCTATCTTCACCGACATAGCGCCAGTTAGCCTCGACAGGCAATAAGGTTTCAGGATCCAGAGCCACTAAACGCTTCATGACCATGTGGTTTGATCTTGCCCCCATCACCTTCAGCTTATCTGTTGGGTTGGTATAGCTAATGTTACCTTGCAAATCAGCAGGGACATCAGTCATATTTCCGCCGCTCCCTTTATTGCCCCACACGACTAATTCATTCCCTGCATTGATGGCAAAAAAGCTGTCACGATTGGCATAGACCGCTGAGATATTCTGCAACTGCAGTAACATGCCTTCCGTGGAGTATTGGCCCCAGCCGACGACGCGACCATCACTTTTTAAGGCTGCAACAGAATTAGTTGAGCACGTTAATGCGACGACATCACTTAATGTTGCGGGAACAGCAGCCCCTGATGCGGTATTGCCCCAGGCGGCTACGTGGCCATTGGCACGCAGCAAAATGACCGCGCGGTCTGTCATCTGCACATCAACCACATCGTTCAGAAGCACTATTTCTGCAGGCAGTTCAACATTGACACCCCAGGCCACCACATGGCCTGATGCACGGCGTGCGACAAAGGTGTCAATGGCACCCGTAATATCTGTGATATCGCTAAGTGCTGCTACTACGTCAGGCAGCAGGCCACCTTGTGCGCTATTTCCCCACGCGACAACGTGACCATTTGCACGGCGTGCTGCAAAGGCGGAAAAGGTGGATTGCACATCAACAATATCAGTGAGAAGGGCTATTTCTGCTGGCAGGTTACCGCCATATTCGGTTGAACCCCATGCGACGATATGACCCGTGGCTCTGCGTGCAACAAAGGCTGCATCATTTGCCACAATATCGACAATGTCTGTCAGAGCCTCGATTTCAGCCGGAACGTTGGCAGCCGCTGAGTCAGTTCCCCAGGCAACCACCTGTCCTGTCGCACGCAATGCGACCATTGCGTTTTTTCCCCCACGGATGCTCACAATATCCCGTAAAATAGCGATATTTTCGGGAATGGCCAGTTTCTTCCCTGCGAGAGTCTCGAAGCCCCAGGCGAACACTTGGCCTTCATCATTCAGTGCACACAGCGCCTGATTAAAACCAGCAAAACTTATTACGCCATGATTGCGAGTACTGACTGGCGGTTCGCCACCGCTGCTATCCAGCCCCCACGAAGTCGCGGTACCGTCATTTTTACGCGCGACAGTGGCAAAAAGGTTACCATCAACATTGGAGACATTAAGCGAAACTCGGCCTATATATCCTGCGGCGCTGGCATACAGCTTTTTCTCTGGATGAGTGTCGGTGAAGGCGTTGCTGCTGACAGAGGCCGTTTCCCCTTCGTAACGCCATTCAGCGACAACAGGTGTTAATGTCGCGCTATCAAGTGCCACCAGACGATGGCGAGCAAATAAATAACTGGTGGCGTTCTGAGTACGGGCACCCATGATTTTTAGTGATGGAGTCATTTCTGATTACCTTATGTGGCAGAGTTTTCTGATTGAAAAACGACAATCTCGTCTTCCATCGGGAGGCAAGATAACCACGATAAGTAACGTGAAAAGGTAATAGAAATCACATAAGGTAAAATATCGTTATTATTAATTTATTTAATAAAATTAAATAATTACGGGTGATGGGTTCTTATTATTGATGCTGTAAATGATAACGGATCAGGTTCTGTTACCCCTGATCATCCAGAGGAGAAACATTCTCCGCTCGTAACATTTCGCATAATGCAATTAACGGCAGACCCACCAGGGTATTGGGATCACGACCATTCAGTCGTTCAAACAGAGTAATCCCCAGTCCTTCACTTTTAAAACTTCCTGCGCACTGCAAAGGTTGCTCTTTACGCACATAATTGCGGATTTCTTGCTCACTCAGATGGCGAAAATGGACATCAAAAGGCTCGCAAATCACCTGCAAATTCCTGGAAGCTGAATTATAAAGTGCCAACCCTGTATAAAAAGTAACAATAGTGTTGCGAGCAATCAGCAATTGTTCCACCGCTTTTTCTTCGGTATGTGGCTTTCCGACGATTTTCCCCTCTAATACGCAGACCTGATCTGAACCAATAATTAAATGATTCGGATATTCAGTGCTCAATGCTTGCGCTTTGGCTTGTGCAAGGCGCATCACTAAGTGGCGGGCATTTTCCCCGGGCGTTGGCGTTTCATCAACCTGCGGAGCCGCGGTGGTGAAGGGGATGCCGAGCTTTTCAAGAAGCGCTCGACGGTAGGCTGAAGTTGAGGCCAGAACAATTTGCGTCATATTTTTTTCATTAATGATAGCGATTCGGGTAAAGGCATTTTAAACTGTGCAACCGCAATGTGTGCGAATAAATGGCAAAGGCGCTGTTTCCAGGCCTTTTTCTTTGACTCTATGACGTTACAAAGTTAATATGCGCGCCCTATGCAAAAAGTAAAATTACCCCTGACTCTCGATCCGGTTCGTACGGCTCAAAAACGCCTTGATTACCACGGTGTGTATACACCTGGTCAGGCTGAGCGCGTCGCCGAATTCGTAGTCAGTGTAGACAGTGATGTGGAATGCGATATGTCATTTGCCATCGACAACCAACGCCTCGCGGTTCTTACCGGTGATGCGAAGGTTTCGGTAACACTTGCATGTCAGCGTTGCGGAAAGCCATTTGCCCATCAGGTCTACACACAGTATTGTTTTAGCCCGATCGTCAAAGACGAGCAGGCTGAAGCACTCCCGGAAGGATATGAACCAGTTCAGGTCAACGAATTTGGTGAAATCGATCTTCTGGCGTTGGTTGAAGATGAAATTATCCTCTCCTTGCCAGTTGTTCCGGTGCATGATTCTGAACACTGTGAAGTGTCCGAGGCGGACATGGTATTTGGCAAACTGCCTTCCGAGGCGGAGAAACCAAACCCATTTGCCGTATTAGCCAGTTTAAAGCGTAAGTAATTGAGGAGTAAGGTCCATGGCCGTACAACAGAATAAACCAACCCGTTCCAAACGTGGCATGCGTCGTTCCCATGACGCGCTGACCACAGCTACCCTGTCCGTGGACAAAGTTTCTGGCGAAACTCATCTGCGTCACCACATCACAGCCGACGGTTTCTACCGCGGCCGCAAGGTTATCGTTAAGTAATTGGCGATTCCTTGACACGTCTAACCCTTGCGTTAGATGCCATGGGTGGGGACTTCGGTCCTTCCGTGACAGTGCCTGCAGCTTTGCAGGCACTGGACTCTAACTCTCAGCTAAACCTTCTATTAGTCGGTGATCCCGACGCCATCACGCCATTACTTGCCAAAGCTGATTTTGAAAAACGTTCACGTGCGCAGATAGTTTCTGCGGAATCGGTTATTGCCAGTGATGCAAGACCTTCGCAAGCGATCCGAAATAGTCGCGGATCCTCAATGCGAGTGGCGCTTGAATTAGTGAAAGAAGGGCGAGCACAAGCATGTGTCAGTGCAGGAAATACGGGTGCGCTGATGGGACTGGCTAAATTATTGCTCAAACCTATAGAAGGTATTGAGCGTCCCGCGTTGATGACGGTTTTACCTCATCAGCAAAAAGGCAAAACCGTGGTGCTGGATCTTGGTGCCAACGTGGCTTGCGACAGCAATATGTTGGTGCAATTCGCGATAATGGGTTCTGTGATGGCTGAAGAAGTTCTCGGCATCAACTCTCCACGAGTTGCCTTGCTGAACATTGGCGAAGAAGAGACGAAAGGTCTTGATAGTATTCGCGATGCCTCAGCTTTATTAAAAACAATGCCTTCTATCAACTATATTGGTTATCTTGAAGCAAACGAGTTGTTGACGGGAAAGACCGACGTGCTGGTGTGTGATGGCTTTGTCGGTAATGTCACTCTCAAGACGATGGAAGGGGTTGCAAGAATGTTCCTTTCGCTTTTGAAATCACAAGGCGAAGGGAAAAAAAGGTCGTGGTGGCTAATTATATTGAAACATTGGTTACAAAAAAGCCTGACCAGGCGATTCAGTCACCTCAACCCCGACCAGTATAATGGCGCCTGTCTGTTAGGATTGCGCGGCACAGTGATTAAGAGTCACGGAGCGGCCAATCAGCGAGCGTTTGTTGTCGCTATTGAACAGGCAGTGCAGGCGGTGGCGCGGCAAGTCCCTACGAGGATTGCTGCCCGCCTGGAATCTGTGTATCCGACAGGTTTCGGATTGAAGGAAGGCGACAAGTTCAGGAATCCTCGGGAGCATAGCTAACTATGTGACCAGGGTGAGTGAACGACGTTAACGCACCTGCAACCCGAAAGATGCGGGTACATTACCCAAGAGTGACTGACGTACATGTATACGAAGATTATTGGTACGGGCAGCTATCTGCCCGAACACGTGCGTACCAACGCCGATCTGGAAAAAATGGTGGATACTTCTGACGAGTGGATTGTCACCCGTACAGGTATTCGTGAGCGTCGAGTTGCTGCACCGGATGAAACCGTTGCAACGATGGGCTTTGCTGCGGCAACGCGCGCCCTGGAAATGGCGGGTGTCGATAAATCTGCAATCGGGCTTATTATCGTCGCCACAACGTCTTCGACTCATGCTTTCCCAAGCGCTGCTTGTCAGATTCAGAGCATGTTGGGAATTAAAGGCTGCCCGGCATTTGATGTCGCTGCGGCTTGCGCAGGTTTTACCTACGCATTAAGTATTGCTGATCAATATGTGAAAAACGGTGCTGTGGATTACGCGCTGGTTATTGGTGCGGATGTGCTGGCCCGTACTTGCGATCCGACGGATCGCGGCACAATAATTATTTTTGGTGATGGTGCAGGTGCGGTGCTTCTCGGTAAAAGCGAAGAGCCAGGCATTATTTCAACGCATCTTCATGCTGATGGTAGTTACGGCTCATTGCTGGCGCTGCCAAACAAAGACCGTTTTAATCCTGAGAATCCTTCTTACCTGACCATGGCGGGTAACGAAGTGTTCAAAGTGGCTGTGACGGAACTTGCACACATTGTTGATGAAACCCTTGAGGCGAACAATCTGGATCGTTCGGATCTTGATTGGTTGGTACCGCATCAGGCTAACTTACGCATTATCAGTGCGACAGCCAAGAAGCTTGGCATGTCATTGGATAATGTCGTTGTGACCCTTGACAGGCACGGTAACACCTCTGCGGCCTCTGTACCGGCAGCGTTTGACGAAGCGGTTCGGGATGGTCGAATTCAACGTGGCCAATTGGTATTGCTCGAAGCCTTCGGCGGCGGCTTTACCTGGGGTTCAGCACTGGTTCGTTTTTGATTATTAGGGATTTAACCATGACTCAATTTGCTTTTGTTTTCCCTGGGCAAGGTTCGCAAGCCGTTGGTATGCTGGCTGAAATCGCAGCAGCGAACCCTATTGTGGAAGCAACCTTCCGCGAAGCTTCTGATGCGCTGGGCTATGATTTGTGGACTCTGACCCAACAAGGTCCGGCCGAAGAATTGAACAAAACCTGGCAAACACAGCCTGCGTTGCTGACAGCTTCTGTCGCATTGTGGCGTGTCTGGCAGCAGCAGGGTGGCAAAACTCCTGCGATGATGGCCGGACATAGCCTCGGTGAGTATTCTGCTCTGGTTTGTGCTGGGGTGATGGATTTCGCAGACGCTGTGCGTCTGGTCGAGTTACGTGGCAAATTGATGCAGGAAGCCGTTCCTGCTGGCACTGGCGCAATGTATGCCATCATCGGTCTTGATGATGCATCAATTGCTAAAGCCTGTGATGAAGCGGCTCAGGGCGAAGTGGTCTCTCCGGTGAACTTTAACTCACCAGGCCAGGTCGTCATTGCGGGTAACAAAGATGCCGTAGAGCGTGCAGGTGCTGCTTGTAAAGCCGCCGGCGCTAAACGTGCTCTGCCGCTACCGGTTAGCGTGCCATCTCACTGTGCGCTGATGAAACCTGCTGCAGACAAACTGGCTGTTGCGCTGGAAAATATTACTTTCAACGCACCTTCTGTTCCGGTTGTGAATAATGTCGATGTGAAGTGTGAAACGTCGCCAGAAGCTATCCGTAGTGCTTTGGTACGCCAGCTTTACAGCCCGGTACAGTGGACTAAATCAGTAGAATTTATGGCAGCACAGGGTGTGACCCAGTTGCTGGAAGTAGGGCCTGGTAAGGTATTGACTGGCCTGACAAAACGTATTGTTGACACACTGACAGCATCGGCCATTAACGAGCCGGTAGCGCTGTCAGCGGCGTTAGAGCAATAAGACGAGGGAAACCCATGAGTTTTGAAGGAAAAATTGCGCTGGTAACCGGTGCAAGCCGCGGTATTGGCCGCGCGATCGCGGAAACCTTAGTGGCCCGTGGTGCGAAAGTTATCGGTACTGCAACCAGCGAAAGCGGTGCGCAGGCGATCAGTGATTATCTGGGCGAAAACGGCAAAGGCTACATGCTGAATGTAACCGATCCAGCTTCTATCGACGCTGTTTTAGGAAATATTCGCGCAGAATTTGGCGAAGTTGACATTCTGGTCAATAATGCCGGTATCACTCGTGATAATCTGTTAATGCGCATGAAAGATGACGAATGGAACGATATCATCGAAACCAATCTGTCATCAGTTTTCCGTCTGTCAAAAGCGGTAATGCGCGCTATGATGAAAAAGCGTCATGGTCGTATTATCACTATTGGTTCCGTGGTTGGTACCATGGGAAATGCTGGTCAGGCAAACTACGCTGCGGCGAAAGCGGGTCTGATTGGCTTCAGTAAATCACTGGCGCGTGAAGTTGCGTCACGTGGTATTACTGTAAACGTTGTTGCTCCGGGCTTTATTGAAACGGACATGACGCGTGCGCTTTCTGATGAACAGCGTGCGGGTATACTGGCGGAAGTTCCAGCGGGTCGTTTAGGCGACGCAAAAGAAATCGCCAGTGCTGTTGCATTTTTAGCCTCTGACGAGGCGGGTTACATCTCTGGTGAGACCCTGCACGTCAATGGCGGAATGTATATGGTTTAACCACGATATAAAACTATTTGCGTTATTTGGGCGAATGCCCGCAAAATAGCGTAAAATCGTGGTATGACCTGCCGGGATTTAGTTGCATCTTTTTCAACATTTTATACACTACGAAAACCATCGCGAAAGCGAGTTTTGATAGGAAATTTAAGAGTATGAGCACTATCGAAGAACGCGTTAAGAAAATTATCGGCGAACAACTGGGCGTTAAGCAGGAAGAAGTTATCAACTCCGCTTCCTTCGTAGAGGACCTGGGTGCTGATTCTCTTGACACCGTTGAGCTGGTAATGGCTCTGGAAGAAGAGTTTGATACTGAGATTCCGGACGAAGAAGCTGAGAAAATCACCACCGTTCAGGCTGCCATTGATTACATCAACGGTCACCAGGCGTAAGTGAACATCTCCAGGCGGTCATTCGACCGCCTGAGTTTTATCTAATTGTCCCACAAGTTTTATTTTTTTCCCTCCCTGGAGGACAAACGTGTCTAAGCGTCGTGTAGTTGTGACCGGACTGGGCATGTTGTCTCCTGTCGGCAATACCGTAGAGTCTACTTGGAAAGCTCTCCTTGCCGGTCAGAGTGGCATCAGCCTAATCGACCATTTCGATACTACCGCCTATGCAACGAAATTTGCTGGCTTAGTAAAGGATTTTAACTGTGACGACATCATTTCGCGCAAAGAACAGCGCAAAATGGATGCCTTCATTCAATATGGAATTGTTGCTGGCCACCAGGCCATGCTGGATTCTGGTCTGGAAGTAACAGAAGAGAATGCAATCCGTATCGGTGCTGCAATTGGCTCGGGTATCGGTGGTCTGGGTCTTATCGAAGAGAACCACTCCTCGTTGGTTAACGGTGGTCCACGTAAGATCAGCCCATTCTTTGTTCCGTCTACTATTGTGAATATGGTGGCAGGTCACCTGACCATTATGTTTGGCCTTCGCGGTCCAAGCATTTCCATTGCAACAGCGTGTACTTCTGGTGTGCATAACATCGGCCAGGCCGCGCGTATGATCGCCTATGGTGATGCAGACGCAATGCTTGCTGGTGGTGCAGAGAAAGCCAGTACTCCGCTGGGCGTGGGTGGCTTTGGTGCTGCGCGTGCGCTTTCTACCCGCAACGAAAACCCGCAAGCGGCAAGCCGCCCATGGGATAAAGACCGTGATGGTTTTGTACTGGGTGATGGTGCGGGCATGATGGTACTCGAAGAGTACGAACATGCTAAGAAGCGTGGCGCGAAAATTTACGCAGAAGTTGTTGGTTTTGGTATGAGCAGCGATGCTTACCACATGACTTCACCGCCAGAAAACGGTGCTGGTGCTGCACTGGCCATGGAAAACGCACTGCGTGATGCAGGTATTACACCAGCGATGGTAGGTTATGTGAACGCGCATGGCACTTCCACTCCTGCTGGTGATAAAGCTGAAACGCAAGCGGTTAAGACTATTTTCGGGGAAGATGCATACCGCGTTCTGGTAAGCTCAACCAAGTCTATGACCGGTCACCTGTTAGGCGCTGCTGGGGCAGTAGAGTCAATTTACTCCATCCTTGCTCTGCGCGATCAGGCGATTCCACCAACAATCAACCTTGATAACCCTGACGAAGGCTGCGATCTGGACTTTGTTCCGCATGAAGCGCGCCAGGTGAAAGGTATGGAATACACGCTGTGTAACTCCTTCGGATTTGGTGGTACAAACGGTTCTCTGATCTTCAAGAAGATCTAAACCGTCTCTATAAAGGGCTCGCGTGCGGGCCCTTTATACCCGTTATACTTCAAGTTGTCTCATTGTTGGCTGCGCTCTCTCGCCCGAATCACTTACTTTAGTAAGCTCATCGGGACTCTTTCATTTGCCGCCGTGATACAACTCGAATTATTTTGGGTATATACATCTCAATTCTCCTCCCTTGCAGCATCTCTTCCGCACTGGCACTCTTAACTCACAAAGCATTGTGGAGTTGATATGTATTTAATCAATGGCGAGTTAACAGACAAACTACCGGCCAACGATCGTGCCGTGCAATTTGGTGATGGTTGTTTTACCACTGCGCGGGTGAGTGCAGGCAACGTTCGTTTTTTGGAACAGCACATTGGCCGTTTACAACAAGCCTGTGAAAAACTCCTGATCCCTTTTATCGACTGGTCATTGCTGGAAACAGAAATGCAGCAACTGGCGGCAGCTGAACAGCAAGCCGTGTTGAAAGTGATGATTACACGCGGTAGCGGTGGGCGCGGTTATAGCGCGGCGAATTGCCTGCAACCGACACGCTTATTATCCGTATCTGCTTATCCTTCATTTTATTCTCAATGGCGCGAACAAGGCATTAGCCTTGCTTTAAGCCCGATCCAACTTGGCATCAATCCACATCTTGCCGGAATTAAACACCTGAATCGACTGGAACAAGTGCTGATTCGTACGCATCTTGAACAGATGCCTGCGCAGGAAGCCCTTGTTCTTGACAGCGATGGGTGGCTTACGGAATGCTGTGCCGCTAATTTATTCTGGCGTAAAGGTTCGCAGGTTTTTACGCCGTATGTAGATAAATCTGGTGTAAATGGCACCATGCGTCAGCATATTATCGCCTGTCTGGCTGATTCATCATGGCAGGTAACAGAGGTACGAGAAAAGCTGGACAGCCTGGGTGCGGCTGACGAAGTGCTGATTTGCAATGCGTTGATGCCCATTATTCCTGTGAACCAGGCTGAATCCTGGCGATTTAATTCTCGAGAGCTTTATCAATTTTTAGCACCACTTTGTGAGTAATCAATTACCAATGAAAAAGATGCTACGTTTCTTTCTGCTGTTGTTAGTGGTGCTGGGTGTAGCGGCAGGCGTTGGCTTATATAAAGTCCGCCAACTTGCCAACAGTCATCTGACTATTCAGCAAGAAACCATATTTACGCTCAAGCCTGGTACGGGTCGCCTGGCACTGGGTAAACAGTTGTATGAAGAAAAATTGCTCAATCGCCCACGCGTATTCCAGTGGTTGCTTAAAGTTGAGCCTGATCTCGCTAATTTTAAAGCGGGGACTTACCGTTTTACCCCGCAAATGACGGTTCGGGATATGCTCAAACTGTTAGCCAGTGGTAAAGAAGCTCAGTTTCCAATTCGATTTGTTGAAGGGACTCGTCTGAGTGACTGGCTAAAACAGCTGCGCGAAGCACCGTTTATCCAGCACACGCTCAAGGACGACAGCTACGCCACCATTGCCGAAGCGTTAAAGCTTGAGCATCCTGAATGGGTTGAGGGCTGGTTCTTCCCAGATACCTGGTTGTACACCGCGAATACCACTGACGTTGCGTTGCTAAAACGTGCACATCAGCGAATGGTGAAGGCTGTACAGGCTGCATGGGATGGCAAAAAAGACGGACTGCCATACAAAACGCAAAACGATTTAGTCACCATGGCCTCGATTATTGAGAAAGAAACCGCCGTGGCGCAGGAACGTGACCAGGTCGCGTCTGTGTTCATTAACCGTTTACGCATCGGCATGCGTTTACAAACCGACCCAACGGTAATTTACGGTATGGGTGAGAGCTATAATGGTAAGCTGTCGCGAAAAGATCTGGAAACGCCGACGGCCTATAATACCTATGTCATTAGCGGCATGCCGCCAGGTCCCATTGCTATTCCTGGTGACGCCTCATTACAAGCCGCTGCTCATCCAGCAAAAACGCCGTATCTCTATTTTGTCGCAGATGGAAAGGGCGGTCATACATTTAATACCAACCTTGCAGGCCACAATCAGGCTGTGCAGGTGTATATCAAAGCACTGAAGGACAAGAATGGTCAGTAAATTTATCGTCATCGAAGGGCTCGAAGGAGCAGGGAAAACTAACGCGCATAACGTGGTGGTTGCGACCTTAAAAGAGCTGGGAATTAGCGAGTTGGTCTTCACTCGTGAACCCGGCGGTACTCCACTTGCGGAAAGATTGCGTGAGTTGACGCTAAACAACAAAGGCATCGGCGATGAAATCGTGACTGATAAAGCTGAAGTGCTGATGTTTTACGCGGCGCGTGTGCAGCTCGTTGAAACGGTTATCAAACCGGCCCTGGCGCGTGGCGCGTGGGTCATTGGCGACAGGCATGACCTTTCTACCCAAGCTTACCAGGGCGGTGGTCGTTGTATTGATCAAAAATTACTCATGGCGCTGCGTAATACCGTGCTGGGTGATTTTTATCCTGACCTGACGATTTATCTTGATGTCACGCCGGAAGTTGGTCTCACCCGTGCCCGTGCCCGTGGTGAGCTCGACAGAATTGAGCAGGAATCTATCGACTTCTTTAATCGCACTCGCGCCCGTTATCTGGAACTTGCTGCAAGCGACAGCCGCATTCATACCATTAATGCGACACAAACGCTGGATGAGGTTTCACGGGATGTGCGGAACGCTGTGCTTGAGTGGGCTAAGGGGTTGGTGTAATGAAATGGTATCCATGGTTACGCGCGCCCTTTGAACAAATTCTCAGCCAGTATCAGGCTGGGCGCGGGCACCATGCATTGCTGCTTCATTCATTATCCGGCATGGGTGATGACGCATTAATCTACGCACTCACGCGCTGGTTGATGTGCCAGCAACCACAAGGCACCAAAAGCTGTGGTCAATGCCGCAGTTGCCAGTTGATGCAGGCTGGAACACATCCTGACAGCTACGTGGTCGCACCTGAAAAGGGTAAATCCAGTCTTGGCATCGATGCTATTCGTGAGATAACTGAAAAGCTGTACAGTCACGCCCAACAGGGTGGGGCAAAAGTCGTCTGGCTGGAAGATGCTGGGCTTCTCACTGAAGCCGCAGCGAATGCGCTGCTGAAAACCCTCGAGGAGCCACCTGCAAATACCTGGTTCTTCCTCGGGTGTCGTGAACCGGCGCGTTTACCCGCCACGTTACGCAGTCGTTGTTTGTACTGGTATCTGACACCACCCGATGAAACTTTTGCGCAGGCCTGGCTTGCTCGAGAAATCTCTCTGGATCGTGAGCAAATACGTGCTGCGCTGCGTTTGAGTTCTGGTGCTCCTGCAGGCGCCCTGGCGTTGCTTCAACCTGAGCAGTGGAAACATCGCCAGACGTTGTGCGAAAAACTTAATGAAGCTTGCGCGACTAAGAATATGCTGGGGTTGTTGCCCGCGCTCAACAGTGATGATGCTACCGTTCGCATCCACTGGTTATGCTCTGTATTGGTGGATGCACTAAAATGGCAGCAAGGCGCAACGCCCTGGCTGACTAATGATGATCAACAAGCATTGGTCGTAAATCTTGCCAATAGCGCGACACCGGCGATACTCCAGGCCATTCTGCACAATTGGTTTGCCTGCCGTGAAGCATTGCTCAGCGTTGTTGGCGTGAATCGTGAATTACTCCTGACTGAACAATTACTCACCTGGGAGCGTTTAATGCAACCCGGTGCAGTCCTTCCTTCCTTCCATCTTTAAGAGTATCTGTATGTTCCTGGTTGACTCACATTGCCATCTTGATGGCCTCGATTATCAATCCCTGCATAAAAGCGTTGATGACGTACTGGAAAAAGCCGCAGCACGCGATGTGAAGTTCTGCCTTGCGGTTGCCACGACGCTCGACGGTTATCGCAATATGCGCCAGCTGGTTGGCGAGCGCCAGAATGTCGCTTATTCATGTGGTGTGCATCCACTGAATCAGGACGAAGAGTATGATGTCGAGGAACTGCGCCGCCTGGCTGCCGATCCCGGCGTTGTGGCGTTAGGGGAAACGGGTCTGGATTATTTCTATACCCCTGAAACCAAACCTCGCCAGCAGGAGTCGTTCCGTCATCACATCCAGATTGGTCGCGAACTTAACAAGCCGGTGATTGTTCATACCCGAGATGCGCGCGCCGATACGCTGTCGATTCTGCATGAAGAGAAAGTGACAGACTGCGGTGGGGTACTACACTGTTTTACAGAAGACAGAGAAACTGCTGGAAAATTGCTCGATATGGGTTTTTACATCTCTTTCTCCGGCATTGTGACCTTCCGCAATGCTGAACAACTCAGGGAAGCGGCGCGTTATGTGCCACTGGACCGCATATTGGTGGAGACAGATTCACCTTACCTTGCGCCAGTGCCACACCGTGGTAAGGAAAACCAACCGGCAATGACGCGCGATGTGGCGGAATATATGGCGGTGCTGAAAGGTGTTTCTCTTGAGGAATTGGCCGTTGTGACGACAAAAAACTTCGCCACTCTGTTCCATATTCCTGCGTCGCGCTTGCAATCCGCCTGATAAACCTAAGTTATTTTAAAGCTCGTAATTAATAAACGAAGCGAGTAAAGTGCACCGCCACAAAAAGGGCGGTGCAGGCCTTTTTTGTTACGTTTAGAAACGCGTTTTGTAAACTTATGAAAGTTTTTCACAGGGCTATTAGAGAAACGTGATAGCCGTCAAACAAACTTTCGCTGATTTATTTTACTCTGCGTAATAAATCAAAAGGCACTTCAGATGCCTGTATATGGACCGGATCTCCCCCCAGTCCGATGCGCATAACGCGTAAAAAAAGCACAAATACTCAGGAGCACTCTCAATTATGTTTAAGAATGCATTTGCAAACCTGCAAAAGGTGGGTAAATCGCTGATGCTGCCAGTATCCGTACTGCCTATCGCAGGTATCCTGCTGGGCGTCGGTTCTGCTAACTTCAGCTGGCTGCCAGCAGTGGTTTCTCATGTTATGGCGGAAGCGGGCGGTTCAGTATTCGCCAACATGCCGCTGATTTTTGCTATCGGTGTTGCATTAGGCTTCACAAATAACGATGGCGTTTCTGCATTAGCCTCTGTAGTTGCATACGGCATCATGGTTAAGACCATGGCGGTCGTTGCACCATTGGTTCTGCATATACCTGCTGAAGAGATCGCAGCAAAACACCTGGCGGATACCGGTGTTCTGGGCGGTATCATCTCTGGTGCAATTGCAGCCTACATGTTTAACCGTTTCTACCGCATCAAGCTGCCAGAATACCTGGGCTTCTTCGCCGGTAAACGTTTCGTACCGATCATTTCTGGTCTGGCTGCGATCTTCATGGGCGTTGTGCTGTCCTTCATCTGGCCTCCAATCGGTACGGCTATTCAGACCTTCTCTCAGTGGGCTGCTTACCAGAACCCGGTTGTGGCATTCGGTATCTACGGTTTCGTAGAACGTTGCCTGGTACCATTTGGTCTGCACCACATCTGGAACGTTCCATTCCAGATGCAGATTGGTGAATACACCAACGCAGCAGGTCAGGTATTCCACGGTGATATCCCACGTTACATGGCAGGTGACCCAACTGCGGGCAAACTGTCTGGTGGCTTCCTGTTCAAAATGTACGGTCTGCCTGCTGCGGCTATCGCAATCTGGCACTCAGCTAAACCTGAGAACCGTGCAAAAGTCGGCGGTATCATGATCTCCGCTGCACTGACCTCGTTCCTGACCGGTATTACCGAGCCAATCGAGTTCTCGTTCATGTTCGTTGCTCCAATCCTGTACATCATCCACGCGGTGTTGGCAGGCCTGGCGTTCCCAATCTGTATCCTTCTGGGTATGCGTGACGGGACTTCCTTCTCTCACGGTCTGATTGACTTCATCGTGCTGAGCGGTAACAGCAGCAAACTGTGGCTGTTCCCAATTGTTGGCCTGTGCTACGCGGCGATTTACTACACCGTGTTCCGCGTGCTGATTAAAGCTCTGGACCTGAAAACCCCAGGTCGTGAAGACGCAACTGCTGAAGCTTCTACTACTTCAACAAGCGAAATGGCACCGGCACTGGTTGCAGCTTTCGGCGGTAAAGAAAACATCACTAACCTGGACGCATGTATTACCCGTCTGCGTGTTAGCGTGGCCGACATCTCTAAAGTCGACCAGGCTGGCCTGAAGAAACTGGGTGCGGCAGGTGTAGTAGTCGCTGGTTCAGGTGTTCAGGCAATCTTCGGTACTAAATCCGATAACCTGAAAACTGAAATGGATGAATGGATCCGTAACAGCTAAGAAGTCGTTGGGGAGAACTAAGGGAGGCCATTGGCCTCCCTTTTTTACGTCTATAATTCGCAGGTTAAGGTTGAAAGAGCAGGTGTAACTCGCTCATACTCTTACGCTATGCCGCATAAAGCACGCCACTCATGAAAAAGGTAACGTCATGGCCGAAGAAACAATTTTCAGTAAAATCATTCGCCGCGAGATTCCGGCTGATATCGTTTATCAAGATGAGTTAGTCACTGCATTTCGTGACATTTCGCCACAGGCTCCGACCCATATCCTTATTATTCCTAATATCCTGATCCCGACGGTTAATCACGTGACCGCCGATCATGAACTGGCGTTAGGTCGCATGGTGACCGTAGCTGCAAAAATTGCTGAGGAAGAAGGGATTGCAGAAGACGGCTACCGTCTGATTATGAACTGCAATCGCCACGGTGGGCAGGAGGTTTACCATATCCACATGCACCTGCTGGGTGGCCGTGTACTAGGGCCGATGCTGGCGCATAAAGGATAAGTTGATGAAAACTCGCTCGCTGTTAATGCTACTGGCCATCATTTTTATGGTGGGATGCAGTTCAAAACCAGCCATTCCCGTAAGCGATGGGCAAACGTTGGTGATGGAAGCATCGGTGCTTGCAGCGGGGATCAGTGCTGAAAAACCAGATATTTCAACTGATAACGGTGCCACTGTTTCTCGCAGTCAACTGTATAATGAACAGTCTAAACCGGTCATCATTAGCTATCGTTTTTATTGGTATGACGTAAAAGGGCTGGAGATTCATCCTCTCGAGCAACCTCGCACGATTACGATACCAGCAAAATCTAGTGTTTCGGTGTCATCAATAGCCAGTTATCCAGACGCACGTAAAGTTCGTCTTTATCTCTCTTTACAAGGGGTGAATTTTGATTAAGGGAATCCATCGTTACCTGGTAATTATCGCTGCGGCGATGATTTTGTCCGGGTGTATTAACCGTGGTGAAGCTCCGGCTCCTGTGGAAGAAGTGAAGCCTGTTCCGCAACAGCCAGTTGAGCCGCCACCGACTGTTCCAACGGTGCCGACAGTGCCGACTCAACCTGGCCCAATTGAACAGCCACAACCAACAATTCCTGCCACACCAAAAGTGCGTAGCTACGATTGGGGCAGTGCCATGCAGCCGATGGTCGGCAAAATGTTGCAGGCCGATGGCGTGACTGCTGGTGGGGTTCTGCTGGTAGATAGCGTGAACAATCACACCAATGGCTCGCTGCAAACCAGTCAAGCGACAGAAGCGTTGCGCGGCGCGTTGGCGAACAACAGCAAATTTACCCTTGTTTCAGCCCAACAGCTGTCACTGGCAAAACAGCAATTGGGATTATCTCCACAAGATAGTCTCGGCTCTCGTAGCAAAGCGATTGGCATCGCCCGTAATGTAGGCGCGCAATATGTGCTGTACAGCAATGCCAGTGGCAACGTGAACGCACCGACGCTGAAAATGCAGTTGATGCTGGTTCAGACGGGCGAAATTATTTGGTCAGGAAGCGGTGCGGTACAACAAACCCATTAATTCGTCACTGCAACGTGTCATTGAAAAGTATCTTCCGGCGGCTCAGGCCGCCGGTTGTTTTTCACCGCTGGAGGGATTGAGCGGTGGGAGTGTCTATTTTTCAATTGGAACGCGGGAGTTTGTTGCGCGACAACAGCTTGAAACGTCGATGCCGGGTGTTTCCCTTGCACGGCAATATCGCGCGCTAACTCGGATTTCTCGGGGAATCGGTTCACCTCCTGTTTGCCAGGCTGAAGGGTGGTTAATCGTCGAATGGTTGAACGGCGAAGTAAAATCGGAGCTGCCCTCACTGCATTCACTCACTTCCTTGTTGTATGATTTGCACCATCAACCCTGTTTCGGCTGGCGAATCAATCTGTTGCCATTACTTGAGCGCTATTGGCAAATGGCTGCTCGGGAGCGAAGGAGTTTGGCCTGGCTGCGGTTGCTTAAAAAGATGAAAAAACAGGGCGAGCCTAAACCGCTGCGTCTTGCTGCGCTGCACATGGACATTCATGCCGGTAATCTGGTGCATCAGGCACAAAGTATCCAACTCATCGACTGGGAGTATGCCGGTGATGGGGACGTGGCGCTGGAGCTTGCGGCCATCGTTACGGGCAATAATGTTGATAGCGAGTCTTTGATTCGCACTTACGCGCAAATGAGCCATATTCAGGTAGATGAATTAAGCCGACAGGTCACGCGCTGGCAGCCGTGGGTTATCCTGCTGATGGCATCATGGTATGAATGTCGTTGGCAACAAACTCATGACAGAACATTTTTAACCCTTGCTGACGAAGCGTGGTGCCGTCTGCAAGGGAATGATTAATTAAGAGAGGTAGATGTGGGCCCGGTAATGTTGGATGTGGCAGGCTTTGAGCTGGATGCCGAAGAACGTGAAATTCTCAAGCACCCACTGGTCGGTGGGCTGATTCTGTTTACCCGCAACTATCACGATCCTGAGCAGTTACGTGAACTGGTGCGCCAAATCCGTGAGGCTTCTCGCCATCGTCTGATCGTTGCCGTTGACCAGGAAGGGGGTCGCGTTCAACGTTTTCGTGAAGGGTTTACCCGTTTACCGGCAGCACAATCTTTTGCCGCGATACACGGTCTGGAGCTGGGCGGCGAACTGGCCAAAGAAGCGGGTTGGTTGATGGCAAGTGAAATGATTGCCATGGATATCGACATCAGCTTTGCACCTGTGCTGGATGTTGGCCATATCAGTGCCGCCATTGGTGAGCGTTCCTACCATGAAGATCCGCATAAAGCGCTGGCGATGGCCACCTGTTTTATTGATGGAATGCACGCGGCTGGCATGAAAACGACGGGTAAACACTTCCCGGGGCATGGCGCGGTAACTGCGGATTCACATAAAGAAACGCCTCGCGATCCCCGTGCGCAGGCGCTTATTCGTGAACACGACATGCAGATTTTCCGCCGTTTGATTACTGAAAATAAACTCGATGCGATTATGCCGGCGCATGTTATCTATACCGATGTAGATCCGCTTCCAGCGAGTGGTTCTCCGCACTGGCTGAAAACCGTTTTGCGTGGGGAACTCGGCTTTAATGGCGTTATCTTCTCTGACGATTTATCGATGGAAGGTGCGGCGATTATGGGGAGCTACGCCGAACGCGGGCAGGCGTCGCTGGATGCAGGTTGCGATATGATCCTGGTCTGCAATAATCGTAATGGCGCGGTCAGCGTGTTAGATAACCTGTCTCCGGTCAAAGCAGAGCGTGTTACAGGTTTGTATCATAAAGGTTCATTTACCCGCCAGGAGCTGATGTCGACAGCGCGTTGGAAAGCAGCAAACCAGCAACTTGAGGCGCTGCATGAACAGTGGCAAGCCCTCAAGGCGGGTCTTTAACTCATCAGGCCAAACGGCCTGAATTCGTGTGGTGAGGATGCAATGATTATCTATTTACACGGTTTCGACTCTAATAGTCCTGGTAACCATGAAAAGGTGCTGCAACTCCAGTTTATCGATCCGGACGTACGGCTTATTAGTTACAGCACGCTGCATCCGAAACACGATATGCAGCATCTACTTAAAGAAGTCGACAAGATGCTGCAACTGAGTGCCGATGAACGACCACTGATTTGCGGTGTCGGGCTTGGGGGCTTCTGGGCTGAGCGTATCGGTTTCTTGTGTGATATTCGTCAGGTCATCTTTAACCCGAATTTGTTCCCACAAGAGAACATGGAAGGGAAGATCGATCGTCCTGAGGAATACACCGATATTGCGACCAAGTGTGTGCAAAATTTCCGCGAGAAAAATCGCGATCGTTGCCTGGCGATTTTGTCCCGAAATGATGAGTCGCTGGATAATGTGCGTGCCGCAGAATTGTTACATCATTACTATGAGATTGTGTGGGATCAGGAACAGACCCATAAATTCAAAAATATCTCACCGCACTTGCAGCGGATAAAAGCGTTCAAAACGCTGGGTTAAACAGGCGTATTAAGTTCCAAAAACCAAAGGGTCAGCCATGTGCTGGCCCTTTTTGTTTATCTTTTCGGCATAAAAATTTGATGCACATCAATTTTGGTATGACCAATACACCATCCATGTTATTCTTTGGTCATATTAGTGAGTTTGTTTCGCTAACTTGTTGTTAATTAAATGCTATTTACATAACCTTTAATTAACAATTGGTTAATATTTTAAGGGGGTCACTTTGACTACACCATTAAGAAAAATTGTCATTGTCGGTGGTGGTGCTGGCGGACTTGAACTGGCTACTCAGTTAGGTAAAAAACTGGGCCGTGGTAAAAAAGCAAAAGTTACGCTTATCGACCGTAACCATAGCCATTTATGGAAACCGCTGTTGCACGAAGTGGCAACCGGCTCGCTGGATGAAGGTGTGGATGCACTGAGCTACCTGGCGCACGCACGTAATCATCACTTCCAGTTCCAGTTAGGTTCAGTGGTCGATATTAACCGTGAAAGCAAAACCCTGACACTTGCAGAACTGCGTGATGATAAAGGCGAGCTGCTGGTCCCTGAACGTAAAATTCCTTATGACACACTGGTGATGGCGCTGGGCAGTACCTCCAACGACTTCAATACCCCAGGCGTTAAAGACAATTGTATCTTCCTGGATAACCCGCATCAGGCGCGTCGATTCCATTCTGAAATGCTGAATCTATTCCTTAAGTATTCTGCAAACCTGGGTGCCAGCGGCAAAGTTAACATCGCGATCGTAGGCGGCGGGGCGACGGGTGTTGAGCTGTCAGCTGAGTTGCACAACGCAGTGAAACAGCTGCACAGTTATGGCTACAAAGGTCTGACTAATGAAGCGTTGAACGTCACGTTGGTTGAGGCGGGCGAACGTATTTTACCTGCATTGCCACCGCGTATTTCTGCTGCGGCGCACAGCGAGTTAACTAAATTGGGCGTGCGTGTTCTTACCCAAACTATGGTGACTTCTGCTGATGCGGGTGGCCTGAATACCAAAGACGGTGAATACATTGCTGCAGACCTGATGGTTTGGGCGGCAGGGATTAAAGCGCCAGATTTCATGAAAGATATTGGTGGACTTGAAACTAACCGTATCAATCAACTGGTGACTGAGCCAACGCTGCAAACCACGCGCGATCCTGATATCTACGCGATTGGTGATTGCGCTTCATGTGCGCGTCCTGAAGGTGGTTTTGTACCACCACGTGCGCAAGCTGCGCACCAGATGGCATCGCTGGTGCTGGACAATATTCTCGCGCAGATGAAAGATAAGCCGCTGAAAGCCTACATCTATAAAGATCACGGTTCGCTGGTCTCGCTGTCTAAATTCTCCACCGTTGGTAGCCTGATGGGTAACCTGATGCGCGGATCAATGATGGTCGAAGGGCGTATGGCGCGTTTTGTTTATATCTCGCTGTACCGTATGCACCAGGTTGCACTTCACGGTTACTTTAAAACTGGCCTGATGATGCTGGTGGGCAGCATTAACCGTGTGATTCGTCCACGTTTAAAACTGCACTAATTAGCATTCAGCATGAAAGACAAACCCGGCTCTGGCCGGGTTTTTTGTTATGCCAGTGCAGCATAAAATTTCACAAATGTGTTTACCACGCTTAGGAATTCTCTCAAACACCTGTTTTCACCGTACGAATCCGCACTTTTCATCCTTTGTCTGATTTGTCTAATCCCGCTTGTGGTTGCAAAATTGTTAGCAATAGCAAAGTCAGGAGGATGTCCTGTGAATAAATCAATGTTAGCAGGTATAGGTATCGGCGTGGCCGCAGCACTGGGCGTGGCGGCAGTTGCCAGCATGAACGTTTTTGAGGCTGGTCCGAAGTATGCGCAGGTCGTGTCAGCGACACCTATCAAGGAAACAGTAAAAACGCCGCGTAAGGAGTGCCAGAACGTCACGGTTACTCATCGTCGCCCGGTACAGGATGAGAACCGAATTATCGGTTCAGCGCTGGGTGCAGTGGCCGGTGGGGTGATTGGCCATCAGTTTGGTGGTGGACGCGGTAAAGACGTTGCCACGGTAGTGGGAGCATTGGGCGGTGGTTACGCAGGTAACCAGGTTCAGGGCAACATGCAAGACCGTGACACTTACACCACCACAGAGCAGAAATGCAAAACGGTTTACGACAAATCAGAGAAAATGCTCGGTTATGATGTCACGTACCGTATCGGCGATCAGCAGGGTAAAATCCGCATGGATAAAGACCCTGGTGAGCAAATTCCTCTGGATAATAACGGCCAGTTAGTTCTGAATAAAATCTAACGAATACCACCAAAAGCCCATCCAGAAAGATGGGCTTTTTGGTTTTAATGCTTACCACGCAGCTGCTGTTGCAACTCCAGTAGTGCGGTCACTTCTGTTAATCGCCGTTGCGTATAAGCCGGGACCTCGTCAGGCGTGCGCAGAAACACTCTGTTCTCGCCAAATACCACATCATTCAAACAGCGATCGTAAAGCGGCCCGGCAATAAGTTTGCGCTCAGTGCTGACGCCAGTCATTAGCTCAACTACTTCATTCGCGCCTTCTCGATCGATATTGATGATTCGTCCATCATGAAGATAAATGCGCATCCCCTTTTGCCCGCCAGCGGGCCCGGCATATTTATTGAGATGCAGGGTAAACGGGATATCGCTTATTGTGCCGGTGAGCAGTGCTTCACCTTCTGCAGTCGTGACATCGCCTGGTGCTACCGCATTTCCCAGCCGATCATGGGCGTAGTTGAGTTTAATCGTTAGCCTGTCATTCCCACCGACATGGTGTACGGTTTCGCGCATCATCGCGAGAACGTGAGTCCCAATGTCGACAATCACGCCGTCAGGATGACGCAACTGGCGGGTATCCGCTTCCCCGGTGGCGAAGTTCAGCGCGATAGGCTCCCCTGCTGCGTTAAATCCGCTTGGTTCACGTAAGAAACCTTCAATCCGGCTTATTTCATTGATGTTGCGAATGTAATCGCAGGCTTGAGTGCGAACCATCCAGTGATCTAACGCCAGAACGCGAGCAGCACTGTGCGGCTCTTTAAGTAATGTTTCGAGCTTCTCGAGTTGTGCAAGCGTGGCAGCAACTGGCTTTTCAACCACAATCGCCGGGACCTCGCTTTGCAGTACCCGCTCAAGTACCGGTAAATGATGGAGCGAGGAAGTTGTGATTAGCACGACATCAAGTGGCAATGCCAGCAACGCATCCAGAGAATCGCAACGGTTGATACCGTCTGGTTGTCGAGTGGCGTCGGCGTCGTAACCATACAGTTCGAGAGCAGGAGGGGAGATGCGGCGTAACGCCGGAAGATACGCGGTTTCGATGACCGAACCTAAACCTATAATGCCTGCCAACATAGTGAATTATTAACCGTGTGAATAATTAGAGTCCCTATGTTTTAAATGACTATTGTGAATTGGTCGAGCACGGATTTGTCCCTGAGTGTAAAAAACAGGCGGTTTTTTATCCGCCTGCCGTGATTTTCTTAGAACAGCAGCGAGTAGTTCACACCGTAAGTGCGTCCACGGCCTTTATACTCATACAGCGATGGGCTGCCGTAAGTTGGGCTATACAGCAATGGTGCGCGCTGTCCCCACACGGTGGTGTAATCTTTATCCAGCAAGTTTTCGATGCTGAAGCTGAGTTTGCCCACTGGCAATGCATAGCTACCAATAAAGTCGATGGTGTTGTAGCCATTGATCTTATTGTCGTTCGCATCGGTCAAATCAAACGTCTGCTGGCTTTGAACTCGCAGGCTCCACGGATCGGGTGCCCAGCCAACGTATGCGGTGGCTTTCGACGGGCTTGCGTAAATCACATCCCATTTCTGCCATTTTCCGTCAACTTTGGTTTCAGATTTCAGCACGTTGAAGTTAACACCGGTGCTCCAGTTTGAATCTGGAATGAAGTAATCTACCGCACCTTCAACCCCGTAAATACGGCGCTTATCATCCTGAACATTGATTGTCATATCTGCACGGTTGATGGCGATAGACTTATCGGACAACGAGTAGTACGCCGCAATCTGGCTGCGCAGGCTATCACCGGTATAACGCCAGCCTAACTCGTAAGAATCGACCTTGATCCCCTGGAGTTTAGACTGCCCAACGTTAACGCTATTAAGGAGTTGGTAATGGCCGTTAACCAGACGGTAAGTACCGTTGCCGTAGTACTTGCCTGGGTCTGGTAGCTCAACACCTTGCGAGAAGTTGAACCACGTTTGTTGGCGCTCGGTGATGTGCATCAGCACGCCAGCATTGAACAACGCGTTGTCATAATCGGTGCTACCGCCAGGAATGGCATCGGCAGAATTTGCGATACCGTTCGCAATGCCTTGTTGCTGAGTAAACCCAACAAAGTCATCAACTTTATTCTCAGTCCACTGGTAGCGCACGCCGCCGCTGACAGTAAACAAGTCATTGATGTCATAGCTGGTTTGCAAGAACGGGGCGAGGTTAGTGATGGTGTAACCGGGGTAGCGACCGGTGGTATAAATACTTTGGTTATTCAGGCCACCCGAGGCATTTGCTTTCGCCAAATCAAAGAACATCTGGTTCGACGTAAAGCTCTCGTGATCGGCGTCCACACCATAAGTAATCTGCCAGCCGTCGAGCGGTTGGCTGGTCAGTGCCAGTTTCGCACCGTACTGATCGGTATCCTGCTGAGATGCAGAGAAACTGGTGACCTTATTACGCGTCAGGGTAGGGAACGGATAGAACGTCAGGGATTCATCACGATAATAAATCTGCCCAACCAACTCCTGACCGAGGAAATCGCTGTTGGAATATTGCAGGCTAATGAGATGGCGCTCGGTGCCAGGAATGCGGTCTGAATTAAGCTCATCACTGACATACGCTTTGCCGTTGCCCGTCACCGCAGAAAAATTCTGCCCCAAATTCAGACCGTAATCATCATCACCCTGGCTTTTGTAATACTGCGTAACCAACTGAAGCTGCTGGGTTTCATCAATGTTTAACGTACCCGTTCCCATAACATCCAGACGGTCGGAATACTGTAAACCTGTCTGTGTATTATCGAGCAGGGTCTGGTCGCCATTGCCGTCATACCAACCGCCAAACTTTTGATAAGCCACCGAAAGACGCCCGGAAGCATGGTCGTTACCACCAGAAATGGCACCGGCAACACGCTCATCGTGATCTTTGCTGCTGTTAAAACCTGATTTAAGACCCGTTTCAAATTCCATCTGGGTTTCAGGTTGGCCTTTTTTGGTCACGATGTTAATCAGACCGCCCGTACTCCCGCCGCCATACAGGGACGTCGCGCCGGAGATGACTTCGATATGCTCGATATTGAACGGGTCAATAGAATCTAGCTGGCGGCTATCGGTTCGGGACGAATTCAGGCGTACACCATCCACTAATACGACGATCGAACGGCCACGCATGTTCATGCCGTAGTTGGTACGGCTTTGGCTACCGACATCAAGGCCCGGGATAAGCTGTGCAAGGGCATCTTTCAGCTCCTTGCCACCCTGGATTTGTTGTTCAAGATCAGCGCCTTCGATAACCCAGGTGGTCTGTGCCATTTCTGCCACCGTGCGGTGCATACGGTTTGCAGAAACCAAAATATCTTCTTCGGATGTTTGCTGCGCGAAAGCCGGAGCCATCATCGCCAGGAGCAACGGGTTAAGCACCCAGCGCGCGTTTTTATGCATCATCATCATTCCTTGGATGGGAAATAATTAACATTTAAAAATGTTTTGAAATATGAACGAGCAGAATTTTGCCGATAACGGTTCTCATTATCAATATCAATTGATAGTATTTCTCAAATTAATCTTATGAATAATCACATTATTTCTGTGGTTTACTTTTTTGAGCGTACGCCGTGAATGGCAAAGGAGTCGAAATGTCTGGGGTGCAAGGCTATCGATTGTTTAATGTGCAGCTAGTGAATAAATCGCAGGTTTCACCTTCACTGCTGAGTCTGGTTTTTGGCGGACCCGACGTCGCCAAAATGAAATGTGATTCGCCGGATCAACGGATCAAAATGTTATTCCCGTCAGAAGATGGTTCACTCCCGGCCTTACCAGAACAGGCGCAGTGGTATCAGTTACTGCAAGAATTGCCCAAAGAGAAGCGGCCAGTTGTGCGTACCTATACCTTGCGCCACGTTGACCGCGAGCGTCAGGAAGTGACGGTTGAATTTGTTAGTCACGGTACGGAAGGCCCGGCATCGGCATGGGCTATTGCGTCGAAGCCTGGGGATAAAATCCAAATCGTTGCCCCAAATGCGGATTACCCGCAAGACAGCGGCGGTTATGAGTGGACGCCGCCTGCGGGCTTGCGTCAGGCGTTAATTATTGCCGATGAAACCGCACTGCCAGCGGCGCGAGGTATTCTTGAACTGCTGGCAACGCAGCAAAATCCGCCGCAAATCCAGGCATTTTTTGAAGTGCCAGAGCAGGGTGATTGTGTTGATTTAAGCGAATTTAGCTTCGCCAGCATTCACTGGTTGCCTCGTAATCCTTCTAAAGCCAGCCACGGAGAGTGTTTGCTAAAAGCGGTCCGAGCTGAGGCGCAAGTCCCTAAAACGGCAGGAGCTGTTGAAGCGATCAACGAAGAAGCGGAAGGCGAATTGCTGTGGGATAAAGCCACTACTGGCAGCACTGCGTTTTATGGTTGGGTTGCTGGGGAATCGACGGTTGTGAAAATGCTGCGGCGCTATTTGATAGGTGAATGTGGCGTTAACCACGACGCTATCAACTTTATGGCTTACTGGAGTAAAGGGCGGCAAAAGTAAAAGCGGACCTCTGAAAAAGGCGGATGAGTTTGAATTATCCGCCTCAGTGCCGTTTAGATTTTCTTCAGTTCAGGCATCAGCCGCATCGTGGTGCTAACTATCTGTAAAAGCTCATCGTAACTGGCGTTTTCACGCGCGCTGACCGACATCCCCTGAATGATACAGCACAAGTATTTAGCCAGCTTACGCACGCAGCTGCTGGAGGGGATTTCACCTTTCTCCTGGCGCTTACTCAGAAAACGCACCAAAGTTTCTTCCTGCATCGACTGGCGTGTTTTTATCACGGCGGCAATATCTTCCGAAGATGCTGCCAGCACTGATGAAGTACAGATGATAAAACAACCTGTTGGCGTGTCTTTCTCCGTAAATAACTTTGCAATCAGCGATAAATAATCTTCCAGCGCTTCTTCAAGCGTCCGATCTTCGCAGAATAAACATGCCTCACGCATTTGCGTAAAGCGCGCGATATAGCGATCCAGCACCGCCCGGAAGAGCCCCTCTTTATTCGTAAACTCGGCGTACAGCGTCGGGGCTTTCGCGCCCGTTGCTTCTACCAAATGCGCCATAGAGGTGGCTTCGTAGCCGTGTTGCCAGAACAAAGCCATGGCCTTGTCGAGTGCTGCTTCCCTGTCAAACACCTTCGGACGGCCACGGCTTTTTTTAATGCAACTTGTATCAGATGACATGTATGCCGTTTAACCTTTGTCTGTTTAATGAACGATCATTATAAAAATAAAAACCCCCGGTAGCTAGAGGCTTTTAGGGTAAAAATAAATGAATCCTATCTTAATGAAAAATAGGGTTTTTATAAAATAATTAATGAACGTTATTAAATTAATTTGACGTGTGACTCAGATCACGTTTATGATTTAGTTATCGATCGTTAAGTAAATGACTTTACGACCTTACAAATCATCTGCTCAAGGTAAATAACATGAAAAACGTGAAAACTCTCATCGCTGCCGTTGTATTAAGCTCAATCTCTTTTGCAAGCTTTGCCGCTGTAGAAGTTCAAGCCACTCCAACAGGTCAACAGAAAATCGGTACTGTGACGGCAACCGCGGGTACTAACCTTGATTCTCTGGAAGCACAACTGGCTGAAAAAGCGGATCAAATGGGTGCAAGTTCATTCCGTATCACTTCAGTAACCGGTCCGAACACGTTGCATGGTACTGCGGTAATTTATAAATAAGTCATTACCCGTCATACTTCGAGCTGCATGTGCGTTGGCTGCACTCACTCACCCCAGTCACTTACTCAAGTAAGCTCCTGTGGACGCATGAGTTTGCCGCGTTACTCGGCCCGTGGCCTCGCCCCTTTGGGGCCAGCGCAAGCGCTGTTCTAAAACGCCGACGCGTTTTAGTCCTGCAACTCGAATTATTTAGGGTATATAGTAAAAATGATTTCATAAAAAAGGCTCCGTTGAAAAACAGAGCCTTTTTTGTGTCTCGATAAATTAGATTTCAGTTGCAACTGCCGGATGAGCATTCACTTCAACTGGCATTCCTGAGCGATGCTGCATGGCTTGCTCCATTACCGTTGCGTCAGTTTCAGGTGCGGACTGGAATTGTTTCATCTGCTCGTTAAGCACAATCGGCAGCACTTGAGGGTCGTCATTAATATCTTTTGACAGCGGCTGATGCACCTCAACTAAACGAGTACCGTCCGGTTCAACGGAGGTCTTGATCGCGGTGTTAATAATGCGCACTGGCGTTCCGACCGGCATCTCTTTATACAGAGCCTTGATATCGTCATCACGCAGACGAATGCAGCCAGAACTGACGCGCATACCAATACCAAAGTCTGCGTTGGTGCCGTGTAACAGGTAGACACCACCATAGGCGGCAAGGCGAATCGCATGGTGACCCATTGGGTTATCCGGCCCGGCAGGCACTACGGCCGGGAGTTTGATGCCATTTGCCAGGTAGCGCGCACGAATATTCGCTGTGGGTGTCCAGGTTGGGTTGGCACGTTTATCTGAAATAGTCGTCACCATGGTTGGCGTTACGGTGTCGCCACCAAGTTGGCCAATTCCAATAGGGTAAACGGTGACGCTGTTTTTACCTGCCGGATAGTAGTAAACACGAAGCTCGGCGAGATTAAGTACCAGCCCCTGGCGTGGGGCATCGGGCAACAGCATTTGACGTGGGATCGTCAGCACGCTTCCCGCACGAGGAACATAAGGGTCAACCCCCGGATTTGCCTGAAGCAAAGCCAGGAAACCCACATTGTACTTTTTCGCAATCGCCTCAAGCGAACCCCCATTATTCTCCACGACATGGAAAATATTCTTGCCGATCAGACGGCTTCCTTCTGGTGGCAATGGGTAAGAGTTGGCGACAGCCTGAAACGAGGCCAGTGTTGCGCTAACCAGCATGATCGACGCGAGCCAGCGAATGACGCGAGCTTTGCGGGATGATGAAACGCTCAGAGAGGTAATCACGATAAACCCTATGAAAAATGTGTATGTTATAAAAAAGTTAATCGATGATTATGACGGGAGAGCGTGTAGGGAAATCCTGGCGGATTGAAAGAATGTGTAAATGTTACAAAGTTAGTGCCTTAGACATTTCTAAGGCACTGTTAAGGGATTAAGCCGCTGCGTTCTGTGCAAGCTGATGCATAAAGTTACGCACCCATTCCATACGGGCTTTGCGGTCGGCGAGATCTTCAATAAATTTTAGACGAGTTGGTCCATCCAGACGGTAATGCTGAGGCTGTTTTTGCAGTAAACCAATCAACCATACTGGATTAACATGGTTCTTCTCGGCAAATTCAATCACGCCACCTTTTTCGTTACCTTCGATTTTACGTACACCTAATTTCTGCGCCTGCTGGCGCAACGCGGCAATATCCAGCAGGTTGCGCGCAGGGTCGGGTAGTAAACCAAAGCGGTCAATCAACTCTACTTTTAACTCGTCGAGTTCATGTCCCGTTTTTGCACTGGCGATGCGTTTGTAGAACGACAGGCGCGTATTGACGTCCGGAATGAAATCATCAGGCAGCAGGGCTGGCATACGCAGTTCAACTTCGGTCTGGCTGCTGGTCAAATCTTCAAGTGACGGCTCACGGCCTTCTTTAAGCGCATCGACCGCGTTTTCCAGCAACTCCATATACAGCGAGAAACCGATGGTTTCCATCGAACCGCTTTGGCCTTCGCCGAGCAACTCACCCGCACCACGAATTTCCAGGTCGTGAGTCGCCAGGGCAAAACCTGCCCCCAAATCTTCGAGAGAAGCGATAGCCTCGAGGCGTTTTTGCGCGTCGGTCGTCATCGCTTTTGGATGTGGCGTCAGCAACCAGGCATACGCCTGGTGATGCGAGCGCCCAACGCGGCCACGTAGCTGGTGCAACTGCGCAAGGCCGAAATGATCTGCGCGTTCGATGATAATCGTATTCGCAGTCGGAATATCGATACCGGTTTCGATAATCGTGGTACAGACCAGCACGTTGAAACGCTGGTGGTGGAAGTCGTTCATCACGCGTTCCAGCTCACGTTCACGCATTTGGCCGTGACCAATGGTGATGCGCGCTTCTGGCACTAATACCGCGAGGCGGTCTGCAGCTTTTTGGATATTTTCCACATCGTTATAAAGATAGTAAACCTGCCCGCCGCGCAGGACTTCACGCAGAATCGATTCGCGGACAACCAGTTCATCGTACTGGCGAACGAAAGTTTTCACCGCCAGACGGCGTGCCGGAGGCGTCGCGATAATCGACAAATCGCGCATCCCGCTCATCGCCATATTCAGCGTGCGTGGGATCGGTGTCGCAGTCAGCGTCAGGATATCGACGTCTGCACGCATGGCTTTAATTCGCTCTTTATGGCGCACACCAAAGCGATGCTCTTCATCGACAATCAGCAGCCCCAGGTCTTTCATCTTCACATCATTTTGCAGCAGTTTATGGGTGCCGATAAGAATATCGACTTTCCCTTCACTCGCATCTTGCAGGATTTGCGCTTGCTCTTTGGCGGTACGAAAACGCGATAGCATTTCGATGCGCACTGGCCAGTTGGCGAAACGGTCACGGAAGTTATCCAGATGCTGTTGAGCGAGCAGGGTGGTCGGCACCAGTACGGCAACTTGTTTGTGATTTTCCACCGCGAGGAAGGCGGCACGCATCGCCACTTCAGTTTTACCAAAGCCCACATCGCCACACACCAGACGGTCCATGGCCAGCGGCTGGCACATGTCGCTCAACACCGCATTAATCGCCTGAGCCTGGTCCGGCGTGGTTTCAAACGGGAAGGCATCGCAGAACAGTTGATATTGTTCGCGGTCATGCTTAAAGGCAAAGCCTTGTTTTGCGGCACGCTGCGCATAAATATCCAGCAATTCCGCAGCCACATCACGCACTTTCTCGGCGGCTTTCTGGCGCGCCCGTGACCATGCATCGCTGCCCAGTTTATGCAGCGGGGCATTTTCTTCAGCTCCACCCGCGTAACGGCTGATCAAATGCAGTGAAGAAACCGGTACGTAGAGTTTGGCGTCACCGTGATAGGTCAGCATCAGGTATTCACCTGTAATGCCACCGGCTTCAAGGGTGGTTAATCCGGCGTACCGGCCAACACCATGTTCAAGATGCACAACCGGTTGCCCGGTATGCAGCTCGGCCAGGTTGCGAATCAGGGTGTCTGGGTTAATGGTGCGACGACTATCCTGACGGCGGCGGCTGACGCGCTCACCCAGCAGATCGCTTTCACAAATCAACGCGCGGTTGCGCTGGGTATCGATGAAACCATGCTCGCTGGAGCCCTGCATCAAATAGCGGCCATTATCTTTGGCCTCATCAAGGCGATAGATACGCTTTGGCGCCACTTTGATGCGTGATAACAGTTCGCCTAACGCTTCACGGCGACCCTCGCTTTCTACGGAAAACACCACGGGTCCCGCGAAGGACTCAAGGAATTTACGCAGGTTATCGAGTGGAGCTTTCTGCTGCGCCTGAACGGAAAGGTCCGGCAATGCGCGATAGCCCAGGTTGGTAAACGCAGCTTTGTCGGCTAATGATTCAGTTTTGAGCTGGATGCGCGGCCAAGACTTTAACTCGCTGAACAGTTCGTCCACACGCAGCCACAGGCTTTCTGGTGGCAATAATGGCCGCATCGGATCGACGCCGCGATTTTCGAATCGGGCAACGGTATCCTGCCAGAAACGCTCGGCACTGTTTTCGATGTCGCCGGTGTTCACCAGCAAGGTGTTTTTTGGGAAATAACTAAACAGCGGCGGCAAAGGCTCGCTGAAGAACAGCGGCTGCCAGTATTCAATCCCGGCAGGGAGCGTATTTTTACTCACTTGCTGATAGATATGTTCCGGCTCACGTTTCACATCAAACTTGTCGCGCCACTGGCTGCGGAACAGTTCGATGGCGGTTTTATCGGTCGGGAATTCGTGTGCGGGCAGCAAGTTAATCGCATCAACTTCTTCGAGCGTGCGCTGTGTATCAACATCAAATACGCGCAGGCTATCGATTTCGTCATCAAAGAAATCGATGCGGTAGGGCTGTTCGCTCCCCATCGGGTATAAATCCAGCAATGCACCACGGGTAGCAAATTCACCGTGTTCCATCACCTGATCGACACTGCGATAACCGGCCTGTTCTAACTGGCTGCGGAGATTATCGCGTGATAAGCGCTGGCCTTTTTTCATCACCAACGCATGGCCGTGCAAGAAATTGTGCGGGCAGACGCGCTGCATCAACGTATTCACCGGCAGGATCAACACGCCGCGCTGCATGGTTGGCAACTGATACAATGTCGATAAACGCGAAGAGATAATTTCCTGATGCGGCGAGAAACTGTCGTAGGGCAGGGTTTCCCAGTCGGCAAGATTCACCACCAGGCTTTCCGTAAACTGAGTAATCTCGTCATGCAGACGTAGCGCATTCTGCATATCTGGAGCAATCAACACCACCGGTCCATTATGGCGCTCTATGATTTCGGCCACTTCGGTTGCACAAGCAGAACCGGTGAGTTCTCCAAGCTGACGCTGATCGCCAGCTTTAACAGGTAAGGAATAGCGATAATTTTCAGGCATAGAAGGTGTCAGAATCTCTCAGGTTGCATCGAATTTTATGGGCATATAACCCTGACGCGGCAAGAAGTTGCTTATTATTATCCGCGATCGTTTTGTATTAGCAACCCAATCGCAAAGCAGCCTGAGATTTGACCATCCTGCGGATGCCACTTAACCCGCATCCGTTGCCATCACCCTTTTTTTCGGCGGTGAAAAGAACATATCACCACACAGCACCCGCGATAGTTTCCTGAAGCCTAAACCCAGCAGGGTACATATTGCCAGGCTGAAGAACGGGTAAACCAGCAAAATGGCGAGGACCAGGTTATCGGAGAGGTGTCCGGCGTGGATTTGCGCAAGTGTGAATAAGCTTAATGCTTCAATCACAATGCGGTGGGTCGTGTAAATCGCAATGGTGTTAGTGCCGACAATATTCAGGAAGGCGTCTGGGCGACTTTCTCGCCAGTTATCAAGCAGATAAAACAGCTTCATAATGACGAAAATAGAGAGTACTGAAATCACCAGTGGGACGTTCACCAGATACAGCGCGGTAGAAACCAAAGCAGCGGCTACGCAGAATAAGGGTCGTTGGCGAGGGGAAAATGCTTTCATCGCGTTCATCAATTGTGGTCCAAACCACGCGCCCAGCCCGTAATAACACATGTTACGCACCACGCTGTTCATACCCCACCATGGCAGCGGCATAAAGCTGATAACCACATTCAGCGCCAGTAACATCACGATGACCGGAACTTTGTACTGGCGAAGGCTTTTGAAAACCAGAAAATAGAGCACCAGTGCGTAGAGATACCACAGGCTGGTGCTGGCTTTTGCCATGCTGGTGGCAAATTGTAAGAGGTTTTCTGAATAGGCCGCGTTGGATGTCGGGTTTCGCACCAGTTCGGGGGCCAGCCACTCATTGATTAACGTAATACCAAGCCACTGCAACACGCCCCATAACAGCAGAACATAAAAGATATTCCAGAGACGTTTATCAATGCAGTCCCGCCATTTCACCACGTCGATATAGCGGGTTATCAAAAATCCGGAAATAAAGAAAAAGACCGGCATGCGGAAAGGCGCCAGATATAGATTCAGGTAAATCCAGCTTTTGGCAATGTACTCAGGCAATCCAGTTTGGGATTGCACCAGGTGCGGATAAAAAGTGATCACCGAGTGATAGATAACCACAAGGCAGATGCACAATCCCTTGATATGGTTTATCCATAGTTGTTTGTTATTCATACGAGCGATATCTTCTGTTGGTCTGTATTGCCTTCAGGGTGGAAGATTGGTGGCAGTTTTTTTACCTGATTTGTCTGTTTTTGTAAGAATTCGGCGCCTTTCAGAAATTCCGCAGGGTCAGTAAATAACCGATTCGCGAGAGCTTTGACTTCGAAAACAAGATGTTATGAGATTGATTTAATTGGATTGCACATGTTCTGAAATATCAAAAAAACGTTATGTTTCATTTACTTGATAAGGTATCACTTATATACTTCTCGCCAACTTTGCATCCGCAACTGCAACAAGACGGAATACATGTATCAACCTGTCGCGTTATTTATAGGCCTGCGCTATATGCGTGGGCGAGCAGCTGACCGCTTCGGTCGCTTCGTTTCCTGGCTGTCGACTATCGGCATTACGCTTGGCGTAATGGCGCTGGTTACCGTGCTTTCCGTGATGAACGGATTCGAACGTGAGCTGCAAAACAACATTCTTGGACTGATGCCGCAGGCGATCATCAGCGCACCTCAAGGTTCCATTAATCCAGAAACGCTTCCTGCAAAAGATCTGCAACTCCAGGGCGTCACACGCATTGCTCCTATCACCACGGGTGATGTTGTGCTGCAAAGCGCGCGCAGCGTGGCGGTCGGTGTGATGCTGGGCGTGAAGCCGGATGAAAAAGATCCGCTTTCGCCGTTTTTGGTCAACGTTAAGCAAACTGACCTGGTCGCCGGGAAGTACAACATTATTCTGGGTGAGCAGCTTGCCGGGCAATTGGGTATTAAACGCGGTGATAGCATCCGTGTGATGGTGCCGTCCGCCAGCCAGTTTACGCCGATGGGGCGTTTGCCTAGCCAGCGGCTGTTCACGGTCATTGGTACTTTTGCGGCCAACAGCGAAGTCGACGGTTATCAAATGTTGGTGAACCAGCAAGATGCGTCGCGCCTGATGCGCTATCCGGCGGGCAATATCACCGGCTGGCGTTTGTGGCTGGCAGAACCGCTAAAAGTGGATGTGCTGAGTCAACAGACTTTACCGCAGGGCACCGAGTGGAAAGACTGGCGCGAACGTAAAGGGGAGCTTTTCCAGGCCGTACGCATGGAAAAAAATATGATGGGGCTGCTATTGAGCCTGATTGTGGCGGTTGCCGCATTTAACATCATTACGTCTCTCGGCCTGCTGGTTATGGAAAAACAAGGCGAAGTCGCCATTCTCCAGACTCAAGGGCTTACGCGTCGCCAAATCATGGCGGTGTTTATGGTGCAAGGGGCGAGTGCTGGCGTGATTGGTGCACTGCTTGGTGCGTTACTTGGTGCGCTACTTGCCAGCCAGTTAAACAATTTGATGCCGATTATTGGCGCGATGCTGGATGGTGCCACGCTGCCGGTTGCCATTGATCCGCTACAAGTTATCGTGATTGCCGTCGTTGCTATGGCGGTTGCGTTGTTATCCACGCTTTATCCATCGTGGCGTGCTGCCGCGACACATCCCGCTGAGGCTTTACGTTATGAGTAATTCAATCCTGTTGCAGTGTGACAAGCTGTGCAAACGCTATCAGGAAGGCAAAGTGCAAACGGACGTATTGCATGATGTCAGCTTCAGCATCGATACCGGCGAGCTAATGGCAATTGTCGGCAGCTCCGGCTCAGGCAAAAGTACCCTGCTGCACCTGTTAGGTGGGCTTGATACGCCGACCTCTGGCGATGTGATTTTCAACGACAAGCCGATGAGCTCAATGTCGTCTTCAGCTAAAGCAGAACTGCGTAACCGTGAGTTGGGCTTTATTTATCAGTTCCACCATTTACTGCCAGATTTTACCGCGATGGAAAACGTCGCGATGCCGCTGTTAATCGGCAAAAACAACACGGATGAAACCAGGCAACGTGCGTTGGAAATGCTGAAAGCTGTCGGTCTTGATCACCGCAGTAATCACCGTCCTTCAGAGCTGTCCGGTGGTGAACGTCAGCGTGTGGCGATAGCACGTGCACTGGTAAATAACCCGCGTCTGGTGCTGGCCGATGAACCGACCGGTAACCTGGATGCGCGTAATGCAGACAGTATTTTCGAACTGCTTGGTGAGCTTAACGTGCGCCAGGGAACTGCATTCCTCGTGGTGACTCACGATCTGCAATTGGCGCGTCGCATGTCTCGCCAGTTAGAAATGCGTGATGGTCGCCTGACCAATGAGCTGACTCTGATGGGAGCCCATTAATGGCTTCGCCACTGTCACTGCTTATTGGTTTGCGTTTTAGCCGCGGGCGTCGTCGCAGCGGTATGGTGTCATTGATTTCAATCATCTCCACTTTAGGTATCGCATTGGGTGTCGCGGTGCTGATTGTGGGGCTGAGCGCGATGAACGGTTTCGAGCGTGAGCTTAACAACCGCATTTTAGCGGTAGTACCACATGGCGAAATCGAACCGGTAAATCAGCCATTCCATGACTGGAGCGGTGTTTTACAACGTGTTGAGAAAGTGAAGGGGATTGCGGCGGCTGCGCCGTACATCAACTTCACCGGTCTGGTGGAAAGTGGGCCAAATCTGCGCGCTATTCAGGTAAAAGGGGTCGATCCTGCACAGGAGGTTCGCCTCAGCGCGTTACCGCAGTATGTGCAAAATAACGCGTGGGCTAACTTTAAGGCCGGTCAGCAGCAAATCATAATTGGTAAAGGGGTCGCTGATGCCCTGAAAGTGAAGCAGGGCGACTGGATTTCTATCATGATCCCCAACAGCAATGCCGATCACAAACTGCTGCAACCGAAGCGCGTACGCCTGCAAGTTGAGGGTATTCTTGCACTCAGCGGGCAGCTCGATCACAGCTTCGCGATGGTGCCAATGGCTGATGCGCAGAGCTATTTGGATATGGGGGACAGCGTCACCGGCATCGCTATCAAAGTGAATGATGTGTTTAACGCCAACCAGTTGGTGCGAGATGCTGGTGAAGTCACCAACGCTTACGTTTACATCAAAAGCTGGATTGGCACCTACGGTTACATGTACCGCGACATCCAAATGATCCGCGCCATCATGTATCTGGCGATGGTGCTGGTGATTGGCGTTGCCTGTTTCAACATCGTTTCCACGCTGGTTATGGCAGTGAAAGACAAGAGCAGCGATATCGCCGTCCTGCGTACCCTGGGTGCAAAAGATGGTTTGATTCGTGCCATTTTCATCTGGTATGGGCTGTTAGCTGGCCTGTTGGGCAGCGTGAGCGGTGTGATTATCGGAGTGCTGGCCTCCTGGCAACTGACCAATATCATCCGCGTGATTGAAAAGCTTATCGGCCACCAATTCCTGTCCGGCGATATTTATTTTATTGATTTCCTGCCATCCGAACTTCATTGGCTGGATGTTTTTTATGTGCTGGTGACAGCACTTTTACTGAGTCTGCTGGCAAGCTGGTACCCTGCGCGTCGCGCAAGCCGAATTGATCCGGCGAGGGTGCTAAGTGGCCAGTAATTTTGTCATGATTTGAGCTGTACTTTGTCTTGTTAAATCAATGTGCCGCCAAATCAGAAAGAGGAATGCGTTATGTATTATGGATTTGATATTGGTGGCACCAAAATTGCGCTCGGCGTCTTTGATGAACAGCTTAAATTGCAGTGGGAAACCCGCGTTCCCACTCCGCGTGACAGCTATGACGAATTTTTAAACGCGGTCGCCGCCCTGGTGACCGAAGCCGATACCCGCTTTGGCGTAAAGGGCTCCGTGGGGATTGGTATTCCGGGAATGCCGGAAACCGACGACGGCACGCTCTACGCCGCCAATGTTCCTGCCGCCAGTGGCAAACCGCTGCGTGCCGACCTCTCTGCTTTACTTGAACGCGACGTGCGTCTCGATAACGATGCCAACTGTTTTGCCCTCTCCGAAGCCTGGGACGATGAGTTCCGTCAGTATCCGCTTGTCATGGGACTGATCCTGGGAACGGGCGTGGGCGGCGGGATTGTCATTAACGGTAAGCCGATTACCGGTCGCAGTTATATCACCGGTGAGTTTGGTCATATTCGCCTGCCAGTCGATGCGCTGGAGGTGGTCGGGCGTGATTTCCCCCTGACGCGCTGCGGTTGTGGACAGCACGGCTGTATTGAGAATTATCTTTCAGGCCGAGGGTTTGCATGGCTTTACGAACACTTCTATCATCAGAAACGTGAAGCTCCGGAAATCATCGCCTTGTGGGAGCAGGGGGATGAACAAGCCCGCGAACACGTTGAACGGTATCTCGATCTGCTGGCGGTGTGTCTGGGCAATATTCTGACCATTGTCGATCCCGACTTACTGGTGATCGGTGGTGGATTATCCAACTTTTCTGCAATTACGGAACAGCTGTCCGGGCGATTGCCTCGACATTTGCTGCCGGTTGCCCGTGTACCGCGCATTGAACCTGCGCGGCATGGGGATGCTGGCGGTATGCGTGGCGCGGCGTTCCTCCATCTCACGGAGTAAATTATGTTAACCCGTCGTCAACATCGGTTAAGCCGGTTCAGAAAAAACAAACGCTTGTTGAGACAGCGTCTGCGCCAGCGCGCTTTTTTCCGCGACAGTCCTGGACCTGAAGCGATGGAAAAACCCAGAGTTGTGGTCCTGACCGGGGCAGGGATTTCCGCCGAGTCAGGCATTCGGACTTTCCGCGCGACTGATGGTTTGTGGGAAGAGCATCGTGTTGAAGATGTGGCAACGCCAGAAGGATTTGCCCGCGACCCAGAACTGGTTCAGGCGTTTTATAATGCTCGCCGTCAGCAACTCCAGCAGGCAGAAATCCAGCCCAATGCGGCTCATCGGGCGTTAGCAAGGCTTGAGGAAGAGTTGGGCGATCACTTCCTTTTGGTGACGCAAAATATTGATAATCTCCACGAGCGCGCGGGTAATAAAAATATTATCCATATGCACGGTGAACTGCTGAAAGTACGCTGTGCGCGCAGTGGGCAAGTGCTGGAGTGGAAAGGGGATATCACCTCTGATGATCGTTGCCACTGCTGCCAACTTTCTGCACCGTTGCGCCCGCACGTGGTGTGGTTTGGTGAAATGCCGTTGGGGATGGATGAGATTTATCAGGCGATTGCGACGGCAGATTACTTTATTGCCATTGGCACTTCTGGCCATGTTTATCCCGCCGCAGGTTTTGTCCACGAAGCCCGATTGCAAGGCGCACATACCGTTGAGCTGAATCTTGAACCGAGCCAGGTGGGTAGCGAGTTTGAAGAGAAGTTTTACGGTTTAGCCAGTGAAGTGGTGCCGGAGTATGTGGACAGATTATTGAAAGGGCTTTGAAACAACCCTCACCCCGACCCTCTCCCTGAGGGTGAGGGGGAGAACGGTTAAGTCCCCTCTCCCTCAGGGAGAGGGTTAGGGTGAGGGGGAAAAAGCTAAAAACCGTACTACCGTCCAGCCTTCAACTTCTGATAATAAGACTCATAAATCGCACTGGCATCACCGACATCGTTCTGCCACTCCCCGTTTTTAAGCACTGCCTCATCAGGGTAAAGCGATTTATCGCCAGACACTTCTTTTGGTAGCAACTTGCGCGCTTCGAGATTTGGCGTCGGATAACCAATCGTCTCGGCTACCTGTTTTGCCACATCGGGACGCAGCAGGAAGTTAATCAGCTTTAATGCACCGTCTACGTTTTTGGCGTTTGCAGGAATAGACAGGTTATCCATCCAGAAAATCCCGCCTTCTTTCGGCCAGACGATTTCCAGCGGAGTGCCGGCCTGGCGCGCAACATAGGCTGAACCATTCCACACCATACCGAGATTCACTTCGCCTTCCATATACGGGTTGGCAGGGTTATCCGAGTTGAACGCGGCCACGTTTGGCATCAGCTTTTGCAACTCGTGGTATGCCGCTTCAATCTGTTTTGGATCGGTAGTATTGCCGGAATAACCCAGTTTCAGTAATGCGACCTGGAACACTTCGCGCGCGTCATCGGTCAGCAACAGGCTTTGCTTGTACTCTGGTTTCCATAAATCGGCCCAACGGGTGACGGTTGTTGGATCAATAGCGTCGCTGTTTACGCCAATGGCTGTCGCACCCCAGATATACGGAATGGAATAGTCATTATTGGGATCGAACGGCTTGTTGAGCATCTCAGGATCGAGATTTTTGAAGTTGCTCAGTTTGCTTTTGTCGATCTTCTGGATCATCCCTTCTTTGCGCATTTTCGCCACAAAGTAGGTTGAAGGAACAACCAGATCGTACGCACCTTCTTTGTAGGTTTTCAGCTTGGCATACATGGTTTCATTCGACTCGTAGGTCGAATAAATCACTTTGATTCCCGTTTCTTTGGTGAACTGCTCAAGCAGGCCTGGCGGCACGTACTCTGTCCAGTTATAGAAGTAGAGTGTCTTACTGTCATCGGCATGTGCAGCGCCCATACCCAGTGCCAGAGCGCCCGCAGCGAGCAGGTGGCGTGGCCATTTAGTCATTTTAACGTCCCCTGAATTTAGAGCCTAGCTCTTGGTTTTATCACGAAGAATAAGCTGACTGGCAACCACCAGGACCAGCGAGAGCACTAACAAAATGGTGGCAAGTGCATTCACCTCTGGCGAAACACCGACCTTCACCATTGAGTAAATCTTCAATGGCAAAATTTCATAACTTGGCCCTGTCACGAACGATGAAACCACCACATCATCCATCGACAGGGTAAAACTCAACAACCAGCCCGCGGCAACCGCAGGCATGGCTAGTGGCAGGAGGATCTTGCGAAGAATGGTCAGCTCGCTGGCACCTAAATCTTTTGCCGCCTCAAGCATGCGCACATCAAACCCTTTCAGCCGTGAATAGACAGTGACGACGACAAATGGCAGGCAAAAAGTGATATGCGAGAACAGTAGCGACCAGAAGCCAAGTGATACACCCAGCAGCATAAACAGCACCAGCAGTGAAATTGCCATCACGATATCGGGCGACATCATCACCACAAATAACATGCCGCTTACAAACGGTTTGCCACGGAAACGGTAGCGATACAACGCCACCGCTGTTAGCGAGCCAATCAGCGTCGCCGCAGTGGCGGAAACCACTGCCATGGTTAATGAATGTTGTGCCGCTTGCAGCAGGCTGTCGTTGTTCATCAGCAGGCTATACCACTTGCCCGTAAAGCCTTGCCAGTTAATACCGAAACGCGAACTGTTAAACGAATTAACGATCAAAATGATAATCGGAATGTACAGATACGCGTAGATGGCAGTCATAAAACCGCCGCGGAACAGGCGACCCATCATTCTAATTCCACCTTCTTGTTCAACAAACGGGCAGCACGCCAGTAAACCAGCAGCATCAGACCCATCACCAACGTGAGCGTAATACTTGTCGCGGCACCAAACGGCCAGTCGCGAATATTCAGGAACTGGCTCTTAATGACGTTACCAATCAACAGGTTTTTCGCCCCTCCCATCAAGTCGGAAACGTAAAACAGCCCCATTGCAGGCAACATCACCAGCAAACAGCCCGCAATAATTCCCGGCATGGTGAGCGGAATGATAATGCGGATAAAAGTCTGAAATTTGCTGGCACCTAAATCACGCGCTGCTTCCAGCAGAGGCTTATCAAGCTTCTCGATGCTCGAATACAGTGGCATGACCATAAATGGCAGCAGGATATACACCAGGCCGATGATCACTGCACTTGGGGTGTACATCAGACGAATCGGCGTATCAATGACCCCAAGCCACAGCAAAAACTCATTCATATACCCTTTGGTGCTGAGGAAAATCTTCAACCCATAGATACGAATTAATGAGTTGGTCCAGAAGGGGACAATCAGCAAAAAGAGCAACAAAGGGCGCACACGCTCCGGTAATCGAGCCAGGAACCAGGCAAACGGGTAGCCCAACATCAGGCAGGCGAGGGTGGCAATCAACGCCATATTTAGCGAGTGCAGAAGTACCTGCGCGTACAGAGGGTCGGCGAGCCGGGTGTAGTTTTCCAGCGTGAACACCATGCTGACGAAATTGGCGTCATCACGCGTCAGGAAGCTCGTCCCGATGATCATCAGATTCGGCAGGAACACGAACAACACCAACCAACCTACGATGGTGGTAATCACCAGATTCTGGAATTTACGCGAGCTCTTCATCTGCCAACACGACCTCCCAGCTTTCAACCCAGGTAACCGCCATTTTTTGGTTAAGCGAGTGGTCAAAATCAGGATCATCTTCGTTAAAGAATTCACTGACCATCACCATTTTGCCATTTTCCAGTTCGACGTTTGACTCAAGCGTCATGCCTTTATAGTTGCGTTCCCGCACATAGCCCATCAAGCCGTCGGCAACGTGAGTATCGCCGATCTCTTCGACGCGCAGATCTTCCGGGCGTAACAGGACTTTCAGCCGTTGCCCGGCGGTGACAGGCATCGTCACATAAATATGGCATTCGCGGCCTTCGACGTTGGCCAGCACACGCTGTTCATCGACACGTTCGATGACGGTCGCATCAAAAATATTGATCTCACCAATAAAACTCGCCACGAACAGGTTTTTGGGTTCTTCGTAAATTTCGCGCGGTGTGCCGTCTTGCTCAATACGACCATCGCGCATCACCACAATCCTGTCGGACATGGTTAACGCTTCTTCCTGATCGTGCGTGACAAAAACAAAGGTAATGCCGAGCTTACGCTGGAGCGCTTTTAATTCGTTCTGCATCTGCTTGCGCAATTTGTAATCGAGCGCGGAAAGCGACTCATCAAGCAGTAACAGACGGGGTTTATTCACTACCGCCCGTGCAATCGCAACACGCTGTTGCTGTCCGCCAGAAAGCTGGTGGGGTTTACGTTGCGCGAACGCCTCTAGCTGCACCATTTTCAACGCTTCGGTCACACGCGGAGCAATCTCGGCATCCGGCGTTTTTTGCATTCTTAAACCGAAGGCGACGTTTTCAAAAACGGTCATATGAGGAAACAGAGCGTAGCTCTGGAAGACGGTATTAACGTGGCGGTGTTCGGCCGGAACCTGCGTGATATCCTGGCCATCGAGTGAAATCGTGCCAGAATCCGCGCTTTCCAGACCGGCAATGATGCGCAGCACCGTTGTTTTGCCGCAGCCGGAAGGGCCAAGGAGTGTCAGAAATTCACCATTATTGATGGTGAGAGATAAATCAGAAATTACGTTTTTGCCATCAAAGCGCTTACCTACACCCGCCAGTTCTACCAGCGGTGAGAGCGAACGAAGCTGTGTATTCAATTTTTTACTCTGTCCCATAAATGACGCATCAAATTGCGAGCTGATGCGGGGTTTGTGATTAACCACCTTGCGGTTTTGCACGTTTAAGTAAGGGCACGCATTCTACGGCAAAGCATTGAAATCGCCAATCCTTGATGCCTGCTGGCGGGGTTGAACGTGATGAGGATCCAAGCAGCAAACACCAAATCCACTCGCATTGCATTACATTCGTGACTATTTTCATCTCAGGCAGGCTAAAAGTGACCTGACGCAATATTTGCATTTGTGGCTTACTGATAATGAAGTCACAAAAATTGAGGGTAGCGACATGGATAAATTACTTGAACGTTTCTTACATTATGTCTCTTTGGATACCCAGTCCAAATCTGGCGTGAAGCAAGTTCCCAGCACCGAAGGGCAGTGGAAGTTGTTGCGCTTGCTGAAAGAGCAAATGGAAGAGATGGGTTTGGTGAATGTTACGCTGGGCGAACATGGCACCGTCATGGGAACACTCCCGTCTACCGTCGACAAAAAAGTCCCGCCAATTGGTTTTATCTCTCATGTGGATACCGCGCCTGATTTCACGGGTAAAAATGTCAATCCGCAAATTGTAGAAAACTATCGTGGTGGTGATATCGCGCTGGGAATTGGCGATGAAGTGCTCTCGCCGGTGATGTTCCCGGTACTGCATCAGTTGCTCGGACATACGCTTATCACCACCGATGGCAAAACGCTGCTTGGCGCTGATGATAAAGCTGGCGTGGCTGAAATCATGACCGCGCTGGCGGTGCTGAAAGAGAAAAAAATCCCGCACGGTGATATTCGTGTGGCTTTCACCCCTGATGAAGAAGTGGGTAAAGGCGCGAAGTATTTTGATGTCGACGCATTCGATGCCCGTTGGGCATACACCGTCGATGGCGGTGGTGTGGGTGAGTTGGAGTGCGAGAACTTTAACGCAGCTTCGGTCACGATCAAAATCGTGGGTAACAACGTGCACCCAGGTTCTGCTAAAGGGGTGATGGTAAATGCGTTGTCACTTGCAGCCCGCATTCATGCAGAAGTGCCTGCTGACGAAAGCCCTGAATGTACCGATGGCTACGAAGGTTTTTACCACCTGAACAGCATGAAAGGTTCGGTCGATAAAGCAGAAATGCACTACATCATCCGTGATTTCGACCGCGAGCAGTTTGAAGCCCGCAAACGCAAAATGATGGATATCGCCAAGAAGGTCGGCAAGGGTCTGCACCCGGATTGTTACATCGAGCTGGTTATCGACGACAGCTACTACAATATGCGCGAGAAAGTCGCGGAGCATCCTTACATTGTGGAAGTGGCGCAACAGGCGATGCGTGATTGCGACATCGAACCTGTCCTGAAGCCGATTCGTGGCGGCACCGACGGCGCGCAGCTGTCATTTAAAGGTTTGCCTTGCCCGAATCTGTTCACCGGCGGCTATAACTATCACGGCAAACACGAGTTTGTGACGCTGGAAGGGATGGAAAAAGCGGTGGCGGTGATTGTGCGTATTGCTGAGTTAACGGCAAAGCAGAGCTGAGTCACCAGGGTGCTGGTGGTGATAGAAAACAAAGGGGCAGGGAGCCCCTTTGTTGTATTAGATTATCGATAATATGACGGTCAGTTTAGTGCCAGAACTGTCTTTAGTTACGATTCAGTCTTTATTAACGCTTACTCTGATCTTTGTTACGTTCTTGATTTCGTTTGCTCTGATCTTTGTTACGTTCTTGATTTCGTTTGCTCTGGTCTTTGTTGCGGTCATGATTTCGTTTAGTCTGGTCTTTGTTACGATTTTTTTGCCGACTGTCGTGGTTTCCATCGATATTTTTTAGATGCTCACCATTATTACCATTCCATCGCGGCGCATTATCTATACGATTCTCACGGCTTGCTTCATGTATATCGTGATGAGTTTCTCGACCTTTTTCACGAATTTCATGGCGTTCGTCTACATTCGAGTTATCGCCAATGTCAGTGTTATTATCTACACGATATTCACGACTACCTTCGCGAACATCGTGTTTTCCTTCCCGAACAGACTCACGAACATCATGGCGCTGCTCAAAACTGGCTGTTTCAGCAAAAGATGACATGCTACAAGTCAGAGTAAAAATGCCAATGAGATTAATCAGTTTCATACTTATTCCTGGTAGACTCTCTATGTGAGAGATCAAATATGGTATTTGAAGTTGTTGATGCAACTTTTCTAGAATCATAAATGCTTCGTTAATTTTTATCACAACATTATTTATATAATAAAAAACTTTGTCGTTCTTTTATTGCACTGTGAAGATCTTCTTTAACTATTTAATTTATAAAGCACTTATCAAACATTGCTGATTTTATTTTTAATAAACCAGATTCTTCCTATTAAATAATGATGGTATTTAGCCTGGTTTTTTATTGTGAATAAAATGAAGGGAAAGAAGAAGAGTAACGCGCTGATTATTACCTAAGGAAATACCCCTGAGGTGTTTAAGCCTCAGGGGGGTTATTTATGGTGTCACAATATTGAACCAGAACTCGAACTTGTCCATGTAGCCCAACATTTCGTCCATCTTCGCACCGTTACCGGTTACCTTCACATCACCTTTATCTTCAGCCTGTTTCAGCGTTTCTTCTTTCAGGATGATCTTATTCAGCGTGTCACGGTTCAGCGTAATCGTGGCGTCGGCGTCTTTCGCTTCGGCGTTAGCGGTGTGGTTCAGCACACCGTTTTCCAGCTCCAGCTTGTATTTGCCGCCATCGCTACCCAAATCGATATTAAACACCGCTTTGGCATTACCTGCCTTTTCACCGTTGATGTGAACGGCAAGGTAGTCGAAGAACATTTCAGGCGTCATAGCACGAACGGTATCCGGGCTTGCCGTATTCGGCGTTGGTCCTTTCACCACGCCATTACGCAACTCCTGAGCACCGGTCAGGTAGAAGTTACGCCATGGGCCAGACTCTGCCTGATAACCCAACTGTTCCAGCGCATCCGCTTCAAGATTACGTGCATTCTGGTTATTCGGATCGGCGAAGACGACTTTACTGACAACCTGCGCCACCCAACGGTAATTACCCTGATCAAAGTCGGTTTTCGCTTTCTGAAGAATCGCATCGGCACCGCCCATGTACTCAACAAATTTCTTCGCCGCTTCTTCTGGTGGCAGTTCGTCGAGGGTTGCCGGGTTGCCATCGTACCAGCCGAGGTACAGCACATAGGTCGCTTTCACGTCATGGCTGACTGAACCGTAGTAGCCACGGTTAGCCCAGGTTTTCGCCAGGCTATCCGGCAGCTTGAAGTTTGCCGCAATTTCATCGCGAGTCAGGCCTTCGTTTGCCATACGCAGGGTCTGGTCGTTGATATAACGATACAGGTCACGCTGGCTCTTCAGCAGGCCAACCACATTATCGTTACCCCAGGTTGGCCAGTGGTGCTGGGCCATAATAATTTCGGCTTTGTCACCCCAACGAACGATAGCTTCGTTGATGTATTTCGACCATGGCAACGGTTCACGAATTTTTGCACCGCGTAACGAATAGGTATTGTGCAGGGTGTGGGTCACGTCCTCTGCGGCTTCGATGAGTTTTTTCTCTTCGATGTACCACAGCATTTCAGATGGGGCTTCAGAACCAGGCGCCAGCATGAAGTCATAAGTCAGGCCATCAATGACCTCTTTTTGACCATCTTTTTCGATGATATTCGTTGGCGCAATCAGCGTAACGGTACCCGCAGACGTTGTGGTGCCTAAACCCGCACCAACCTGTCCAGTCGCTTCGGGTTTCAGCAGGTTGCCATACATATAGCTGGCACGGCGGCTCATGACATTCCCGGCCATAATGTTTTCAGCAACGGCCGCTTCCATGAAGCCAGCAGGCGCATACACTTTTACCTTACCGGATTTCACATCCGCTTCATCGACAACGCCACGCACGCCGCCGTAATGGTCAACGTGGCTGTGGGTATAAATGATGGCGACAACAGGTTTGTTGCCACGGTTTTTAAAGTACAAATCCATGCCAACTTTTGCTGTTTCAGCGGAAACCAGCGGATCGACGACGGTAATCCCTTCTTTACCCTCAATGATGGTCATATTGGATAAATCAAGGTTACGGATTTGGTAAACGCCGTCTGTGACTTCGAAAAGACCGCTGATGTTGATGAGCTGGGACTGACGCCAAAGACTTGGGTTCACTGTGTCAGGGGCTTTTTCCCCTTCTTTTATAAAAGCGTATTGTTGTGGATCCCAGACGACATTCCCTTGTTCACCCTTGATGACTTCCTGAGGTAAAGCGGCGATAAAGCCTTTGTGGGCGTTGGTGAAATCAGTGTTATCAGAGAAAGGAAGCTGATTATAGAGTGCATCGTTAGCTTGCTTTGTTGAAGCCGTTGCACCTTTTGGTGCTTCCTGCGCAAACAACGGTGTGAGTGCAGTGGAAGAGATTAGCCCTGCCAGCGCAAGACTTTTGACGATCAACTTAAGTCTCATTTGTAATCCTTATGTGAAAACTCTCTAACTACTCAGGTATTTCGAATAGTTACCTCGAGATATAATTCGTTAATGCAAATGATAATAATTGTCATAGGCCAAAAACGTTTTTTAAATATAACCAAGGAGTTACATTTCGCCAGTCGTGGATACAAAATATTTTAAATTTAATGTTTGTAGGTTTGAGGCTCTTTGGAGGAACGCAGAAAGTTAACAGGAGAGAGGTCAGATGTGACAGATCATCGAACTATGTGGCTAGAGAATCTCAGCTAAAATTTGACTCGCAGATTGAGCTCGATTCTGAAGACGCCGCGTTTGGTCGCCTTGATGAAACTCGAATTAGTTTGGGTAGAAATTCCCGCCTTCTCAGCCAGTCAATTTTTGCTGAGAAGGCAGGAGAGGGCATTAGTCCTCGAAGTACCAGTACCCGCTGTTGACCAGTGCGGCCAGCATCGCCAGGAATGATGGATCTTCTAATGCGTCACCAAACATTTCTGCTTTCAGGGTGATATTGCTTGCCAGCGCTTCAAGGGCCGGACGGTGCGGGCTGTCAATTTTCTCGCCGTTGACGTAAATCTCATCGGCAATACGCAGCACGCGTAGCCCACCCAAACGAGTAATCGCGTCACCCTGTTTCAGGGCGTCGTAAATCTCATCAGGCTGGTATGGCGGCTCAGGCGGTGCGACGTCCAGTTCATGACGTGACTGGGAAACAAACTCACCAAACCAGGTTTTGAAATGCTCCGGCTGATTGATCAGTTCCAGCATCATGTTACGCAGGCTGTCCATTTCCTGTGGCAGAACATCCGCAGGATGCTGGCGCGCAGGCACATCAGGGTCGGTATAACGTTGGCTGCCCAATTCGCGTTGCAGCACGTAATCAGCGAAACCGCTGATTAACTCACGGCCACTTGGCGCGCGGAAACCGACCGAGTAGTTCATCGAGTTTTCCAGCGAGTAGCCTTCGTGCGGGAAGCCTGGCGGAATATAAACAATATCGCCCGGCTCCAGCTCTTCGTCGATGATGGCGTCGAACGGTTCAACTTGCAGCAAATCAGGATGCGGGCAGTGTTGTTTCAGGGCAACTTTTTCCCCGACACGCCAGCGACGGCGGCCAACACCTTGAATGATAAACACATCGTACTGATCGAAATGCGGACCAACGCCACCGCCTGGCACCGAGAACGAGATCATCAGATCGTCGATTCGCCAGTCCGGCAGAGCACGGAACGGGCGCATTAATCGCGCACTTTGTTCATGCCAGTGGTTAACGGCCTGGACCAGTAAAGACCAGTTGTTTTCACCCAGATGATCATAGCTCTGGAATGGGCCGTGGCTGACCTGCCATTTACCGTTGTGATGGCTGACCAGGCGGCTGTCCACCTCGTTTTCCATCGCAAGGCCGGCGAGCTCATCTGGAGAAATGGGATCGATGAAGTTTTTGAAGCCGCGTTTTAACACCACTGGGCGTTTTTGCCAGTAGTTCTCAATAAAATCGGGCCAATTTAGGTCGAGTTGATAGTCCATATTATTATCCGGCAGGTGAAGGAGCCTGCCGAGGATTATAACGGATGGGGCACCGGGTTACGGGAGTATTTTCAATCTTCTTCCCGGTCTGGACGCTGACGGCCAAAAATCACTTCCATACGTGCGCCGCCCAGGGCGCAGCTCGAGGTTTGGATCTGACCGTCGTACTGTTCCACGATTTCACGGGCAACGGACAAACCCACGCCCTGGCCTGGCCGCAGAGTATCAGCGCGTTGACCGCGGTCAAACACCAGGTTGCGCTTACTTTCAGGGATGCCGGGACCGTCGTCATCAACGAATAAGTGCAGCGTGTCATCCAGCTGGCGACCGGAGATCTCAACAAATTCAAGGCAATATTTGCAGGCGTTATCCAGCACGTTCCCCATCACTTCCATGAAGTCATTCTTCTCACCCATGAAGGTGATTTCCGGCGAAATATCCAGCGTGATGGTAACGCCTTTGCGCTGATACACCTTATTGAGTGCCGAGCAGAGGCTGTCGAGTAACGGGGCCACGGGATGAAGTTCCCGGCTGAGTAACGGGCTGTCGCCACGCATACTGGCGCGATGCAAGTAGTAACCAATTTGCTGCGAAATACGGCTGATTTGCTCAAGCATCACCGGCTCCGCTTCTTCGATATTTTGTTTTTCTGTACGCAACGAACGCAACGTGGTTTGCATGACGGCCAGCGGCGTTTTCAGACTGTGTGTTAAGTCGGTCAATGTGGTGCGGTATTTGTCATGACGGTCACGTTCGGTACGCAGCAGGCGATTAAGATTACGCACAAGGCTCGTCAGCTCGCGTGTCGTTTCGGGATTGAGACTGTCACGGTCGTGTTTTTCAAGCTCACGCACTTCTTTCGAAAGGTGTTCGATAGGGCGCAAACTCCAGCGTGCAGCGAACCAAAGTAACGGTACGACGAGCAACAAATTGGCAAGGAACACACAGGTAAACATGCTCCAGACCGTATACGAACGCTTTAATTCGATAGGGATCGTGTCGACAACCACAATAGTTAAGGCCGGCATTTTCCCCGCCGCCGGATACTTATTTACGGCAACGGAGTGACTGACATCATAGCTATAATCGCCATCATAAAAATCTTTAAGCCTGGTTTGTAGCTTTTCGTCGTTGGCGAGCAAGGCGTGGCTGGTATCAAAACTCGCTTCCAGCTCGTGAAAACCATTGCTGGTAAGCCACTCTTTTTTAATCTGCTGAGCCACGTGCGGCACGTCACGTTGTGTCCACAACAGCTTACCCTGGTCATCGTAGATGAGAACCATGGTCGGGGTTTTCACATTCAAGTTTTCTGGAAGAACAACGTTAATGCGGCCATTTTCGTAGGTCGCGAGGGTATAAAACAGGTTGCTCTCCCCGCGCAATAAACGGAAAGAGGTTTTATCAAAACTGATGCTATAGCCCACCAGAGCAACAACACCATAGGCCAGTGACAGCACCAGAACGATGACGGCAGTCGCGAGTAAGAAGCGGACCCGTAAAGACAACGGTAAAAAATGCCGAATGAATTTCATGATTAGCGCAGATCGAAACGATAGCCCTGACCACGTACTGTGGTGATAGCATCATGCGAATATTCAGCCAGAATCTTTTTACGCAAGCGCCCCATTAAAACGTCGATGGTGTGGCTTTCGCGCAGTTCAGCATCGGGATAGAGTTGAAGCATCAACGAATCCTTGCTCACCACTTTGCCATTGTTGCGAATCAGCGTTTCCATAATGGTGTATTCGAAAGCGGTCAGCTTGATCAGATTGTCGTTGATAAGTAATTCACGACGCGATAAATCCACCTGGAAAGGCGGGAGAGAAATAACCTGGGAAGCCAGGCCGCTGTTACGGCGCATCAGGACTTGCATGCGGGCAATGACTTCTTCCAGATGGAAGGGTTTGGTGACGTAATCATCAGCGCCCGCGCCCAGCACTTCGACTTTATCCTGCCAACCTTCACGGGCGGTGAGAACCAGAATAGGGAGGGTCACATCGTGGCTGCGCCAACGGCGAATCAGACTCAAGCCGTCTTCGTCGGGCAAACCTAAATCGACAATGGCGATATCGGGGGTATGTTCACTCAGAAAATAGTCTGCTTCTTTGGCATCTTCAGCAGCATCAACCTGATGACCGGACTCACGCAACTGAACCTTGAGGTGGTGACGCAACAGAGCATTATCTTCCACAACCAGAACACGCATCGTATTTCCTCAGTGCATAATATAAATGGCATAAATAGTTTAACGCTAATTATCGACCAGAGGGCATAAACCGTGAGTAAACAGGCGGGAATGTAAAAACGCCACCGCAGAGGGTGGCGTTGGAGGCGTTATTTCAATTCATCAACCATGGTGATGGCGCGGCCAATATAGTTAGCCGGGGTCATCTGTTTCAGGCGAACTTTCTCTTCTTCTGGCAGTTCAAGGCTGTCGATAAACTGTTTCATGCCTTCGGCATCTACACGCTTACCGCGCGTCAGTTCTTTCAGCTTCTCGTACGGCTTTTCAATACCGTAACGACGCATCACGGTCTGAATTGGCTCAGCCAGCACTTCCCAGTTGAGATCCAGCTCGGCCAGCAGACGGTCACGGTTCACTTCCAGTTTGCTCACCCCTTTCAAAGTGGACTGGTACGCAATCAGCGCATAACCAATACCAACACCGAGGTTACGCAGCACGGTGGAGTCAGTCAGGTCGCGCTGCCAGCGGGAAACAGGCAGTTTGCTCGCCAGGTGTTGTAGCATCGCGTTAGACAGGCCCAGGTTGCCTTCGGAGTTTTCGAAGTCGATTGGGTTCACTTTATGCGGCATGGTGGAAGAACCGATTTCGCCTGCGATGGTTTTCTGTTTGAAATGATTCAGGGCGATGTAACCCCAAACATCACGATCAAAGTCGATCAGAATGGTGTTGAAACGCGCGATGCAATCAAACAATTCAGCGATGTAATCATGTGGTTCGATTTGCGTGGTGTATGGGTTCCACTGGATGCCCAGAGACGTCACGAACTCCTCGCTGAACTGGTGCCAGTCAACTTCCGGGTAAGCCGCAATGTGGGCGTTATAGTTGCCGACAGCGCCGTTGATTTTGCCCAGAATGTCCACTTTCTCAAGCTGACGGAACTGGCGTTCCATACGGTAAGCCACGTTCGCCATCTCTTTACCCATGGTCGATGGGGTCGCAGGCTGGCCGTGAGTACGAGAAAGCAGAGGAATGTCGCGATACTGAACCGACAGGTCTTTCACGGCGTCAATCACTTTACGCCAGTATGGCAGCACCACATCTTTGCGGGCGGTTTCCAGCATCAAAGCGTGGGACAGGTTGTTGATGTCTTCTGAAGTGCAGGCGAAGTGAATGAATTCAGATACCGCATGCAGGGCAGGGACGGCGGCCACTTTTTCTTTCAGAAAATACTCAACGGCTTTTACGTCGTGATTGGTGGTGCGTTCAATGGTCTTGATGCGTGCTGCATCTTCTTCACTGAATTCAGCAACAATTTTATCAAGGTAACCGTTTGCGTCTGCGTCAAAAGCAGGAACTTCCTTGATCGCTGTGTGCGTGGCCAGTTTTTGAAGCCAACGTACTTCGACTTGTACGCGAAATTTCAGCAGACCAAATTCGCTGAAAATAGCGCGCAGAGCGCTGACTTTGTCACCGTAACGTCCATCAACGGGGGAAACGGCGGTCAGTGAGGATAATTCCATAAGTTACAACTCCAGAGAGGTTAACAATGAGCAAGAATTTGTTTGGCCTGAGCACACAGGCGATTACGAGAAAACATTAACTGCAAGCGTCCACCGCCCACCTGGTGCCACAGCACGGCGGCGCGAATACCGGCCAGCAACGAAGCGCGGACCTTGCTTTGCACCTGCGGGCTTTGTAGCACAGCGGGGGAGCCGGTGACTTGAATACGTGGGCCAAGCGGGCTGATGACATCAACATAGATCCCCGCCATAGCGCTCAGCAGCGTATCGGACTCAAGATCAAAATGTTCAAGTTGGCGTTGTAAGCCGGAAATACTTGAGCCGAGCTTATCCATCGCACCTTTGCTGCCGTGAAGTTTACGTTCCAGCACCATCAGGCTCAACGTGTAGCGCGTCAGCTCAGCATTCAGACCCTGACGATTGCTGGCATTCAACACGCCCAGCAAGGTTTCGAGGCCAAGTTTCAGGTTTGCTTCGTTGCCACCAAAAACGTCCAGCGTGGAGCCTGGGTTTTGGTCGATAACGCTGTTCAACGAAACATGAAGCGCATCGTTATCGCAATGCCCCTGGTGAGCCAATTGCTGAACCAGACGGGCAGACTGGCAAATCCCGGCCAGTGCGATAGTGATGTCATAGTAATTTTTGGCCACTAAGGGTTCCGTCCTCTTTATTATTCAATAACGAGCGGCAGACGCTGCTCAATAACACCACCACCGAGGCACACTTCACCGAGATAGAACACGGCAGACTGACCAGGAGTGACGGCGGCAACGGGTTCTTCAAAACGAACTTCAATGCGATCCGCATCCAACGGTGTGATAACGCAAGGAAGATCGGTCTGGCGATAACGGGTTTTCACGGTACAGGCTAACGGCTCGGTCAGCGTTTCGCGTGATACCCAATGCAACTGCTGCGCAATCAGGCCAACTGACATCAAACGCGGGTGGTCATGACCTTGCGCGACCACCAGAATATTGTTCTCAACGTCTTTATCGACCACATACCATGGGTCTTCGCTACCTTCTTTGGTACCGCCGATGCCCAGACCTTTACGCTGACCCAGCGTGTGGTACATCAAGCCTTGATGCTCGCCGATGGTTTCGCCATCAACTGTGACGATTTTACCCGGTTGCGCAGGCAGGTAACGGCCAAGGAATTCACGGAATTTGCGCTCACCGATAAAACAGATTCCAGTGGAGTCTTTTTTCTTCGCGGTTGCCAAATCCAACTCTTCGGCAATACGGCGCACTTCAGGCTTTTCCAGCTCACCGACCGGGAACAGGCTTTGCGCGATTTGCTCGTGTCCAAGCGTATAGAGGAAGTAGCTTTGATCTTTGTTGCTGTCTAACCCACGGAGCAGGCGACTTTTACCGTCCACATCATCGCGACGCACGTAGTGACCGGTGGCGATGTAATCGGCACCTAAATCTTCGGCGGCAAATTCGAGGAAGGCTTTAAATTTGATTTCTTTGTTGCACAGAATATCCGGGTTTGGGGTACGCCCAGCTTTGTACTCTTCCAGGAAGTGTTCAAACACGTTATCCCAGTATTCTGCGGCAAAGTTTACGGTGTGCAGTTCAATGCCGAGTTTATCGCAAACGGCTTGTGCATCCGCCAAATCAGCGGCTGCGGTACAGTACTCCTCGCCATCGTCCTCTTCCCAGTTCTTCATGAACAGGCCTTCCACCTTGTAACCTTGTTGTTGCAACAAGTATGCGGAAACGGAGGAATCGACACCGCCGGACATCCCGACGATCACTTTTTTCTGGCTGTTATCAGACATGGAGTAACTCACGACATTGAACTTAAAGGCGGCGTATTCTATCACGCATCACCGGGGCTGGCACCCCTAACTAAACGGCCAATTGAATGCACCCAGCATGCTGAGCGGATATCGTTCAGCGCGTTGATAGCAGCGGATGCTTTCGGCAACTAAAGGTGAGCGCAAATTTCCTGCGTTAACAATTTGTTGCGGATCCAGCCATAAGCAACGATCGATGTCGTTATCATGCGGTGTGGTGGGGAGTTGTTCTTCAAGATCGATAGAGAACAAGAAACGCAAGAAAGGTGTTTTATCCGGTGCTATCCACTGGTGCATGCGGATAAACGTCTGCGGCTCGGCGCGAATACCGGTTTCTTCATACAGCTCACGGCGTGCGGCTTCAACCAGCGTTTCGTCTGCTTCAAGATGCCCGGCGGGCTGATTCCACAACGCTTTGCCGTTAATGGTTTCTTCTACGACCAGAAATTTCCCTTGCGCCTGAACCACGCAAGCAACGGTAACGTGCGGTTTAAACATCAGTAATCTCCTGCCTTAAACATCGTTAGCGTGATCATTTTAAAGTGATATGGATCACATTTTTTAAGGTGACATATACTCGTGATGTCTGGCACTTTCCACGAGGGTACTTCGATGCAACTTACCACGCGCATTATGCCACAGAGCAAACGTATCGCTTTAGTGGCACACGATCCTTGCAAACCTGACCTTCTCAACTGGGCCGTTGATAATCAAATGGCGCTCAGCAACCATATTATTTATGCAACCGGTACAACGGGGAACCTGTTGCAGACCCACACACGCTTGTCCGTTCTGGCGTTAATGAGCGGCTCAATTGGGGGCGATCAACAGCTGGGTTATTTGATTGCCTCGGGACAGATTGATGTGCTTATTTTCTTCTGGGACCCGCTCAGTGCCGTACCCCATCACTCTGACGTCAAAGCATTAATGCGGCTGGCAACAGCATGGAACATCCCCATTGCCAGTAATGCGTGTAGTGCAAACTTCCTGATTCATTCATCTTTGTTCGAACAAGCACTGGAAATTACTGTCCCGGATGGCGATGCGTTCCTCAGCAGCCGGGTCTCCCATGTCACACAACACGGCGTTAATACGCAGCAGCTTTTATAGCGATTCCAGCGGAATTTCCCGCCATTCACCCGGTGCCAAATCGGCAAGCTCCAGATTACCCATAGCAAACCTTATCAGGCGCAGTGTTGGATAACCCACATGCGCCGTCATCCGTCGCACCTGTCGGTTTCGTCCTTCATATAATGTTATTTTCAGCCAACTTGTTGGGATTGCTTTGCGCTCACGAATCGGCGGATTTCGAGCCCATAACCACTGAGGTTCTTCAACCAGCTCCGCGCCAGCGGGCAGGGTAGGACCGTCGTTGAGTGTGACGCCCTTGCGTAAAGATTCCAGCGCTTCTTCCGTTGGCGAACCTTCAACCTGCACGAAATAGACTTTACCGGTGCGTTTGCCTGGTTGCGTCAGTTTTGCCTGTAACACACCGTCATTGGTTAACACCAACAAACCTTCACTATCGCGATCAAGGCGACCCGCCGCGTAAATTCCTTGTAACGGAATGTAATCTTTCAGCGTGCTGCGACCCGCTTCATCAGTGAATTGCGGTAGAACATCGTAGGGTTTATTGAAGATAACTAGCCGCTTCGGTCCAACATCCTGCTTTTTTTTGGCAGGACGTCGCGTGCTGAATCGTTCAACTGGGTGATTTCTAAAAGAAGTTTTATTCATAGTGTTTTCAGACGTTAGGGATTAACGCATTATAACGGAAATCACCAGTGATTGGCGCGGGCCTGATATTCAAGTAGTATTGACACGCACATTACAAGTCATTAACAAAAAGAAGCGCTCGAAGGAGAGGTTAATGGAAAGCAAAGTAGTTGTTCCGGCGGAAGGTAAAAAGATCACCCTGCAAGATGGCAAACTGAATGTTCCTCACAACCCAATCATTCCTTTCATTGAAGGTGATGGTATCGGTGTGGACGTGACGCCTGCGATGATCAAAGTGGTTGATGCCGCCGTGCAGAAAGCCTACAAAGGCGAGCGGAAAATTTCCTGGATGGAAATCTATACCGGCGAAAAATCTACCCAACTTTATGGCCAGGACGTCTGGCTGCCAGAAGAAACTCTGGATCTGATTCGTGACTACCGCGTTGCTATCAAAGGCCCACTGACGACTCCAGTTGGCGGCGGTATTCGTTCTCTGAACGTTGCTCTGCGTCAGCAACTTGACCTGTATGTCTGCCTGCGTCCGGTGCGTTACTACCAGGGTACGCCAAGCCCGGTTAAACACCCAGAATTGACCAACATGGTCATCTTCCGTGAAAACTCAGAAGATATTTATGCGGGTATCGAGTGGAAGGCTGACAGCGCAGAAGCTGAAAAAGTCATCAAATTCCTGCGCGATGAAATGGGCGTAACGAAAATTCGTTTCCCAGAACATTGCGGTATCGGCATCAAGCCTTGCTCTGAAGAAGGCACCAAACGCCTGGTTCGTGCAGCCATTGAATACGCAATCACCAATGACCGTGATTCCGTAACGCTGGTTCACAAAGGCAACATCATGAAATTCACCGAAGGTGCTTTCAAAGACTGGGGCTACCAGTTAGCGCGTGAAGAGTTTGGTGGCGAGCTTATCGATGGCGGCCCTTGGGTTAAACTGAAAAACCCTAACACCGGCAAAGAGATCGTTGTCAAAGACGTGATCGCTGATGCATTCCTGCAACAGATCCTGCTGCGCCCTGCTGAATATGATGTCATTGCTTGTATGAACCTGAACGGTGACTACATTTCTGACGCCCTGGCAGCCCAGGTTGGCGGTATCGGTATCGCACCAGGTGCTAACATCGGTGACGAATGCGCACTGTTCGAAGCCACCCACGGTACGGCGCCGAAATATGCAGGCCAGGATAAAGTGAACCCAGGTTCTATCATCCTGTCCGCAGAAATGATGCTGCGTCATATGGAATGGTTCGAAGCGGCTGACTTAATTGTTAAAGGTATGGAAGGCGCGATTAACGCGAAAACCGTAACTTACGATTTCGAACGTCTGATGGATGGCGCTAAACTACTGAAATGTTCAGAGTTTGGTGACGCAATGATCAAGCATATGTAATTAGCGATTTTGCTGATTTCAAAGCGGGAGCCTGGTGCTCCCGTTTTTTATTAAAGACTTTTGCAAAACGGATTTTATGATTACAACTCGGATAGCTCAACCGCAGTAAAAAGAAACTGGCAGAAATGAATACAACGTAAAGAAATTATTTGCATCAGAAATCGAGCAGTTCATCCTCCTTGATGATTTCCTCTACTATTTCAGAGACGTAGCTTGGGTTACCATCTGCATCACGCAGCCAGACGGTCACAAAATCACCTTTCTGCACCGTATCGGCATACAGGTCGCCGACCGTGCCACCTTTGAGAGCGACAACATATCTTTTCATGTTTTTCCTCTTTCGTATGATGGCCCGCTTTTCGATGGGGCTGGATATCCCTGTCCCCTTGTAGATAACATATATTCCCTGAATATAGGAAATCGGCATTAGTTTTTTTAATACAAATTTGAACTTGTATCCCGCACGGGTTACTGCGCCTAACGTTGTATATCAGCCTGTGCGTAGCGCGTCGGCTGCTGCATGCTGTTGTCAGGCGCAAGACCAGGTCTTATACCGGCTTGATGTTCTGATTCATCCGGAACAGGTTTGTCGGGTCGTACTTATTCTTGAGCTCCACGAGTCGATTGTAGGTCGCACCGTAAGCGAAGGCGATGCGGTCGGCCTCCTCCTGGGTGAGGAAGTTGATGTAAGCACCGCTACTGGCAAACGGTTGTGATTTCGCGAAGAATTCGCGCGCCCAGGCGATGCAGTGCTCATCCTCGGTGGCGGACTCCCAGCGACCGTGCACATTCATCACGTAATTGGCATCCCGGCTTGAGTAGGCCATTGCTTCTGGTGCTACGCTCGCCGTCTGACCACCAATAGTCCCGATGAATATCTCACACTGGGGTGATGGCAACTTCGCTGCGTATTCGATGATGGCATCGATAACGCCGTCACTGAGTTGCGAGAAGTTGTGTGACTTCCAGTAGTTGCGCGCTCCTTTTGACAATAACGGATCGAATGCCTGCTGCCAGGCGGTATAGGGTTGCACGCCGATGTGCTCACCGAGCACCGTACCAAACCCGCGCAGTGGCTCAATCAACTTCTCGCCCACCTCAGGATCGCCCACATAGCACAGAGCAAGCGCAACCATCTCTTTCCCGTGAACGTCCTCGGGCAGGAAGGGTAGCGGAGGTGCCTTGCGCGTGACCATCCAAACATTGAGTTCTTCAGGCATCGTCTCGGTGAATCGGGCGAACTGCGAGATCACAGACTTTGCCTGATCAAACGGAAAGACGATGAGCCCACTCAGTACGTTCGGGCCGACGGGATGGAGCTGGAATTCGAAGCGAGTCACAACACCGAAGTTGCCACCTCCACCCCGAAGCCCCCAAAAGAGATCCGCATTTTCTGATTCACTGGCGTGCAGTTGACTCCCATCTGCCGTGACGACCTCCGCAGAGAGCAGATTATCTATAGTCATACCGTACTTCCGACTCAGCCAGCCGAACCCGCCGCCGAGTGTCAGGCCCGCTACACCGGTGGTCGAATTGATGCCCAGCGGTGTGGCGAGTCCATGCGCCTGCACAACCTCATCAAAGTCGCCAAGGGTGCAGCCAGGCTCAACGCTGGCCCTACGGGTTGTCAGGTCCACTTGCACGTTCTTCATCAACGAGAGGTCGATCATCAGACCGCCGTCGCACACAGCATTACCTGCGATATTGTGACCACCTCCTCGGATCGAAATGAGGAGATTTTGCGTGCGCCCAAATTCGATGGCCTTGACCACATCCTCAGGGGACGTGCAGCGAGCTATCAGCGCGGGTTTGCGGTCGATCATGGCGTTCCAGATCTGGCGCACCTCGTCGTAGCCTGCATTGTCAGGAAGCATCACCTCCCCCTGGAAGTGCGTTTTGAACTCGTCAATATTTACCTTTTGTAACTCCTTCATGATTGTCTCCTGGTGTTGAGTATCCCTACTAATTATGGTGGTTTTCCCAGGATCTGATGGTTTGAGTGGCACTTATTAGGGAGTTTATTGACGTTCGCCGTCATCAGGAGGCGTACCCGATCACTCATCTGGACGATGACATCAAGGTATTCAGAGACAATGACGCGCGTGGGGATATCAGAAGTTCACCAATATTTTAGTTTTTCTAATCGGCTTAAAGATTAATAACAGGTTATTCCTGATTTCGACTTGTTTGGGTTTATAAGAAATAAAGATAAGAAGGAGGGGGCTTGAATTAATAAATCTCAGGTTGTTATTTGATATTTTATGCTTATTGAACCATGGCTGGCGATAATCAATGAGCATTAATAATATGACTATTAATGCTTTTCTTAATATGAATATGACCGTATTCGCTGATGCTGTGGGCAACAGCATACATTTATCTGTTGCCCACGCCTCAAATACTGTGATTACCAGAAAACGTTAGCTTGCAGACCAACGGCCCAGGTGTCGTTGGAATGGCCGTTTTCGAAGGCGCTACCTGAGTTATCCCAGTTATCTGAACTGCTATCAAAATAGCTGGCATACAGGCGTAATTCAGGTTTGTCGCGACCGTAAGTCAAAGCTTGAGCGATGGTATATTTCGAACCGCTGCGGTCATAGTTTGCCCCATCAACAGTTTTCTCATCATCGAAGTAACCCAGCTCAACGTAAGTGCGGGTATAGTCAGACCAGTGATAGGTCACTTTGGCACTGGCGGAGACCGTTGTGCCTTCCCCTTTGTTTCCATTCCACAGCTCAACATCGTTGGCGGTTGCATAGTTGATTGCGTGACTCAGATCCCAATCTTTTGCTAATGGGATGACACCGTAGTTGCGTAATGCCCAGCCGTTACCGCTTTTCACTGTACCGTTCAGGGTATCTGCAGCACCGAAAGTTACCCCTTGTAAGGCTGAACCATCAGAATAATATTGTATGACGGTATTGTTGGTGCCTGTATCGAGGACCTGCTGCTTCACGACGGCCATAACAGTTTGGCCATCAGAATAATCGTGGTTGTTATGCTGAATTTGCTCATCGCTGGCATCAGCACCAAGGTATTTATAACCCACGGCGAGGGTAGCACCACTCCACAGAGGTTGGCTGTCATACATTAATTCCAATTGGTTGGAATCGACTAAATCATCAACATCAATGCTGTCGAGTTCGCCATCAGCCCCAATTGAGTTATCTTCTTCAATATCGCGATGAAGCACGGCAACAGAAAGCTTGCCTTGCCCCAGAGACATTTTTTCTATCCCGCCGCCAATGTTAGTGTGGTTCCAGTAGTCATAGTCGTTTGCATCAATACTGTATTTGTTATATTGACGGATACCAACCCATGTTGTTTCTTCTAATCCCAGGAAGTTACGGAATTGCATATTCAGGTTTTCCCAACCGAATGGATTATCACCATTATTACTGTTGGAATCACCATCATACATGTTAATCATGGTCTGAATATAAACAGACTGATTACCTGTGTTATATAACTCTTTTCCAAAGCCAATTTCTGCATAGGTATCAAATTCATTACCCAGACGGCCTACTTTATTTTTCTGAAAACTGCCGCCGACAGCTTCTTTCATCGAACCGTTTTCACCACCCGCAACACCAGCACGGAAATATCCGTAGAAATCAATTCCGGCTAAAGGATCAGCGGCAACGATGGTTTTAGACGCTGCTGCTGTAGTTTCAGTTGCGAATACAGTAGTAGGGAGTAGTGCAAGTGTAACGGAAACAGCTAAGGGTAAGAGAGTTGTTTTCACTATATTTCTTCCTGAATTAAAATTAATAGTACAGAATTTTGTTAAATTTAATAGAAGGCAAAATAAACACATTTAACTGAAATGCAGTTAAAGTGTTGATTGTTTAATTAGAAAGGCCTCATAAGTTTTGCATTATATTGTCTGGTAAGTTGGATAAGCTAGAGGAGGGGAGACGGTTTTTTATTTAAAAATAAACCATATAAAATTAACGGGGTGTGTTTTTTATCTCGGTAATGCGTTAAGTTGAATAGCCAATATACGATGGCCGATAATGCTGTGCCGCTACAAATGATGCCCTGACACAATTATTGTTATGTTCCAAATATTGCGATTCAGCACTGGCTACTCAATTCCTCTCGTTAAAAATGACAGCGAACCTGCTGAAATGTGAAAAGCTTAGCGAGGCGATGATCGAAAGGTTATCAATCGCTTGAGCCAGACAGCGACTTTGATTTAAGAAGTTGCACTCGTGAAGACTATAATTTAGACACGCCATCCTGGCGCGACTCGCCTATTGTGGAGACTTATTATGAAGAAATATGCATTGATACTACTGGCTGCTTCTACCCTGATAGCGGCAATTCCTGCACAGGCTACCGAACAATCAAGACAACGTCAGGATGCCCGTGACGTGAGACAGGGCACTCGTCAGGTGTCGCGTGACATTAAACAAGAGTGTCGCGATGGTCTTGTCGGCAATGCAGATTGTCGCCAGGATCACCGTCAAAATAAGCAGGAAGGCCGTGATAAAGCCCGCGATATCAAGTATTGAGATGCACTGTGAGGTGTAAGAGTTCGCGCCAGTCAGATATAGCACTTAAGCGAATCTGCTGGGCGTGCGTTTCATGATTCCAAAATGATTTCAATACGTCGCGCGGAAAGATAAGTTTAAAATTGTATTTCTTCCTGCGCGACGAGTTAAGCCACTGAAGGGTATTATTTGTGCCCGCCATACGGGTGCGCTAGTCACTTCAGGGCTTAACACATTTAGGAATTTATCATGAAAAAATATGCATTAATGTTTCTTGCTGCTTCCACCCTAATGACCGCGGTACCAGCATTGGCAACGGAGCAGGCGCAAGAGCGCCAGGACGGACGTCAAGCTAAGCAAGAGTGCCGTGATGGTCTTGTTGGCAATGCCGATTGTCGCCAGGAAAAACGCGATATCAAGCACTGATAGATAAGGGGTTAGAGTGACTCCTGATTAGTGCAGAAAAACCCGGCTTAATCGTCGGGTTATTTTTTAGGGGCTTTATTTGCCGCCCATCTTCGTGAGAAATCCTCAAGCCAATGTGCTAAATCAGCAGTAACGTTGTTTCAACTTCTATATCATTCGCTTTTACAAATACTGTTTACTGAAAGCCATCTCTGCGCTGGGTTCTCTTTTCCACTATTTGCGACAAGCCCTCAATGACCAGACTGCTTATTGACAAGCATCGAAACGGACACGGATACCTCGTAACCTAATAAATATAAAGCTTGTTCCAGGGTCTCTACTTTCGATGCATAACGGACATCTAACAGGCGGTCAATCTGAGGGCCATGTTGGTTTAACATCCGTGCAAGGTCAGCCTTACGTGTGCCAGTGTTAATCATTGCATTGTGTAGCGAAGCCTTCAGGCACGTCAGCACAGGAAGGTGAATAGCTAATTCGCCCTTCACAGCTTGAGATGGGAGCGGGACACGTTTACGCGTATCAATCAACTCTCCAATCATGGCCGTCAACGCCTCCTGCGCTTCCAGTTCGATATCGTCATCGGAAAATGCAACTGAATGCAGATTTTCTAAGTCACGAAAGCTGATTTCGTATTCACCAGTTTCTTCATCTATTGCGACCGCAGCGGGATACTTAAACATAAAGCCTCTTTGGATTTATTGGATTCAGTGTCGAAAGGCGCAAGCATTAAGCCACAAAGCCTTTGAACAGTGGAAGGGGGAGTTGATATCCGTCTGTTGATTACTGCTCTGCGGGATGATTACATAAATACTGCGAGTCATGCGGAAAAAAGCGTTTAATTGCAAAAATAATCTGTAATTAAAGCGGTGTGCGGAGTCATGCAGACTTAAAACGGGAGCCTTAAGCTCCCGTTTTTAATATCATGGTTTAGAACGTATACTTAATACCTAAACGGTAACGAACTTCCATTTCATCTTTCTCATGGTTTTCGTTGTAACGTGGTACGTAACCGATTTCAGTATACGGTTTCCAGTGTTTGTCAATATTATAACTGGCCACAACGTTATACAGCCAGTAATTATGTTCACCTTCATAATCTTCGTAGTTGGTGAAGCGATATTCAAAATCACCGACTATCGAGAATTGATCATTCGCGTAGCCAAACTCCCAGTTAAATTGGTTGTAGTTTTTATCCTTAACATTGGAGTTTTCATTCACCTCAATACCTGGACGCCAGCGCAGAGTGGTCATCCAGTTATCGTTAATATTGTAGATAGCTTTAATCTGTGCGCGGTAACCAATATAGGAATCACCTACATCAAGGTTAATCGCTGGCGCAAGTGTTAGCTTGTCATTGATAATGAAGTTCTTACCAAACTCAAATTCGCTACCGTTACCACTGTATTTCTCAATACCGTTTTTGTAGCCTTCGTTATCAACTTCTGTTTTCTCAGAGATTTTACCTTCGACGCTTGCAAAATATCCATCTTCGGTAGTATGGCCAATCTTAATTCTGTCAGCGTTGGTGCCACTTTCAGGTTTGAATTCATGACGATAGTCAAGTGTAACTGCACCAGACGAAACTGAAACCAATAATGTTGCAAGAGCGCTAATTTTAAACAAACATTTCATTTGTCTTTCCCTGTTGTGAATTAAAAAATCAGTCATCGGACTGGTAACGATGCTAATTAATTTCGCTTCAAGAAAGAGATAACTTGATCAAGAAAATGAAATCATGTTTCAATTGTTTTGTTTATTATTAAATAAAATAATTATTGTATTTTATGGTGTAATATTGGAAGTGCTAAAATAATGGTGTTAATAAACTGTAAGTATATTGTCATGAATATATATGGCTATCATGAGGCCGAGAGGAAGCTGGTGGTGAAACCCAGGATGGAAAGCAATCTGTTCGGTCTGAATTCGGCAGGCAGAACTACGGATATACATGTTTAGTTATAGCTTTATTCTCAAATACTTTATATATAGAGGTTCCATGCAGGCTGCAATTAAATAAACAGAACTCACTATCACAGCAATTGCAGGTAATAACGTAAAACGTAGCATAACCAGAAAGTCACTTTTAGCAGTTTACGCTTACGGATTTTCGTAGCGTGGTCATCCTAAAAGGCCAATCAGGAGAGTGACTTTCATAGACCGTCTCAATTCTTATGCATAGTCATGCGAGGGGCGCATGTATCACTGCCGCCCATAACCTTGGGCCGTTCTGGGTTTTTAGACGTTTTTTCTGCGAGTGAGGGTTTCATCACCAGGTCGTTAAGCCATGTTGAGGCCAAAACCAAAAAATTTTCGGGTTTAAAGAGACGTGATGATAATTATCACATGTTAAATTTTGAGCAAAACGGTAATTTTTTATCCGTGACTGGTTGATTTAATATCAATAAGTTGAATTTTTAAGCGAACGATTCACGGGGAATTGCATCGTGGATCTGCTTTGTGTAGGATGTTCTCCACGCCGACTTAGCTCAGTAGGTAGAGCAACTGACTTGTAATCAGTAGGTCACCAGTTCGATTCCGGTAGTCGGCACCATTTTTAAAGAAACCACCTCTCAGGTGGTTTTTTTTCGTCTGTACTTTAGCAAATGTGACGAGGATAAGAGGAAGGCTAAATGCTAAAGCGCTTCCTCAATGGCTGTGGATTAGATCCATCCCTGATGGCTTGCAAACCAAACCACAATTGCCACGACAATCAAGATTACCGTTGTTTTTCTCATGACTTCTCAACCTGTTAAAAAGACACCTGACGTTTCGTTGCGAAGATCATAGCAGGAGACATGCCGTGAATAATCTCGTTTTTCAACAATACGTCGGCTGACATTTATTCTTCACAAACCAACCAGAAGTCTGCTTCGTCGAACATCTCTTCAACCAGACGGTTGATTTTCTCTTTTTCATTCTTGGTGCAGTCGCTGTTTACTGCATTTGCCTGCATAGGTTTCACCCTGACTTCCGCATCCGGGAAGATGGCGTGAACCCGTCGAGTTAATTCTGCAAGAATCTTTTCATTTGCGCCGGGAAGACCCGCCACATTTCGTTTGTCGTAAACCAATTCTACAAACATGGATACTTCCCTATTAAAGCTGTGTTTATATACAGTAATGAATCTCTACATTCAAGGCAAGCGGAGTTCCTGAAAATAGAGCTCAAAGTAAGATAATTGCGCAGTCTATTCCGATTTTTCGGCGATAAGTGGGGTTTCTGTCTTACGTGATTTCGCCTGCTCTATTATGAGTTGATAAGCCACGTAATACTTGAAGATATTGCTCACATATTGCACGGTTTCATTACCTATGCGCAGTTGTGCAATACGTTCAACATTATTAAACCAGACATTAGGATCATAGCCTTGCGCCACAGCTTCTTTGCGTAATCGGGCTATTTTTGCAGGGCCAGCATTATAAGAGGCGAAGGTGAAAAGCAGTTTGTTCAGATCTGTCATTTTTTCGTCAGCAAAATAACGGTCGCACATGAAACGGATATATTTCACGCCAGCATTAATGTTGGGGTCTATCAGCCTGATATCGCCGACGTTTAACTCTTTACCGGTTGTAGGCAGCACTTGCATGACACCAATCGCGCCACTTTTGCTACGTACTTTTTGGTCAAGCCGGGATTCCTGATAACCTTGAGCCACCATCATGAGCCAGTCGATGTTGTATTGTTGACCGTACTTGCGGAAAATATCTGTAACCTGATTAAACTTCTCTATATCTTTTTCCGAGCGCGCATTTTTTACCCATTTAGTATTGCGTAAATACTTATAAACCTGTTGATTGCCGAATGACGTGCCAATTTTATGCGTGGCAGTAAATTTATCCAATTGGGCTTTCAGAAGAGGGGAGTTTTTACGCATTGCGAAGGCGATAGAGCCGTCATCACGTAGGGTAATGTTTTCATAAACAACCAGGTTTGGATAAATCTGCTTCCATAAGATGGCAAGGTAACGGTCAACCACTGTGTAATCGGCAAGGTTGGCGTTCACCATTTCCAGGATGTCTTCCTGCTCGAAATTTCCCGGCGCTTTGATAATCACAGCGGGTGGCAGCTTTTTCTCCGCCAGGTTTTTATTCAGTATCTCAATGCTTGAAATGTAGCTGGTCGAAGGATTCACAAACAGAGACTGTCCCGAAAGGGAATCGGCACTTTTGAGTTCGGGCGCTTTGTTACTGGCGACAAGCACTTCATGGATATTTTTTGCCAATGGTTCACTGAAATCGACCAATTTTTCGCGTTCAGGGGTAATCGTCAAATTAGCGGCGATGATATCTCCACGTCCTGCGATAAGTTGCGGAATAAGTTGGTCACGGGCTGTGGGTACAAAGAGAAGGTGTGTTTTTTGTGAGGGTTTAAGACCTTTATTGATCTGTTTATCAAACTGTTGCATCAACTCCAACATGATGCCTCGCTGAGTCCCACTGTTATCAATAAAGTAAAATGTCTTACTGTAAGGAATCAAAACTCGAATGATCCGCCTTTCCTTCATCACATCATAGTCACCATAAACAACATTGATTTTGGTATCAAATTTCAAATGCTGCTCATCGGTGGCTGCGTTCGTCATCGGCAAAAATGAAGTGATCAAGAGAAGTAGTAGCACCAGGCGAGCCATGTTCACACCATCTAAACAATTCAGCTGCAGACCTTTTAACTATAGCTCGCGCAAACCTGTTTTGGTTACAAAATGCGCAGGTTTGGTGGTTGGGGAGTGTGGAGGGAAATGTTTCCCTTTCTAAATGAGAAAATTATTAATTGAAAATAATTCTTGCTTCCAGCGGGCTGGCGTGCGTTAATGCGTCATCGGTTTGGAAGACAGACCTTATGAAAGCAGTTTTAGTAAAGCAGTCCTCAGTTCAAGCGCTATCAAGTCATCAGATACCCTTCTTCGTGAGTCTCCTCCTAAGTGCCTAAATAAGAAACGTTCTGCAATACAGACCACGTTCGCCATATTAAATGGCTATAAAATATTGAGGAAGTATCTATGTCTAAAATGACTGGTTTAGTAAAATGGTTCAACCCAGAAAAAGGTTTCGGCTTCATCACTCCTGACAATGGTAGCAAAGATGTGTTCGTTCACTTCTCTGCCATTCAGAGCAATGATTTCAAAACTCTGGACGAAGGCCAGAAAGTTGAGTTCTCTATCGAGAACGGCGCTAAAGGTCCATCAGCAACTAACGTTGTTGCTCTGTAAGACTGCTAACGCATACTGCGACTGACGCATGCGAAGACGGTGAATAGCCCGAGCCGGTAGTCAAAGTGAATAAACCCGCCATGTGCGGGTTTTATGTTTTCTAAAATCCCTCAAATCCCTCCGCTATCCTTATCTACAATCCCATTATATTTATATGGTTATCGTCATTCTTTACATTAATTAACGATGTACCTTCAGTTGGTTTACCCAGGGTAGACTATGCTGGTAGCGGAATATACCTTTTTGAAGGTATATCAAATTAATAACTGGAGTTTTTTTATGGGTTTTTGGCGTATTGTTTTTACTATTATTTTACCCCCGCTGGGTGTTTTGTTAGGTAAGGGATTCGGTTGGGCATTTATTCTGAATATTGTACTCACCCTGTTGGGTTACATTCCTGGATTAATCCACGCCTTCTGGGTGCAAACCCGCGATTAATAAAATAAAACTGATTTATTGATTTGCAACTGACGCAGCGGGTGGCTGAAAAGGTCGCTCGCAAGGCACCGTGGGGCGGCATCTAACGGCTCCCTGTTTACTTTTGCACCTAAGAATGTTCTGATACTGCCAATTATTTAATGAGCTACAGAGTCATTTTATGTATCAGTTGAAACCGGGAATGCTGGCAGTGATTATTGGTTCCCGTACTGCCGCTGGGCGTGTGAATATCGGTAAATCAGTCGAGCTTTTTGGCCTGTGCGAACCGGGCAAAAGTTTTGTTAATCCAGTCACTGGTGTGGTGACGCAACTTCCTCATGATGCGAATCATTCGCTGTGGTTAGTTACGGGTAATGTTGTGGCTTTCGATGGACGCGAAGGTTACACCTTTGTCCGTGCTGAATATCTGATGCCACTCGATAAGACGTTATTGCCAGAGATTGAACAAGAACAGGCTGTTCACTAGCCGACCAAACGACCGTGAGCGCCAGGTTCCATCCTGAATTTTGAGCCGTTTTTAATGCCAGTCACCCTGCTAATTTTGGGCGTTGCAAGGCAGATTGCAGTGGCATAATCTATCATTCCTTATGTAGTCGATGTTGTTAAACATAAGGATAATCAAACAAATGCCTCCCTTACCTTTGAAAGAAACTCTTCGCGTTGCGCTGGTCGGTGACTACAACTCTACGGTTATCGCGCATCAGGCGATCCCTCTGGCTTTAGATAATGCAGCTGAATATGTTGACGTCACCGTTGACTATGATTGGTTGCCCACTCCTGAAGTGACAAGTCCTGAAGATCTGGTGGGGTATGATGCCATTTGGTGCGTTCCGGCCAGTCCCTATCAAAATGAAGACGGTGCTTTACTGGCAATTCGTTATGCTCGCGAGAACAAAATTCCGTTTCTTGGTACATGTGGTGGTTTCCAGCATGCCATTATTGAATATGCGCGCAATGTGCTGGATTGGCATGATGCCGGTCATGCCGAAACGAGTCGTGATGGGCGACTGGTGATTGGGCCATTGAGTTGTTCGCTGGTGGAAAAATCCGACGCTATCGAACTTAAGGCGGGATCATTGATTGCTGAGGCTTATGGGCGGTCACAAATTGAAGAGGGCTACCACTGCAATTACGGGATAGCCGATTTTTTTACCGCCCACCTGTCGTCATCTCAATTACAGCCCACCGGATGGGATAATCACGGTGAAATCCGCGTGGTCGAGCTTCGCGGACATCCCTTTTTTGTCGGAACACTTTTCCAGCATGAACGTCACGCATTGAAGGATAAGCCTGCGCCGCTAGTTGAAGCATTTCTTAAAGCGGCGCTGCTTTAGTCAGGAAGAGTGGGCAGGGCGCGCTGGGCTGATCTCTGCATCACGCCCGGCAAATCCGCCGAATACTGCCATCACGCACGCCAGTACTGCACATCCTAATAATGGCAGGCTCCACTGGCCAGAGAGGTCATGCACTTTGCCCATCATCGGTGGGCCAAAAGCCGCCAATAAATATCCCATACATTGTGCCATACCGGACAACGCGGCGGTTTGATGCGCACTGTTTGCGCGCAGGCCGATAAATGTCAGGCCGAGAATCATCGTCGCACCAGAGCCAAAACCAAATATCACAACCCACACACTGGCAAGGCTAGGTACCAGTAATAACCCGACACTACTCACCCCACACAGCAAGGACATGATAATAGCGATACCGCGATGGTCTTTCAGCCGACTTAAAATCATCCCGATAAATAAGCCAGGGGCGGCGGTAGCTAATTGCATCAGGCCGTGCAATGAACCTGCTTGCGCTTCACTATAACCATGACTTATCAGTATCGAAGGCAGCCAGCCAATCACCACATAATAAATGAGCGAGTTGATCCCCAAAAACAGAGTGACTTGCCATGCAAGTGCGGATGTCCATATTCCCCGGCTATGTAAGGCATTACTGTTGCTTAAGGTTGATATGCTGTGATTAGACAATTGCGGCAGCCAAACCAACAAGGCTACTACCGGGAAAATCATCAGTGCCATCAGCGCTCCAGGCCAACCGTAGCCCTGTTGAGATAGAGGGACCACCATCATGGAGCCGATAGCGGCCGCGACGCCCATCGTCAAAGAATACGCACCGGTCAATCGTGCGACCTGGCCTGGAAAATCACGCTTAATCAGGCCGGGTAAAAGCACGTTCCCTATCGCAATTCCGCAGCCAATAATCGCGGTACCAATATAAAGCAGTGCTGTATTTCCCATTGAGCGTAGTGCAATCCCCGCGCAGATAATCAGCAGGGCAGCAAACAAACACCGTTCGATACCGAACCGACGAGCAATCCCTGCCGCCAGTGGAGAAACTATCGCAAAGGCCAAAAGTGGGAGAGTGGTGAGCACGCCTGTTTGTGCCGTTGTCAGGCTGAATGATTCGCGAATCATCTCCAGCAAGGGAGCTGCGCCGGTAAACGTCACGCGCAGCGTGGTGGCAATCATTAAGATGCCGAGCAGTAACAAACCGTGTTTTTTCACATTTAAAGTCGAAATCGATGACATACATATACCCCGTAAAACGATGCGCTCAAGATACACGTTTTAGGAATGGAAGAAATCAACGTAAAATGCCAGTTTATCCCTAAAACCGGACAAGATTATGGAGCGCGGATTAGCCCTCGAAGGATTCGACCCTGATATCAACCGTCAGCCTGCTCAGGCGTTCAGGATCCTGGTGTCAGAAAGTGAGAACGAAATTGCCTTCCATCATCACCGCAAAGGCCAGCTGATTTTGGCGTTACATGGCGGGATTACCTGTGAAGTTGAGCAGGCGATGTGGATGGTGCCCACGCAACATGCGGTCTGGATCCCCGGTGAAATGCCGCACAGTAATCGCGCGACCGCAAACGCCCGGCTGTGCTTTCTGTTTATTGAACCGGGTGTAGTTGAGATGCCAGCACAATGCTGCACATTACGGATTACCCCGTTGGTGCGTGAATTGATCCTGCATTTGACCCAGCAAGATGAGTCTGGTTTAGCACAACCGGAGACGCAAAGATTGGTAAGGGTTTTGTTCGATGAATTGCCACGCCAGGCCGTGGAACAGCTACATTTGCCCATGTCGCGGCACCCTAAAATCCGTTTTATTGCTGAACGCCTGGTGTCAGATCCACAGCAGCGCAACACTCTGGAGCAATGGGCTTCACAACTGGCGATGAGTGAGCGAAATCTTGCGCGCCTAGTGGTGAAAGAAACAGGGCTCAGTTTTCGGCGGTGGCGGCAACAGTTACAGCTGATCGTGGCACTTCAGTTGCTGATTGGCGGTTCATCGGTACAAAAGGTTGCTGGCGAACTCGGGTATGATTCGACCAATGCATTTATAACAATGTTTAAAAAGGCGCTGGGAAACACACCTGGACGCTATCTGGCATCGCTGGAACTCAGGTAGCGGATTCACTGTTTTCCGATGATAAGTGATACCAGTCCCGCAGCGATAAGTGGCCCAACAGGCACACCACGGAATAATGCCACACCTAAAACCGTTCCAACCAACAGGCCAGCCACTAAACTCGGTTGGCTGCTCATTAGCGTTACGCCGCGCCCACCGAGCCATGAGACAAACACGCCGACTGCAATCGCAACCAGCGATTTCCAGTGGGTAAACGAGTGCAACAGAGTACTTGCAGGTAAGGTGCCGCTGGCAATCGGAGCCATGACCCCGATCGTCAGAATGATAATCCCCACCGTCAGTCCCTGTTTTTCAATCCAGGGGAAAAAATGACTCAATGGAGTCACCCGGACAATGATAAGAACCAGAATGGATACCGCAACGGTAGTGTTATGGCTGACAAATCCTAGCGCGGCGAGTGCCAGCAGGATTAAAAGTGTCGAATCGACGATCATCGTTGTTCCTTGCGAAAAATGACGGGAAGGCTTTTTTATTGTTAATGTTTATTTTACGTGCAGCCGAGATATTTCTTAAGCCTTTTTAAACAGATAGCGAATGTTTTGTGCAGTTGCATAGCAATGATTAGAAAGTTGAATCGTTTTTGGCGATCAATAAAGCAGATATTGATCTGTAAAAACTATTTGAAAATTGTGGGTATTCACTCGTACTCTGACGCCGCTGAATTGGACTTTTTACTTCTTCCATTCTGAATGCGCATATTTACACATCAATGCGTTCTTCTTACCAGTAGCGAAATTTTAATGTGAAAGCCATATCTCCTCATTTCCATCGACATGATTTTTGTTGCCCGTGCGGGTGCGGTTTTGCTGATGTCAGCATTGAATTAGTGGCTCTTCTCGAAGCGGTATTCGAGTATTTTCAACAACCTGTCTTGATACGGCGGGGGTGTAGTTGCACGCAACACAACAAAGCCTGCGGTGATGAATACGCAAGTCAGCATTTATTAGGAACGGCGGCGGATATAACGGTGGAAAAAACTTCCCCCGATGACGTCGCTAATTATCTTGAGGCGACGTACCCGCAAAAATATGGAATAGGGCGAAGCGAATCCTGGACACATATTGATATGCGTTTAACGGTTGCTCGTTGGCGAGAGTAAATTACGCGTCGTATTAGCCATTGGGAAGGAATAAAATCAGCCAGTATGTATATTAACTGGCTGATTTTATTTATTAATTGTAAGAACTACTGGACTGCTTCTGGAGCAGATAACCAACGCGTAACCTATTGATTTTATGCTTCCTAAAATCCACTCCAAAATCCCTCCAAAATTATTCCCCAAAACGAATTTTAAATTCTATTGAGTTGAAGGGGGCTATCTCCCTCAGAAATTACGTAGCTAAACAGCAAGCGTAATCCAACCCTGACCGCGCTCATCCTTGTATTGTTCACTCATAGCATCCGTTTTATGGCCCAGAAGTGTTTTCACATTTATACCCTGTGCTTCATAGAGACGTGACGATAAAGAACGCTGTTCATGAAACGAAGGAGGAGTGCTTCCTTTAGGAAAAGTTAAACCTGATTTTACTCTAGCTTCCAGGAATACGCGGCTGAGGCTATTCACATCAATCTTTTCCCCAGCTTTGTTAGATGCGTGATTACGCTGACTGTGGAGCATGTACTTACTGACTACTCGATCCCGGCATCTTGAAATGATCTCACCGAGGGTTAAATCAATTGCTTCGCACTTCAGTGTTAGCGGGAGAGCAAGACGAACCCCTGTCTTCGACTGAATAATGTGCAGATATCCATCCCAAACATCACTGAATTTCATTTCGACGAGATCCCCACGCCGCTGGCCAGTTACTAAGGCTAACAACATTGAATTTTGTGCGAATGGGGCTAGGCCAGATGCATGGTCATATATTTTCTGCCACTGTTCGAAGGTAAGTCTTGATCGCGACACTTTGTTTTTAGGGTTGCGCACAGCGAGCGCTGGGTTGTACCCAGCAGGAACTTCACCAGCATGTTGGGCTTCTTTAAATACATCAATCCAGACCGCCCGCAATAGCTGTGCCATTCTTACTTTTCCTGCCGCTTTGTACTCATCTATAATAGTTGCCAACATTTTGGTATCGACATCCTGCAGTCGTAGATTTGGCATTCTTACAGAGAGTGTATTAGAGCAATTTTTCCGGCTTTTATATGTGGGTTTTTTTATTTCACCGTTGTCCATTCTTTCCTGTTGAACGAGCATGTACCTGTTTACCCAGTTTTTAACTCTGACCCCTGGTTCACGTTTTGCCTGAGCCTTAATAGCCATATCAACCAGAAGATAAGACTGTGTATTTTCTTGCTCTGATAAAATACGGTTCATCTCTTCTGCGGCCGACTTTGCCGAGTCCTCGTCAGTTCCAAACCCAACAAAAACTCCTGTAATGGGATGACGATATTGCCAGTATGTTTTGCTATTGCGCTTATCAAGTTTGCAATAAAGGTTAGGGGTGGAAATATTATGTTTACGGGGTCTTGCAGCCATTGAGTGCTTTCTCCACTAATGAGCGGGCATTGGGAGGCAAATGGTTTGATATTTCTACGCGACCCACCATGCCTATAAATTTTGCCTCTTCATCCACTACCCATCGGCGACCTTGTTTCACTGCTGGTGGATAAGTTTGCTTAGTTTTAGCTATACGATGAAGAGCCGCCATTCCTGGGGGATTCTTAAAACCATTTGGCCCTGCGGCCCAGTCTGATAAAGAAACTAATTGGCCCATGCTATTTCTCCATAAAGCCCGGCTGCACCCGGCGCAATGAATTACAAATTGGTGCTGGTGGCAGGTATTAACTTTTGCCAGATAGCAGACACGTATTTAGCCTGATGTTTAGCGTCGGCCAGCGCGTTATGCATATCGCCATCAAATGGGATTTCATAGCGCGGGTTAAACCCGACAGCGCGACCCAACTCGACGATTGTTCGTACATCACGATCCCCCCAGAAAGGCCATAAACAATCAATATTGCCCCGCTCGTAGCTTGCCCGAAGAATTACGTTATCGAACGTGGCACCATTTCCCCATACCTGAACATATTTAGGGTTGGTATTGCCGGTGATGAAATTGTTCAGCTCTGATAATGCATCACCAATTGGCATAGAGTTTGCCTCATCGCAAATCGCTGCGCGTGCTTCGGTGCTTTGTTTCATCCACCAAATGATAGTGTCGGGATCGGGTATGGCACCTGATTCAATGGAACTTTTCAGTTTTACTACAGTGTAAAATTCAGGACCCATCTCACCCGTGGAAGGTTCAAAGAATACCGCGCCGATGGAGACGATCGGTGCAGTGGGTTTATTACCCATGGTTTCTAAATCAATCATTAAATGGTTCATATTTGGCCTTATGCTGATAATTTTTAGTGCAAAAGCTCAGGGTTAAACTTTTATTCATTAATTGGTTCATATGGGAGCTTTTTTGATAGTGAATATGCGTAATTGGGTTATTTATGGTCTTTTTTAGTCACCATTCTCCGAGAGTTTTGCTTGGGGCATTGGTTTCCAATGAGTAGCCTCTCGACTGCCGAACCTGTTCATGTAAGCCCAGTCATCGGGGTAAATAGTACCCTCCTGAACTTCAGCTCCCCACACGACACCCGTACAGTCAGCAACAAGGATCACTGTCTCGTCATCGGGGAAGCATTCACTGATCGGTATCCATTTGTCGGCTTTCCGACGCGCTTGCAGCTCGCGTACCAACTCCATCTGCTCGCCCCGAGTAAACCCATTATCAAGCGGCTGGTTGATAAAAATTTCAATCCGCTCATCATTCAGCGTGCTCTGTTCTAAACCTATGCGAATGGTAGTCATAGTTCCTCTGGTTCTTCTGGAATAGGTGCCCAGTGGGTAACTACCTGCTGGTTCAATGCACCGCGCTCATTTGTGAGAGCTTTATGCAGGTCTAGAGATTCAGTAAGAGCAGTAAAAGTCACACTTAGCCTTGTGGCTACTTCACGCATTAATTTGGCTTCTGCTGGTGGTAGAGTTGGGACGGCAGCATACGCAGCAGCTACCAGGTCTTTTACTTTCAGATGCTGGTACATGTGCGAATCTCCATCAATTCATTGAAACGAGTCATGAATAATCCGAAAGCCTGACCTGGGCGCAGAGGAACAATCTGGATAATATCGCTGGCAGGGATACCTTCGAGGACAGGCCATTTTGTACCGTCGTCGATGTCCAGATCCCGGCGCTCTGTAACCAGCATTGTCAGGTCGGCATACTTCACAACAGCAGATTGAGTAAGTGGCAATTCGTACTTAAAGCGGATAAGCCCATCAACGAAGGTTTCGATCCGTTGGTAGTCAGGAAGCAGGGCTTTTAATGGTGCAGGTATATCCTGGCAATATGCCTCGGCAGCGTCATGCATCAGGGCTTCAAAGGCAAATTCAGCCGGTACCAACTGGCTGCACAAAACTGAGTGTTGAGCCACGGAATAGAACTCAGGTAAATGACCAGTGAAGCGGCAAATATGCGATAACGCTGTGGCGATATCTTCAATCTCGATATCATCAACGGTGGCGTTGGTATAGTGAAATTGCTTGCCGGATAACGTCTGTATAAAGCTCATCGGTTTACTTCTCCATATATTCGCAGCTGCACCTGCGGCTGATTTTGGTTGCACGAATCCCTCGCCAGATGGCGATTAAAAAAGGAATTACGCTTCACTAATTGCCCCAACGTGCAGGGCAATTAAGGCAGAGCAATTACGCTTTGAAGTTACCGATAAAGGTTTCTACTGGTTTCTCAGCGAACTTGCCGATCAGCAGGTCACGGAATTCATTTGCGATAGCTTCTTCCTGGGCTTCAAGCTGGACGATGCGCAGTACGAAACAAGGCTCACTGCTTTTCAACAGGCTGTTACGCATACTGAAAGCACGTTCGCCCAGTCCTTCGTACGGTACACATTTGAACTCGAACGCCACCGGCATAACGTCTTTACTGCTGGCTTCAATGCTTTGCATCAGTGACTTTTTACCGCTGAAATCACCGTCTTCATGGTCAGCCTGGGTTGCCTGCTGGATAGTGATACGGCGTACAGCCTGTGCGGCCTGTGCAATTGTCATGGAATTGCCATCAGCATCGAATGCTTTAAGGTAATCACTCCAGTCTTCCAGCCATTCAGCGATTTGCTTCTGATTCAGACGGTCGCCATTGATCGCCAGCAGTGCGCGGTAAGGTGCTGTTTGTTTCAGTTTGATGGTTGAAACGTTATCGGCGTGGCCAGGATTGTCGAGAGTGCCGATATTGAACACAGAGCGGGCGCTCATGTTTTCCGCATCAATAAAGCAGCGTGCTGGCTCATCAGCCTTAGCATAGCCAACAGAGTAACGAACAAAATCATCAATGCTGGTCGTATCCATTGCGCCACGGAAACGGAAGCGTTCAAGACCAAAACGCTCCAGGCTTTCTACGTTGACATTGTTTGGCAGCATAGCGGTAGGGCAGGCAAGGCCACCAATATCACCCAGGTGATAACCTGAAAGGACCAGGTCTTTTACCTGCTGAATCGCGCTGCTGTCTAATTGCTGAGACATACAAATTCCTTATTAATAAATGGGTAGAAGTAATGGCAGTGAATTAGTCATTCGCGGTTCACTGAGCCGCCCGAAGCTTTGCGTCTGGCTCACCTTTCAAATTAAAAAGGTTGCCCTGATCTTCCTGCAAGATGGTGAGCTTGCCGCCACGGTTAACCCACATTGGGGTTTCGGTGGTGTCTTCTTCCGTCGCCTTCCCGCGTGGAGTAGGAGTGGTGTACTGCAATTTGTGCTTGATTTTGACGCGCTTCTCTTCGACAGAGTTGCCCATGCGCTCAATATCTAGAGTAATAATTACTTTGCCCTTGCCACCGTTATTCAGCGTGCCGAGTGCGGTGGTATTCAATGCGGCGGCCATTTTGTTCATGAAGACGCCGGCATCCAGCTCACCCAAAAAGTCGGGCACTACAGTCATGCGGTCATTGCTCATCGTTTTACCCTCGTAATGGCAGCTGCAACTGCCAGTTAGAAATCTCCATACACACGAATAGGTTGTGGTGCCGGGTGCCTCCCGGTGCTGTCTGGCGGCTAACCATCCAGCGATGTCCTATACCGATACTGACGTGTTGTTTTGCCTTTCACCGCGAGCGCTGAGCCGCATTCACCACAACGAAGAGAGCACTGCCGGAGTCCGAGTTGAACGGACCTTTTCTCTGCCCATTACCACTGATTCGTGGTGTCTGGAATTGAACCGTACATTAAACCTTGCTCGTCAATGCTCTCATCGTTGCGTGCCTGTCTTTTATCCACATCAGGCTCGGTGCATCCTGGTTATTCCCCAACAACAAGGATTCGTTAATCTGGATATCCCCAACAACAAAAAGAGTATTCATAGTGATAGCTGAATTATCTGCGGCTTTGACTGCTATAAAGGAGACTGCTGGTCTCGCCAAAGTTATTAATGACGCGAAAACAGATGCTGAAGTAAAAGCTGCAACTGTTGAGTTTCAAACTAAGCTAATCACCCTTCAGGGCGAGTGTTTCGCTCTTGGCGACTTGATTCGCCTTCGTGACGATGAGGTGATATCTCTCAAAACAAAAATTGGTGAGTATGAAAATTTTTGTTGCCAGGTAGAAAGTTACCGTTTTAACCAACTTGATTCTGGTGCGCTTGTTTACTCTAAACAGGTAACTGTGAATGGAGCCGAAGTGACGGTGCACCTTTGCCCAAAGTGCTATTCTGAGAAAAAAGTATCGCTTCTTCAGCCTGTCATCGTTGACGAAGGAGATAAGTTTCATAAGAGCAAGTGCCTTCTTTGCGATATCAAATTATTCATGAGTAAAAATGCTGACTATGTCGAACCACCATCACTTTCAGAGCTTGCTCGTGGTCTAAATGGAAACGGTTAGCAATCGCTAAAATTCTGATCTTGTTCTAGGGCACCCAGATTGTTAAAGAGCTAAGCGTCCAGTAGGGCGCTTTTTTGTTGTCTGCGAATCATCCCCATCTTCATACGCCTACTACGTGGGCGTCCTGCCTGTTCGCGGTTGATGCGGAAAAGATAAATTATAATTGCGATTCACGCAAGTTATAAATTGCGATTAACGCAATTGCATGGGTGAAAAAAAACCGCCAATTAGGCGGTTAGTTATTTGAGAGGATGCTATCCGTGTCGCTTGAAGGATTGGGATTGACTAATCATTACCTTGCCAAACACGTAAAATCGATGTTCATTAGATTTATCAATAGTCCACTCTCTGTACTTAGGGTTGTCAGAAATTACCAGCATTTGATCTGGAATCATTTGTAATCTCTTGACATAGATTTTGTCATCAAATCCAAAGACGTAAATGCCATCACCATCAAAGCTATTAACCGAAACATCAACAAATAAGAGATCGCCAGGTTCAATGGTCTCTGCCATGCTATCACCACGGACGTTGATTACCTTGACGCTATCTGGTGTTCTGCCACCGAACATAGCTATCGCTCGTTCATTGTTGTATTCAATCGATCTGATCACATCTATTACGTCGCTTCCCTGAATAAAACCGCCGCCAGCGCTGGCATTCACATCGAGAATATCGACTCTGAACACGGTTTTTTCCTCCCCTGTACTAGAACTCACATTACTGTTTTTATATACAGTAATTGTATTTTCAGAGGGAGTAAAGAGATGAGCAACACTCACGCCTAAAGCTTCAGCAAATTTAGTAAGTGATTGTTCAGTAAATGACTTCTGTTTGCCTGTTTCTAGCCGAGAAATATTAGCACTGTCGATGCCGACAGCTTCAGCTAAGTCAGAGATTTTCATTCCCTTCGCGATGCGAAGTTCACGTATACGGTTTCCTATGTTCATGCGCCTATTACAAGCTGTTTTTGCGTGATGTGCAAAGCAACTTGCGCAAGTCGTAAGTTCGCATTAATATGCGTATTACGCAATTACAGGGGGCTTTATGCAATCACCGTTAAGAATCTTGCGCAAATCGCAAGGTCATACTCTTTCTCAAGTTGCAGCTGTTATCGAGATCGACCCTGCAAACCTAAGTCGAATTGAAAGGGGGCAGCAAATAGCTTCTCTCGAGGTAGCAGAGAAACTTGTAGATTTTTATTCCGGTTTGATAAACGAACTGCAGATCTTCTACCCACAACGATACCCTAACTTCACTACAACGGAATCTGATTCCACAGCAGAAACAGTACCTGAAAAGAAAGTCATCCAGTAACTACCAAAGGGAAAACAAGATGGTAGAGCAGAGCCTTAAAGAAGTAGTGAAAGTGATGTGCAAAGCAATTCCTGGCGGACGTGAAGCTATGGCAGGTGCGTTGGGTATGACCATGACTCAGTTCAATAACAACCTATATGAAAAGAACGGATGCCGTTTCTTTGAAGTGGTTGAACTTGAAGCGATGGAAGACATTTCTGGGACCGCTACCCTGGCTGATTACTTTGCCAAAAGACGCGGGGCACTACTGGTGGATGTACCGAATTTGGATGATTTGGATCGTGTTGATTTATTTACTAAAGCAATGCGCACAGCTGCCGCTCGTGGTCAGGTCGATCAGATTATTGAAAAAGCGCTTGAAGATGGAGTTATTGAAAAAAATGAAGCTGAAGAAATTCTTTTGCATCACCGTCGCCACTTGGCTGCGCGTGAAGAAGAGATACGTGCAATCTGCGCATTATTTGGGCGCAAAAAGAAGTGACGCCCGCGAGTGTGCAGCTCCGGGCGCCTTGGCGAAAAACTCTACGTTGTGTATGGAGAAATAATCCGCATGATCAATTTAACCGAAAATTGTCATTTACCGCAACTTAGGATGATCCCTGTACCGGGTTTTCCTTGGTTTCGGTATGAACGCATGTTACGCGGGAAGTGGGTTTCATGTAACTACAAGCGGGCATCTGGAATTGTAGGGGTATTTAATCGGAGGGCAGCTAAATGGTTCAGCAAATAAATAACACTGCAATCTCTCCATTGATGTCTGCATTTGATTCTGGACCAGTAACTATGAGCAGCCGCGAAATTTCTGACTTAGTCGAATCACGTCACGTTGATGTGTGCAGAACTATTGAAAGGTTGATGGCTGCTGAGGCTATTCAGAGGTATACGCCAACGGCGTACACCCACCCGCAGAATGGTCAGGACTATAAAGAGTATTTAGTTGGTAAGCGTGATAGCTATGTAGTCGTCGCACAGCTATCACCTCAATTTACCGCTCGTCTGGTTGACAGGTGGCAGGAACTCGAAATCCATTCAGCAGTACCTCAATCCCTCTCTGAAGCGCTTCGCCTGGCTGCTGATATGGCAGAACAAAACGCGCAGTTGTTCAGTAAAGTCCAACAGGACGCGCCGAAAGTGGCGTTCGTTGAGCATTACGTTGAAGCCGGTGGGAATAAAAGCCTTCGTGAGACGGCGAAGATCCTGGACATGCCTGAAAAGGCGATGATTGACACTCTGGTGCGTGACAAGGTGCTGTTCCGTCAGTCCGGAAACCTGTTGCCACATGCGTTACGCCAGCGTGAAGGATTCTTTACCGTCAAAACCGGCACCTCTGATTTCGGTCATGTGTATACCCAGACCCGAGTCACCCCACGCGGTGTTCAGTGGATAGCCGAACGCTACGCCTCTGAACTGATGGGAGGCTGATATGGACGAGAATGTTCAGACCCTCAATCGTCTTTATAAGGATCAGCACGGTATCGTCGTGAATGTTGTCGGATACGACCAGGACAAGCAGCGAGTAATTTACAGTCGCCCTGGATACGAATGGGAATGCGCGGCACCGCTGATTATCTTCCGCGCCAGATTTACGAGGATAGATAAGTGAGCGCTCTGATTCAATTACTTGATCGCCCAATAGCTTACAACCCGGCCTTTGCAAAGCTGAAGGTTGGAAAGGTGAAAGCAGGTCCGGTCGCTGCTGTTTTTCTTTCTCAGATGGTGTACTGGCATAACCGTATGGGTGGCGTATGGATGTACAAAACTCAGGCAGATATCACTTCTGAAACAGCATTGACCCGTGATGAGCAGGAAACAGCCCGTAAGCGATTGGTGTCGCTGGGGGTTCTGGAGGAAGACCGCAGAGGTGTGCCTGCAACCATGCACTACCGTATTGATGCCGAACGCCTTGAAACTCTACTGCTGGAAACGACTAAGCCTGCAAAAAAGGTGAACCAGGACAAAACCAGATTGGGGAACTTCCAGAATGTGGAAACCCCGCAATCTGGATTGGTGCAATCCCGCAAACTAGATTGCGGTGATGCCACAAACAAGAATGTGGAAACACAGCAAACAAGAAAGGGGGAACCCCCCGAACAAGCCTGTGGGGATCCTGCAATCTTTCCTACAGGAGATTACACAGAGAATACTCAGAAGATTACACAGGAGAAAAATAACTCTCGTCAGCCTGCTGCGCAGACCGACCGTGAAGTTGAAATTACTGATCAGGCTAAACAGATTCTTTCCCACCTGAACCTAGTGACCGGTTCACGGTACCAGGTCAGCAAATCTTCGCTGGAAAATATTCGTGCCCGTCTGGGAGAAAATTTCACCGTTGACGATCTGAATCTGGTTGTGGACTACAGCCAGGCGAAGTGGGGGGCTGATATCAAGATGGCTGAATACCTGCGTCCTGCGACACTTTTTCAGAACGCCAAATTCCCGGGGTATCTCCAGTCTGCAACCAAGTGGGATGCTGCCGGACGACCTGAAAATGTGAACGGTCAGTGGGTTAAACCGGGGGAAGTGCCAGCAGGCGACACAACCGAACGTGATGCGGCATATCGCCGGTACATGAGCGGTACCATTTCGCAGACCAAACCAAGCGAACTTGAGCAGCGCGTTTGCAAAGCAGCCAGCACGGCGAACCTCCGCAAACAGCGTCCTGAGTTTGCTATCAGCCGCTGGAACGCTATCTGGAAAGAACAGGCGCAGCGCGGTAATCAGGGGGAAGCAGCATGAGAGTGCAGATCCAAAACTTGATCCTCAATTTCATCAGTGAAAACCCGGGTACTCAGATCTCTGCGGTTGTCAGTAGTCTTCCTGATGTCGATCGTTCCTCAGTGTCTTCGGCGCTTACCCGCCTGACGATGCAGGGAAAAGTAAGCCGTAAGACGGCCAGCAATAAACGTTTCTCATACACCATCGCATCTGGCGAGACTGTTCCCTCCATTTCAAAACCTGTTCCTGTCCATGTTCCGGCAGTGGTGCCGAAACAACACTCCATCAGCACTGAAGAGTGGGAACGCCGCTTTAGTAAAGCCGAAGCGTTGCTGGAGAAAGGGCTATTACGCCGTGCAAACCAGGCATTTCTGGAGTTACTCGACGTGACAGCAGAAACAACGCTGCGCGACAAAATTGTTCGTCACCGGGATCAATGCGGATGTAAGCCATCCGGAGATGACTCAATGATGGCTGGTCACTTTGTGGGAATGGGGTTGGTATGACGAGTACATATTGCAAAAGCCTGGAGGCTCTTCGTTCAAAGGCAGCTCACGAGCTTAAAGAAGTTGGCGATCAGTGGCGCACACCAGATCACCTTTTCTGGGGTATTAATGCCATGTTTGGCCCGCTGGTTCTGGATTTGTTTGCCGACAATAGCAACGCCAAATGTCCAGCCTGGTACACAGCAGAAGATAACTCACTGACGCAGGACTGGGCAGAACGCCTCGCTGAACTTGGTGGTGGTGCATTTGCCAACCCACCATACAGCCGTTCTCAGTACCACGAAAAGCAGGCTGTTACCGGAATGACGCACATCATCAACCATGCAATGACTATGCGAGAGAAGGGCGGACGTTACGTATTCCTGATTAAAGCCGCCACTAGCGAAACATGGTGGCCTGATGGTGCGGATCATATTGCCTTTATCCGTGGGCGCATTGGATTTGACCTGCCATCCTGGTTCATACCGGCTGATGAGAAACAACAACCAACCGGCGCGTTCTTTGCTGGTGCTATAGCGGTGTTTGATAAGTCTTGGCGCGGTGAGCGTTTCAGCTATATCCAGCGTACCGATCTGGAAGCGAAAGGGCGGGCGTTCATGGCGTTGGCTCAGTTTGCTGCAAGAATGGCCACCCCACCAGCGGAAAAGGTTCCTGAACGCCAGGCAGCCGAACTACCAGAAGTGGAATCCCGCATCTGGCCACTGGAAGTAGGGCTTATTTTTGACCAGCTGGCCGATGCTGATGCGATAGAGCCAGCGCAGCAGAACAAGCTGAAAGCACACATCAACCAGCTCTGGCTGGAGCGTATGCCAAATAATGAAATTATTACTGTCGCTGGTGGGCTGGTAGCCAGTATGCAGGGGGTGGCCTGTGCGTGAAATTATCGTTGATAACTTTGCTGGTGGCGGCGGAGCCTCCACAGGTATCGAAATGGCTATCGGGCGTAGCGTGGACATTGCTATCAACCACGATGTGAACGCGATCGCTATGCATAAAACCAACCATCCCGACACGCTGCACTACTGCGAGTCTGTATTTGATATTGATCCGAAGCAAGCAACCGCCGGCAATCCCGTTGGTCTGGCATGGTTCTCACCTGATTGCCGTCATTTCAGCAAAGCGAAAGGCTCAAAGCCAGTCGCGCGGGAGATCCGTGGGCTTGCCTGGATTGTGCTTCGCTGGGCGCTGGCGGTTCGTCCACGCGTAATGATGCTGGAGAACGTAGAAGAGTTCAAAACGTGGGGGCCATTGCTGGTTGATAATAATGGCGATCAGCGACCTGATCCGAAACGTGCTGGTGAAACTTTTGCTGCATTCGTGGGGATGCTGGGAGCTGGTATTGATGCAGGACATCCGGCACTTACTGAGGCTTGTGATTTCCTCGGTATCGCACCGAACAGCAGTGAAGCACTTCGTCTGGTTAATGGTTTGGGGTATGAGGTTGATTCGCGTGAAATGCGCGCATGCGACTACGGCGCACCAACTATTCGTAAACGCTTCTTCATGGTGATGCGTTGTGACGGCCAGCGAGTAACGTGGCCTGAAGTATCCCACGGCGACCCTAAATCATTGGGAGTGATAAACGGCACGCTGAAACCATGGCGCACGGCTGCTGAATGTATCGACTGGTCACTGGATTGCCCGAGTATCTTTGAGCGCAAACGACCGTTGGCAACCAATACACTGAAACGTATTGCACGTGGCGTGCAGCGATTTGTAATCGACAGCGCTTCGCCGTTCATCGTGAAGTGCAACCACACCAGCACGCGGACCAGGTACGACTGTTTCCGTGGGCAGTCGCTGGCAGAACCATTGCAGACCATTACCAAAACCCATGGTTATGCGATTGCGGTACCACACCTGACCAAGTTCAGAACTGGCGCGACGGGGCAGGATTGCCGCGAACCGGTACCGACAATAACCGCCGGCACTTCAAAGCGTCCTGGTGGGAATGGTCATGCGTTGGGCATCGTTGAAGCGCGCATTGCACCGTTTATTGGCCGCCAGTTTGGCAATAGTGTCGGGCATTCCGTTTCAGAACCGAATGGCACAATCACTGCTGGTGGCGGTGGAAAGAGCCAGCTCTGTGCTGCAACCCTCATCCAGATGGGTTATGGCGAACGTCCTGGGCAGTCTCCTCGAGTTCTTCAGCTTGAAAAACCTTTGGGGACGGTCACTGCTGGTGGTGGCAAGTTCGCTGTTACAAGCGCGTTTCTGGCTAAACACTACGGCGGGAATTATACCGGGCCAGGCATCGCACTTGATGAGCCAGTGCATTCGGTAACAACTGTGGATCATCATGCACTGGTTACATCCCACTTGGTGATGCTGCGCGGTACCTGTAAAGACGGGCGAGTAGTGGACGCGCCAGCACCTGGCTTAACGGCTGGTGGCTTGCATGTTGGCAAAGTTGAGACGTATCTGGCTGATAGCAGTGTTGAAATCTTCTATCCACACGCCGAATCAGTGCGTGATTTTCTTCGTGAATATTGCGGTGAAGATGCTTCCGAATTCGTTGAAGTAGAGGGGGTTATGCATCGCATTGTAGATATTGGCATGCGCATGCTGCAGCCGCATGAACTCTATCTCGCCCAGGGCTTCCCTGAGTGGTACATCATCGACCAGGACTACCGCGGCAACCGTTACGCAAAAGACAAGCAGGTTGCTCGCTGTGGTAATGCCGTTCCTCCGCCGTTTGCCGAAGCACTGGTTCGCGCCAATCTTCCTGAGCTATGCGCGGCTCAGCAACGGGAGGTGGCATGAGGGTGATCCTTACTCCTGAAATTGCCCCGCGTCTCGGCCTTGCATTGTTCCGTCCAGGCTCTGATGTGATGGCGTTATTCCATCAGGGACGCGTGCTGATTGAAGGTGTTCCAGAGCATTTGCAGCACTTGCCGTCCGGTATTGTACCGGCGGCGTCACAACCGCTGTCGGGTGATAAGGCGCTGTTAGCCTTCTTTACCAATGAGCGGGTGATTCAGGCTGCTGGTGGTCTTTCGACTCTAAACGCTTCCCTCCTTAGGGAGAATGGTTGTCAATATCCGCAAGGTGATTACCACCACCCGGAAATGGTCATCATGCCTTATCCACCCAGTGCAATACGTGTTTGCTGGCATTGCGATAACAAGTTGCGAGAGCAGGCGACAGAATTACTTGCGGATCTGGCGCACCGGAACGTGGTGGAATTCGTCATTGCTTCAGCACTGCGTAACCTTGGTTTTGATGACACTCATCAACTGACGCTGCCAGAACTTTGCTGGTGGGCGATACGTTATGACCTAGTTGATTGTCTGCCTGAAGGGATGGCTCGTAAAGCGTTGCGAAAGCCGGAAGAGCCGATTCTGTCGGTATACAAAGAGAGTGACATTGTGCCCTCACTTCCGGCCACCAGCATTGTGCAAGAGAAGATAAAGCCAGTGCTGGCGCTGAAAGCTGATCCAGAAAGTCCGGAATCGTACATGTTGAAGCCTAAGCGCCGCCGCTGGGAAAGTGCGATATATACCCGCTGGGTAAAGCAGCAGCCGTGCGAATGCTGCCGCCGGCCAGCTGACGATCCCCACCATATCATCGGGCATGGAATGGGTGGTACAGCAACAAAAGCCCACGATCTGTTTGTGATCCCTCTGTGCAGAGAGTGTCACGACGAATTGCATGCCGATGTTGCCGCATTCGAACAGAAGCACGGAACCCAGCTTGAGCTGGTCTTTCGATTTCTGGATCGGGTGATGGCCATTGGCGTAATAGTTAAAGCGTAAGTGTATGGAGAAAATTGATGCGTGATATGCAAAAGGTTTTAGAGCGTTGGGGTTGTTGGGCTGCAAGCGATAGCTCTGGGGTGGATTACTCTCATATTGCTGCTGGCTTCAAAGGCTTACTACCTCAATCAAGCAGTAATAGATTGTCCTGCACCGATGACGATGGACTTATCATTGAAAGCTGTATGACAAGACTACAAAAGAAGAAACCGTATGAGCATTCTCTCCTAGTTGCCCATTATATTTATCGTGTTTCTAAGCGGGGCATGGCAAAGGCTAGAAAAAAAGATGAAAAAATTATCAGAATTGAAATGCAAATGGCGGAAGGATTCATCGATGGTTGTTTATCAATGATTGATGTAAGACTAGAGATGGAATGAATGTAATGCCCGGCTTTGGACTGCACCCCAAAAGTTGGACACCCAACTAAGTCAGGTGCAGTTTTTTATGGTGCCGCAGAGCTGGAAGAGTCAGCCTCAGACACTTGCACTGTTTTTCCAATGTTTACAAGCTGACGAATAGTGATTTCTCTATCCTTTAACAATTCCTTTCTGAAATCTTCAGAGATGCGATCAGCAGGGCCATCTAATTGTTTATCAATATTTTTTAAGTCCCGCTCGTACCTATTACGTAACGCTGCCTCAGCAGGAGTTTCTAAACCATGACGGTTAATAACCCAGTTTGCAAAATACGTGATAATTGCAGAAAGAAGAGGTGCAAGAGCATACAAAGCGGGGCGCCAAGGATCATTAGCATCAGGAAGAATTGCTGGAACTAAAGTAGTAAGCAACGCACCTAAACCACCTGTAGCAGCCCCACTTTTGCCATTAAGAAATGACTTCTTTTCTTCAGTCATGTTTTAGCCTTTGACTGGGCTAATGCATCATCTAGTATTCTTACCATGCTCCTGCCATCTTTACGATTGAGCTTCAAGAACAGGGTTTGCTTAGTCTTTGCTTCTTCATCGATTAAAGTGATTCGTAGTCGACGAGTAGGAAACAATTTTCGCCATAGCAAGCCAGATGCAGCATATGCAAAGCGATAGAGAGTCGGGAGGCAAAAAAGCACCCCAATCCACCCAATCAATTGCAAAACCTGCTCTGCTAACATAAAGATTCTCTAAATTATACGTCTACTGGCATCAGCACGATGTCTGATAACTTTTTTCACTACATACTTTTCAGTAACATTTCGTGCAGAGTATGTCTTTGTTACCTCAAGATTTACAGCGAACAAATCGTCACTTGAGATTGCACCTTCTGCATGTCGAACTTTGGCAAGAAATTCATGGTCGTTCAACAGGACAGCATGTTCCTCACCGTTATACTCCATGCGCCACCCTTTCTCACTCTGAAAGTTAACTTGGGTAAACTTTACGTTTACTTCGCGTTCGTCAACTTCCTTCTCTAAAAGCGTGCCCCTTGGGAGAGGTTTTATCTCTTCAGTCTGTACGCCTTCTAAGCGGATAACTTCTTCTTCGTTTTCATTCAAGATCTTAAAAACAGGAGCCTGCTTACCTTCTAGAGGTTTCTGGATTACAGAGATCAGGGCATCACGAATTGTGGGATCTGTTACCAAAGCGGCAACGGCTGTTGGGCACTCAATTTCCTCGCCTTCAAGCTCTAATACTGTAGTACCAGAATCGGCTTTTCTTGTCATTGATATGACTTTTGAACTTCCCAATTGGCGAATCAATGAAAGTGCTGTTGCGCCACCAGCTGCGCCTACGACACCTGTGATGCCAAGGGTTTTTAGAACATTAATAGCATCTGGAATCAATTCGATGATGGTGTAAGCAACACCCAAAGATCCAGCTTCTGCGGGATTCGAGACTAAAACTTTAATTGACTTATTACCTTCATTAAGAAGGTCGTCAGATTTCGTTATTAGTTTTGTCATGGACAAAATGGAATTACCTAGAGCTTCTGCATCAATCGCATGCTGAGAAAGTTCGTTATCATCAGCATCATAAAAGACCTTGAACGAAGTAGTTTTAGGCATTTAAATCCCTTTTTGAATAAACCGGTAAACCCTATTAAAACAAATGCTTAAAGGGACGGTTAAATTACTGTGTTTTCAGATATAAATTATAGGTGGATAAAATACATGCCTTTCTTTTAAAAATCACTAACGCGGTCCGCAAAATCACTTGTAATCTGTTAAGAGTGGTCACAACGACACAACACTTATCAAACCAGAAACCTCGCTTTGGCGGGGTTTTGTCGTTTCTGGAGGTCGAAAATGAAGTAGCAAAGCGGATAGACCGTAATGAATGCCTGATTGAATTCTGGCAACGTGACGACGGCGTTTCTACGGTCGGGTTCCCACGGCGACGTAGTGAGGGAAAGGTGGCGTGAAGCATCACTGAGTTTGGGTTGGCGACCCGATTAGCGCATCAAACAGCCATAAATGCACTCCGGCAACCCCGGCGCGGTCACGGCGAAATGTGACAATGTTTTAAGCAAGTTAGGTTCAACCTGAAAAATTACACATGCTATTCTTTCATTATCAAAAGCTACAGAGACACAGATGATGGAAGAGGGTTATTACTGGATTCAATTTGAAGGGCAGGTACAGATAGCTCGTTACTTCAGTCAGAACGCTGAAGACTTCGAAACGGGTGAGAGGGTAAGCGGTGGTTGGGAGCTATTCGGCGTACTACGTGACATTATCCACACGAGTGCGGTCGAGGTTTTAAGTCCCCGATTGCAACCACCATCATAATGGGCGCCAGCTCAAACGCTTAAACATTGAAGTCTCGTACTCTCCGGGACTTTTTAATCTCTGCTTATCTGTTAATTATCGAAGCATCGGCACAAACAAACATCCCTTAGATGCTATTCTCAAGTCATTGCTTGCTTAGAGATACAGCTGATGAACGAAGGCTATTACTGGATACAGTATGCAGGGCAAGTCAGAATTGCATACTTTGTAAAAACAGATGTTGAAGATTTGGATACTGGCAAAATGCTACCAGGTTATTGGGTATCCTTGCATGGCGATCGGGACATTGACCATAGTCCGGATATTGAAGTATTAAGTGCGCGACTGGAGCAGCCATCGAGTTAGGCAACCTGGTATCTTGCCAACTGACAGGGTAAGAAAAACTAGAGTTTTCAGAAATTCTACGAATTTCAATTTTTCGCATACCCTATTTAATTTACACGCTCACCGCGTCTCACTTATTCTCTGCGCCCGTTGCGGCACTCGCCTCAATGGATTAGCACAATCCGCCATTAGCTCATCAGGAAGAGCAAGCGACCATTTTGTTGTAGGGAGCGGGGTTCAAGACCTCGATGGCGGTCCATATTAAAGCTTTTCAGTCTGCGATGATGGGTTTCCCCGGAGTGACTGGAAAGCGCATTCGCATGAGCGCTGGTGGATTTCACAGAATCGCACTATCGAACCTGTCGGCCGCACCCGCCAGCGCTCAGCCGAATGCAATAAACAACCCGTCTTTACGGGTTTTTTTTATGTCAGAAGTTTAATAAATACGCTTCCACTCCGGTATACAAACCTTTCAGCTTGCTGCTTTATCGAACCAGAGTTATCTGTGTGTCACACCAATTATTAAGGGTAAAAAGACATGCTAAAACAGCAAGGTATGACATATACCGCCAGAATTCTCTACAGCTGCCTGAGTAACGCAAACTGGAAATCGGTTGAATATCTGGCAAACCTCATGCGCATAAGTGTGGGGCGCTGCCAGTTGATACTGACTCAGTTAGTTATGGCTGGGTTAGCGGTAGAGGATACTGACGGAGAGAGCTTTAAACGCTGCCACTAAATGGCAGATCCTTGCTTTGAAAATGGGCGGCTGGTGGGTGTTGTAGCACCCGACCAGCCATTCGCTCATGCTGTTAGGTCACAAGCGAACCGAGGCCCACCGCTTTAGCGCTAAAGCTAAGTGAGCCTATCAGAGACTCGTTTACTGATCTATGAAAAATACTGTAAATTTAAACAGTGTTGAGTTGTTCAACGCTGATTGCCTTCATGTTCTCGCTTCCCTTCCTGATAATTCCGTCGACCTTATCGTTACCGATCCGCCTTATTTCAGGGTGAAGCCAGACGGCTGGGATAACCAATGGCGGGGGGATGCTGATTATCTTTCGTGGCTCGATACGTGCCTGGCTGAGTTCTGGCGGGTAATGAAACCCAACGGAAGCATCTACCTGTTCAGTGGCCATCGGTTGGCGGCTGATATTGAGTTACTGATGCGTCATCGGTTCAATGTACTGAACCACATCATCTGGGCGAAACCTTCCGGACGGTGGAATGGGTGTAATAAGGAAAGCCTTCGCGCTTACTTCCCGGCAACTGAACGCATTCTGTTTGCAGAGCATTACCCTGGACCATACAAACTGGATAGTTACGCCGAGCAATGCAACCATACCAAACAGCACGTTCTGGCACCGCTGATTGATTACTTCCGCAATGCACGCGCAGCTCTGGGGGTGACGTCAAAACAGATGGCGGATGCCACGGGTAAGAAGAACATGGTTTCGCACTGGTTCGGTGCCAGCCAGTGGCAATTGCCGAATGAGGCTGATTACCTGAAGCTTCAGGCGCTTTTCAGCCAGATCGCGATAACCAAACATCAGAGCAACGAGCTGGAGAAACCACACCACCAGCTGGTGGAAACCTGGCAGTCGTTAAACCGGAAATATTCTGATCTACTGGGTGAATTCAAAGCTCTCAGGCGTCCGTTTGCCGTTTCAGTCTCTGTTCCATACACCGATGTATGGACACACAAGCCTGTACAGTTCTACCCAGGCAAGCACCCATGTGAAAAGCCAGCCGACATGCTTCGGCAGATTATCAACGCCAGCAGCAAACCCGGCGATGTGGTGGCCGACTTCTTTATGGGGTCCGGCTCGACAATCAAAGCAGCGAAAGAGCTAGGGCGTCGTGCAATAGGAGTCGAGCTGGATGCTGAAAGGTTTGCTCAAACGAAAGAAGAGATTGGGCAGTATGCCAGGTTGGTTGATGTACGGCAGAGTAAGTCTGAATCAACCGAATAACAGTTAAAGAGGAAAGGTAAATAAAGAAGCCAGATATCGGGGGAGGATATCTGGCTTAAAGGAGAAACCTAATCATTACAAATCTAGTACGCTAAAGTCAGCGAGTTAACTGACAAATCCAGTATATGCAACGCACGCTAATTATGAGTTGTTATGTTAATTCTAATAAATCGAATTTAACATCCGTTCCAATGGCTGCCTCATGGCAGCCTTTTATTTCTGGAGGGCCGAGTGTCCGAACCTATTTCCGGCACTGCGGCGGCTCATGTTGCAGTGACTACAGTGACATTCGCAGGGCTATGGGCCAACACTGATGCCGGGGTTATTCTCGGCGCGTTTGCTGGTGCGACGCTGTATGTGCTGACATCGAGAAACCTGCGCTGGTGGGAAAAGCTGTTATTTGGCCTGGCTTCATTCTTATGTGGGCTTATTGGCGCGAAGTATATGACCGCCATTCTTAACGCCACACTGAGCTCCACGCTGGGGAAGTTAGCGCCAGGCACTGAGGCCATTCCCATCCCTGAATCGGTCGGCGCGCTGGTGGCAGCTGCGGTCATGATTACTTTTGTCCTTATGTACAAATCACGGCTGGAGAAGCGAGCAGCTGCTGAGGAGGGGAAATGACAATTGACCTGGCAAATATCTGGTTACAGGCGAATGCTGTTATTGCGACGCTGATAGTCATTGTTATCGCGTCATATCAGCGTCGCAACTCCCGACATAAACCCTTTTATTCTTTCATTGCCTGGCTGGCGATGATTGCTCTCATCTCAATACCTATCCGCGTCTGGGTTGGTAATTACGATATAGCGGACCGTTCTGAAGTCATTGTTAACTTCATCCTTCTGCTGGTGATGCTGAACTCGAGAGGGAATATCACAGGGCGGAGATAAAAAGAAATCCCGACGATGCGACTCCGCAACACCGGGATGAATTCAAACACAGCAGTAAATATCTTTTTTATAGACACACCATTCATATGTAATACAGAAAGCAAAAACTCACAATCTAATGCTTTTGCATTATTAACATTATTTTAACTTTGTGATAGCTGGGGCCATTTTGAACCAACAACAATTCCAGAGGGCGGCTGATATAAGCGCCGGATTAGCTGCGCGCTGGTTTCAGCCGGTAGCTGAGGCAATGCGTGAATTTGGCATTACTGCACCTGCCGATCAGGCGATGTTTATTGCTCAAATCGGCCATGAATCAGGTGGATTCAATGCCTTGGTAGAGAACCTCAATTATACCCCTGTTGCGCTGGTGGCAACGTTCGGCAAACGTATCACGCAACAGCAAGCGGATGCATTGGGAAGAACGACAGTACACGCAGCCCGTCAAGATGCTATCGCTAACCTCGTTTACTCTAATCGTCTCGGAAATAAATCAGCAGGAGACGGCTGGAAGTATCGCGGTCGTGGACTGATTCAAATCACGGGTCTGGATAATTACCGCAACTGCGGCACAGCACTTAAGCTCGACCTGGTATCAACACCCGAACAACTGGAACAGGATCTGCATGCGGCACGCTCGGCTGCTTGGTTCTACACTTCAAAATTTTGCATGGTCTATGGGGCAGATATCAACCGTGTCACTCGCATTATCAATGGAGGCTTAAACGGTCTGGCAGACCGGCAGGCTCGCTATAACAAGGCGAGGGCGGCGCTGGGAATATGACAGCAATAATTAAAGCGTTCTGGAAGCCACTGACGTTAATCGCGCTGGTGGCTTCTTTGCTTTGGGGTGTTCAACACTATCATCAAAAATATCAAGCCGAGGAAAGGCGCGCTGACGCGGCTCAAACGCTGGCTGATGGTAGGCAGGAAACTATCAACGATATGACCGTTCTGCAGCAGGATGTCGCTGCACTAGATGCGAAATACACCGGAGAACTGGAAAATGCCAAAGCGACGATTGAACAGTTGCAGCGTGATGTTGGTGCTGGCACTAAGCGGTTGCACCTCGCAGCCACCTGCTCAGGTGTGTCTTCAACCACCAGCCCCACCAGCGTGGATGATGCTTCAAGCCCCCGACTTACTGACGCCGCTCAACGGGATTATTTCACCCTCAGAGAGCGAATCGAAACCAGTAGTAAAATGATTGCCGGGATGCAGGATTACATCAGGCTGCAATGTTTTAGGCCTGGTATCCAAAGATAGCGGTGAAATGGATAAAAAATAACCCCGGTACAGGGGAAATCCTGAGTAGCCGGGGTGCATTAAATATTGCTAAATAGTCAATGTGCGCACTATGCATCTGATTTAAAACGCACTCAATTGAATTAAATGCATCGTCAGGAATGGCGTAATTCATTCAATGGCTATTTATTATTAGAGCCGAATAAAGTGCAACTGGAATAACAGGCAAAAAAATCCCCGAACAGGCCGAGGATAAAGTCTCTTGAAAGATCTGCTATTTCTAATTTTACCTACATTAAGACCATACTCTTTGCGTGGTCAAGTTGATGCGGCCATTATCCTAAAATTTACTCGATGACAGTCAAATTGTCTCGCAGACTGCATAACCAGCGACATGACAATGTCAGTTAGCCAGATGTATTCAGAAGCTAATGCCTGAACCAACTCCAATAGCCATGCCGCTGTTACCACCTGTTGCGCCAACGCCAACCCCACTGGAGCAGGACGCCAGAACAAAGATGAGGCAAACCAGACTCAATAATTTCATGTAATGCTCCTTCTTTTGTTCTCAACTTATCACAGTGACATCGCTGCACCATACGCGGCTGTCCGTAATGGTGCGCGGGTCCTCCCAGGCGCCTGCGCGCACTGAGGGGATGTATACCCGCAGGCTCCCGCTATTTACGAAAATTTCTGAGAAAGCTGGTTGTTGTTTAGTTGTTTCCCTCCAGCCCTTGCGGTGCGCGGCTTTCGCAAAAAAATACACCAACCAGCCCCCTGAAAAGAGCACTTTCATGAGCATTTACCTCAACAAAAAAGACATGGCTGCCAGTCTGCATATTTCAGTGCAAGCCTTTGATAAATGGGGTGTTGAACCATCAGAAAGGCGGGGGCGAGAAGCGTTATACGACGTCCGAAGTGTGCTGAATAACCGGTTGTTGTATCAGGGCGATGCCCAAAAAAAAGAAAGTACCGGGGAAGAACTTGACGAAGACATCAAGTTCGAACGCCACCGTTTACTCAAAGCGCAGGCTGACGAACTGGAAAGAGAAAACGCCCGGAAAGAGGCATTACTGGTCGATACGGCATTTTGCACTTTCGTGTTGATTAAAATCACCGGGGAAGTGGCCAGCATTCTCGACACCATTCCTCTGGCTTATCAGCGGAAATTTCCGGGGCTGGAAAAACGGCACATTGACCACCTGAAAAATGAAATCATCAAGGCGCGTAATATCGCTGCCAAAACCGGAGACCTGGTTCCCTCTCTACTAAATGAATACCTCAACAGCACTGATAAATAACATCGGCGTCGCTGTTAACGATGGGCTGATCGGATTATTCAAACCCGAAGAGCTGACAGCCGTCGAATGGGTGGATGAGCATTACTATCTGCCAAAGGAAAATAACTATCAGGAAGGGCGGTGGGAAACCCTTCCATACCAGAAAGCCATTATTAATACGATGGGGTCGGACGATGTTCAACGCGTAAACCTGATTAAGTCCGCGCGTGTTGGTTATTCAAAAATGCTCTTCGGCGTGCAGGCGTATTTCATCGCCCACAAACAGCGAAGCATTATCACCTGGCTCCCGACAGACGATGATGCAAAAGACTTCATGAAAGTGGATGTGACGCCGACTATCCGCGACGTCCCTCCGTTACTGGCCCTCGCGCCCTGGTATGGCAAAAAGCACAAAGACAACACCATTACCCTGAAAAGTTTCAGTAACGGCAGAAGCCTGCGCTGCCTTGGGGGGAAGTCAGCCAAAAACTACCGCGCCAAATCTGTAGACGTGGTGGCGTTTGATGAGCTGTCATCGTTTGACAATGATATCGAAGGCGAAGGTTCCCCAATATCGCTGGGCGATAAACGTGTTGAAGGCTCTGTCTGGCCAAAAAGTATTCGTGGCTCCACACCGAAAATCAAAGGTCAGTGCCAGATGGAGAAGGCGGCCAGTGAATCGCCACATATGATGCGTTTTCAAATCCGGTGCCCGCACTGCGAGCAGTATCAGCACCTAAAATTCGGCGAAAAAGACACTCCCTTTGGTTTCAAGTGGGACAGGGGGCAGCCGGACAGCGTTTATTACCTTTGCGAGCATAACGGCTGCGTTATTCGCCAGCATGAGCTGGATTACACAGGTGCACGTTATGTGTGCGATTACACCGGTATCCGGACTGAGGATGGTATTCGTTGGCTGAGTTCAGCTGGTTACGAAATCGCCCCTCCGAAAAATATCGCCTTTCATATCTGGAGTGCATAGTAGTCATTGTTTTGTGATGTTTTTTTATGTTTGTTATCGATTTCATAAAGATATGCTGAATTAATCATCCTCTATTACTTTTGTTTTACCCCCTTTTATCTTTATTTATCGAATAAATGGGACTAGAAATGGCCCCAGAATTAAGTCAGTTTGATGGAGTTACCATGTCTATAAAACCGCTCACCGCCTCGGAAGTCAAAAACGCAAGGCCGAGAGAAAAAGATTATTCCTTGCACGATGGTTTCGGTCTGCTTTTGTATGTATCAAAGGCTGGCGGAAAATCTTGGCGGTATAGATATCCACACCCAGTAACCAAGCGACGTCAGACATATACAATTGGGCGTTTTCCCTATTTTACTCTAACGGAAGCAAGGGAAGTGCGCGAAGAGCTTAGAAGGATGCTTTCGAGAGGAGTTGATCCTTCAGAACATAGAAATGAAAAACGGGCTGAGGTGAGGGCTAAACATCTTCAGAACGTGAAGAGTGTTGCACTTAACTGGCTCGAATTAAAAATGGGCAGCCAATTAAGGCAGTCAACAAAAGATACGATAGAATTTATCGTCAAGAGACACATCATTCCTTTAATTGGTCATGAGAATATTAATACGATAAAGGCACCTGGCGTTATTCACTCATTGGGTAAATATAATGACAGGCCAGCTATTCAGATGAAAATAATTTCTAAGTTAAATGAAATTATGAATTATTGTGTAAATATTGGATTGATAAGCGGCAATCCACTATCAAAAATAAAAAAAGCATTTGCAGTTAAAAAAGATACGCCATTGGCAGCATTACCCTTAGAACAACTGCCGGCTTTTCTCGTGTGGTGGGATGGTCATGATTATGTGGCTATGAAAAACTCCCTTCTATTTCAAATATTAACTATGGTTAGGCCACGGGAAGCGCGTGAAGCGAGGTGGGCTGAGATTAACGTTCAAAATAAGGAATGGATTATACCAGCAGAAAGAATGAAAACAGGGAGGGAGCATGTTGTTCCATTATCAAGTCAGGCCATGTTTATCCTTAATGAAATGAGAAAACATAAATATGGTGAGTTTGTTTTCTATTCAGATAGAAAACCACAGCAAGCTATATCTAAAGCTTTACGGCACAAATATTTTCTGGAGGGACCTTTCGCTGGTGTGGCTACTGCTCATGGGTTTCGTGCCATGTGGAGTACACTATTGAATGAAGAAGGGTTTAATCCAGATGTTATTGAAGCGGCGTTGGCGCATAAAAATAGTGATGCAATTCGCGGGGTTTATAATAGAACAACGTACTTTGAACAAAGAAAAATAGTGATGCAATGGATTGGCGATTTTATTGATTCTGCAAGAAAAGGTATCGTTAAACGTTCCAATGGTTTCAAAGGTTTAAAAGTAGTTAATGACTGAGGTTAATATAGATATGAATGCAAATATAATGTTTACAAAGGAAGTAATGGCTGAGCTTCGTTATGAGGCAATGAGTGCTTTTTATGCTTTTATTAAAGATCAGCGTAACGATTTTCTGCAACCTTTTAAGATAGGGAGGCGAAATGCTTGGTATCCTGATGATGTTAAAAGCTGGTTGGATAAACAACGAGAAGCCACTAAAATTAAATAAAGACGACGCGATGCGATTCAGATGTGATTTGAAAGTGGCTTGTTCACTTATGAAACCTATGGGTTTTATCCCATAGGATATATTTTATTCAAACTCAAACACTTGTGTCGTTGATGTAAGAATGTAATTTGGAGGGTAGTATTGTAACAATTCCCCATGTTCTAAAAAAACATGAACGACATTTGGGAATAAGCCTGGGTAAATAGGTTTCAATGCGTTTGGATTGTGAAACATGTATGCCGCAGTGCACCATGGCTCTTCATATGAGGGGTCACTTACATCAGCAATAAATGGAATCGGTGTACAATCATCATCAGTTTTTACCCCGCGAATGAGCGTTTTAACGTTGTGTTGTTCAATTCCAGCTATTATTCCCATTCTGTCGAATTTAGGAATGGTAGCATTTGTGGCTAGTAGGATGGCTGAAACATTCTCATTTTTTTTTGACCCAAAAAAGTTAGACTGAATACTTCTACTCTCAAAATAATGTTGCTCGATTCGAGTTCCTGATTCAGAGTCCATTCCATAAAGATAACTTTGAAGTGCGGGCATAGAAAAACTCATTGACATCCGTCTTGAATAATCGTGAATTGCGATCATGAATGGTTTGTCTTGAGTGTGCTCCAGCTCCCAGTAACATAGTTTTAATGGTTCAGGCCTATGTCTAACTTTATTTAATAAGGTGCGAGCAAATTTAAATGGCATTTGTTGTTTAACATAGGATTGGAGGTTTTCAAACCCTTGTTCATCCAAGATGAGTTTGTTTGCAGGCTCCTCCATTTCACCAATTGTTACTGCTTCAACAGCAATTTCGATACCAGATTTAGATATCATGTAGTCTGGTTGAGCATGGCTTCTATTTATCTCAAAATCCATTTCGTAAAAAATAGCATTTAGGTATAACTCGAATAATCTTGAATTGAATGATGCGCTCTGAAAATCTCGTATAAATATTCCATCGGGATCTTTAAACCAGTAAGCTAATTCCTGCATTACAATGTAAGCAGGGTAGTGTTTTGGTTCTTCAAGTAGCATTTTAAGATATATATTCTTTTTGTGATCAGGGACTTTTGATAGGAAAATAGAAAATGTTTCTGATGCCTCATCGCCTTGCATAAATAAACCATTGTTATGCTGTGAAAGCAATTGAGGTATACAGGCATTCATTTCGGAAATCAAATCATCCTTTGATTCGAAAGAGACCATTACCTTTATAGCTCGGAATTTTTTGTTTAAATCTCTGCCTAAAAAAATAGCATTAAAATCTTTATCGATTTTACAATATACAATCGTTGCTAAGAGTGTGATTTCATTCTCTTCAAATTTAAACCAACAAATTTCTTCGGAAAAAGTTTTGACATATGGATAACGGCCATAGGAATAAATTTCGAACTGTTCTTTATTTATTTCCAATAACTTCATGTTATTTAGCATTTATTTACTCCAATGAAATTATTAACCTTTGGGGGTAATTCCTTGTTTTATTAATTCAGCTCGCGCTAATTCTTTTATCCAGTTTCCCAGACTCATGCCTTCACGTGCAGCGGCTTCATTCATTTGGTCTTTTAGTTCAGGGGGAATCCGTATCTGAAATGCCGGAGCTTTCCCTGCGCCTTTGGGCTGTTTATCTCTTTGAATAACCGTTGACATGTGTGTACCTATTTTATAAGATTCCCATTAATAGGTACATACATTAGCATGGTGGTGTACTTAAAAACAACGCCTCGAAGTGCGGGAACACTGCCGAGGCGTCTAACCAAACCGTTAATCGGAGTAACAGTTATGGCTGATAAACAGCATACCCAAACTCACCCTAAATTCACATGGCGTTTTCTGGCACTGAGTGCTTTAGGGCGCAATATCATTCACATCAACGCCACTACTGAACACGAAGCCCGTGAGTTATCCCCGGCTGGCTGCGTGATGGTCTTCGCTGGCCGTCTGCCAGTACAGGAGGTTCGCTATGGGTAGTATCAACTGGGCGTATGTCGATATTGAAGATGAGTTGCGGTGCATAGAGGCTTTGCTTTCAGCATCTCTGTATTTGAACAGTGAAAGTGAGCAAGGACGCCAAATAATTTTCGAACTGGTTGATATTGTTTTGACTCGCGTTCGCGAACTGAAAGCAGCTAGCGAGGTGCAACATGCTTAGCCCATCCTCATTAATAAAGAGTATGCACAACGCCAGCCGTGCAGATGTGGAGCAATACTGCAACGTTGCCTCTGTAACTAAAGAAAACCTCATCGCAGGGCTTGGTGCTATTGGTGACCTGATGTTTTGGGCGGCTAGCGGTAATGAACGTATTGAAGGCGAGGACGCTGAGGCATGCCTTCGTACCATAGGCCTGATGTTACAGACCACGACCGCTTTGATTGAAGGTATTGATGCCGCTCATGAGGATCTTGAATTTGCAAAGCGTAACCAGGGGAGAAAGCTATGAGCTACCCAATCAAAAGCAATCAGATCCTGCCTGGCGATATTTTCAAAGATAAGCGCGGTGAGCATGTAACAGTGAAAAGCGTATCTCATAACCGCATCTGCTTTGTTCGTACTGGCTATTCAGGGGAGTGTGTTTTCCCGGCTGCACGTTTTGAAAGTGAATTCAGCCCGGTAAAGCGTCAGACGTTCAGTGAATGGCACAAGGCAAATAATGCCGCCGAGAAAATCCAGAAGCTGAGAGAGCTGATCACAGCGGGGAGGGCGAAACAGTGAAACTGAAACTGGCGCCGAATGTTAAGACATTACCCCGCGACAAAATGGAAGAGGCCATTATCTTTGTAGGTACAGGGGCCTGGAAAGCGGCAGAAGCATATCAGAAAGACCAGGGTGAACACGGTGACACAATACCTCCGGTTATTCTGGATCATAACCAACTGGCTGAGCTGGCAAACCTGCGAATAGTGGATAAGGGCCGTCGATTTGCCCGAATCTACCAGGCGGGGCTGGTGGCACAAAATCATCTCAATTTGATAGCCAACAAACTGCATGACGCTGGCGTAACTAATGCCGAGTTCATTAAAGAGGATGGAGAGAAAGAAGACTGGACGAGCCTACTGACCCGGATGGAAATTGAGCCTTTGATTGTTGTTAAGGGAAACGGCACAACCCCGGCACTTAATCAAATGGGGGCGAGCCAGCGGGGTGAGGTTTTACTGGCGCACTATGATGGTAACCTGGCGATTCATGGCGATTCTGACACGGTTCATCATTACAACGGTGTTATCTGGCTTCCCCTTGCTGATAAAGAACTGCAGCGCGAAATGGCGCAGATCTTCATTGATGCGGAGGTGGCCTATTCCCAGAACGCTATCAAGTCGGCGGTTGAAACCATGAAATTGAGCTTGCCGGTGATGGGGATAACAGCCCGAAACCTGATTGGCTTTAGCAATGGTGTTTTTGATACCCGTACAGGGGAGTTTCGTCCTCACGGTAAGGGTGACTGGTTACTTATAGCCAGTGAATTACCGTTCAGCCCACCAGCCGAAGGGGAAACACTGGTCAGCCATGCCCCGAGTTTCTGGAAATGGTTACGCAGTTCGGTGGCAAATAATGACCGTAAAGCAGATCGTGTGCTGGCGGCCCTGTATATGGTGATGGCGAACCGGTACGACTGGCAGTTATTTCTTGAGGTCACAGGCCCTGGTGGTAGTGGCAAAAGTGTTATGGCTGAGGTTTGTACCATGCTTGCGGGTAAAGCCAACACGGTCTCTGCCAGCATGAAGGCACTGGAAGAACCACGGGAAAGGGCGCTGGTGGTGGGGTATTCGCTCATCATCATGCCGGACATGACCCGTTATGCCGGAGATGGCGCAGGTATTAAGGCCATCACCGGGGGAGATAAGGTTTCCATCGACCCGAAACATAAAGCGCCATATTCCACGCGTATACCAGCGGTGGTGCTTGCTGTTAACAACAACGCCATGACATTCAGCGACCGCAGCGGCGGAATTTCCCGGCGCAGGGTCATTTTCAATTTCTCTGAGGTGGTACCGGAAAACGAACGTGACCCACTGTTAGCCGAAAACATAGAAGGCGAGCTGGCTGTGGTGATTCGTCATCTTCTGACGCGCTTTGCTGACCAGGATGAAGCAAGACGGCTTTTGCATGAGCAGCAGAAATCAGAAGAAGCGCTGGCCATCAAACGCGAGGGTGATTCGCTGGTGGACTTTTGCGGCTCTCTCATGGCGTCGGTAGTGTGTGACGGGATGTTTATCGGTAATGCCGAAATAGTGCCATTCAGCCCCCGCCGGTATCTGTACCACGCTTACCTGGCGTACATGCGGGCCAATGGTCTGAGTAAGCCGGTGTCTCTGATGCGGTTTGGTACTGATATGCCAGGGGCAATGGCTGAGTATGGCAAGGAGTACCAGAAGCGAAAGACGAAGGCGGGGATAAGGTCCAACGTTACCCTCAACGATGATTCGGAAGACTGGCTACCATCATGTGCAGTTTCAAATAATGAGGTGGCAGAGTAATAGTTATAGGAAAAGTGTTCACCACTGTTCACCCTGTTAAAAAATTAATTAATAACAGTATGTTAAGGGGTGAACACTTATTTATGAAGTATTCACCAAGTGTTCACCTGTTCACCCTTTATCTGTTATTTGGCCTGAAAGGTGAAGGGTTGGGTGAACACCAGTGAATACTTAAATCTGAAGTGTTCACCACTTAACAGTATGATTTTAATGGTTAAAAAGTGAAAGGTGAACAGGTGAACACTTAAACGCATAATTTTTAATTCTTGGGGGTGGTTTTGAAACTGGTTTGTTGGGAAAGTGTTCAGAATGGCATTTGAACCGAATGGACAAAAAAACAGAAGGCAGGAACGCGATGAAGAGATTTACCCGGGAAAATTTGATACTCATTATTGTTATGACGCTGGAATTGATACTGATAAGCCAGGGGCATATATACACTGCATATTTGTTGATTTTTCTTTACTGTGGCTATATGGCATATAAAGAACGGCAATTATTTCTGGAACTGATGAAAAGTGCCTTTACCATAAAATTCTACAATGTGGTTATCTGGTTCGTATCTTATATTTTCTCACTGAAAATTCTGAGCTTCACAACCGGCATAGATGAAGATTATTTGAAGTTTTCACCTTATATACTCGCTGTGCCAGTTTCCATCTGTATAGCCTATATGTTCATTGTTATTGCTACCGGAATGTTTGGTGCTTTAAGCATTTTGATGGAGCCTGCGCGCATTATTTTACCTCATGGGGTGAAGGCATCGATAGAAAAATCAAAGTTCATGAAGGCTGGTCAGCTCATTCAATTTTCTCTTGTATTATTTGTCCTGCCGTTCATTCTCGCCGCCTACTCGACTGACTATATCGCACGGGCCGCTATTCTCGCAGATGCGAAATTCATCTCGGACTGTGGAGGGCGAGAGTCAGCAACGATGTATTTAAGAAAGAGTAATGAGGAGTGCTATCGGTTTACTCTGGATCGTCATGTACTGAGTCATAAACCAGAAACGATAAAGTCGCAGAAGCAATGAGGCTGGTGGTGAAAGAAAGCGGGTTGCCCCGCTTTTGATTATAATACAGGAGGATCTTATGAGAATATCGACACAACAACCAGGTCAAGAATAACAGAGCTGCATTTTATTTGAAGCGCCTTAGATATTTTATACCGCATTATACAAACGCGAATAATACAACCTGTGCAGATAGGTGTAATATAGTGCAGGCTTAATCGAAAAATATAATCTTTTTACCCCTTACCCGGAGTGTTTATGTCTAACACCTATTCTCCTGCGACTATGCTGCAAGTCGTAAATACAGAGGATGTGCAGAAGCTTTTAAAAACATTATTCACAGATTTGTTTTTCTCTCGTTCTGTGACGTTTGGAACCCGTGATATTGCACTGGATATGATTGATGATCCTGATATCCCGATGGCTGCGTTCTGCTCTCCAATGGTTGGTAGCCGTGTCGCACGTGATGAAGGTTATGAATCGAAAACCATACGCCCAGGGTATATGAAACCGAAAAGTAGCATTGACCCTGAAAAGCTGGCTATTCGTCCTGCTAACATGCCGCCGGAAAAATTTGACGCATATGATGCGCGAAAAATTAAGGTTAAGCGTGCCATGGTTAATCAGTCTCAGGCAATCAGGGCTCGTATTGAATGGCTGGCAGTAAAGGCTATTACCACAGGGAAGAATGTTATTGAAGGCGAAGGGATTGAACGCTATGAAATCGACTGGAAAATGAAACCAGTAAATAACATTATCCAGGCTGGTGATGCTGCGTGGTCGGCCCAAAATACAGAAACTTTCGACCCGAATGATGATATTGAAAGTTACGCAGAGCTCAGTGAAGGTGTAACAAATATCATTGTTATGGGAGGGAATGTCTGGAAAAAATACCGTTCTTTCAAATCAACGAAAGATACCCTTGATACCCGTCGCGGCTCAAATTCCCGTCTGGAAACGGCACTCAAAGATTTGGGGGACAGCGTCAGTTTCAAAGGTTACACGGGTGATACGGCAATTGTGGTTTATAGCGGTAAATTCACCAATGAAGAAGGCGAAGAAGAATACTTCCTCGACCCGGATTTAATGGTTCTGGCTAATACGAGCCTGCAGGGGATTGTTGCTTACGGTGCAATTCAGGATCCTGAACTGGTACGACAGGGCATTGTCCGTGCTGCTATGGCCCCTAAAAATTATATCGTTCCCGGCGACCCAGCCATTGAGTATGTGCAGACACACTCAGCTCCTCAACCAATCCCCGCGCGTATCAACCGCTTTGTCACCGTTCGTGTGGCGTAAGGAGAACCAATGTCATTTCAAGGTACTGAACTGGTTGCCGGCACAGAGGCGCTTGTAACCACGCTGGGGATATTCTCACCGGGTAATGGTGTCATCCCTGCTTTGTCTCCTCTGATGCTCGATGAAGAAAGCGGGGCGCTGGTGGTATATGACGGCGCTAAGGTGGGAAAGGCTATCTATGTATCAACTTTCAGCGTGGATACAGATTCAAAATCACAGGCGCAGGTTTATAAATGCGGCGTTCTGAATGTCGATGCGCTGAACTGGCCTGAAACGGTCAGCACGCTAAGTCAGCGCGTGGCCGCATTTGCTGGCTCCGGTATTTCTGTTCAACCCCTTTCAGCCGTGTGAGGTAAGTCATGTCATTCGAACAAACCGTAATCGTGGGCAAAAAACCACAAGCAGCAAATGATACTTCAGTGCAGGAGCTGGGCCGTATTGCAGATGAGATGGCGTTAGCTGAGCGCCTGGTTGATATGAAGATGGCAATGGAGATTACCACCCTCAGCCGCCGAACGTTGCTTGATATGGAGGAACGTGGGGAGTTTCCGGAGCGTGTACAGGTGACCCCTGGTCGTACCGCCTGGCTACTGAGCGAGATTGTCTCATGGATTAATAATATCCCGCGCCGCAGTCATTATGACGTTTGCGATGCTCCGGCAAATCCAAGTGAGTCGCTCATTCAGAAGGTTGCGCGGGCACGTCGTCAGATTGATGCAGGGAAGTTTCGATTCCTTGGCTGAGCATCCGGGGGAGGGCTACGGCTCGCCCCTGCCTCGCGGGTCCTCCCAGGCACTTGTGCGCACTGAGGGGATGTATACCCGCACTATACCGCTATTTACGAAAATTTCTGATGAGCTGGTGGTGGTGTTGTTGTTCTCTTTAAGGTAATGATTTAACTATATTTTCCCTCGTCAATACACCCACCTGACTCAAAAACAAAGTAATGAAAATGTAAATTATGACGCAACATTTACTTAACAAAAAGACCATGGCGCGCAGTTGCAATATCGGTGTGACTGCGTTTGATAAATGGGGTGTAGAGCCTGCCGAAAGGCGCGGACGTGAAGCGCTGTACGACGTTGCATCGGTTATCCGGAACCGGGTTGATAACGAGCTTCGCAAGCTGGTGGAGGGGGCTGAAGATATTGATGATCAGGAATTACTCAGGGAAAGGGTAAGACTGACCAGAGCCCAGGCTGATGCACAGGAACTTAAAAACGAAAAAGAGAGGGATGAGGTTATCGCTGTCGATTTTATGAGGTTTATCTTAACGCGTGTTACCGGGGAAATAGCCAGTATCCTGGACACGATACCGTTATCAGTTCAGAGGAAAAACCCCGGGTTAGACAGCCGTGCCATCAAAGGAATACAGCAGGATATCACCAAGGCCAGGAACAGGGCTGCCGGTCTGTCAGTAATGATCCCTGCGCTGGTCGAAGAATATGAACGACTGAACTCCAGGTAAAAGGGAAGGATAAAAATGAGCCGACCTAAGTTTGATGAAGTATTTATTGAGATGGCCCGGTTACAGGGACATAAGTTGAATGGTCAGGATAAACTGATCGTTCGCACCCGATTTGCTTCTGCACAGGCTGCCAAAGAACGGCACCGTCAACGAATGAGCGCAGAACCGTATCAATGGGCCAGAAAAGCGCCGCCGCGGTAGTTTGGATAACGAATCATTATAGAAATTTAATGATCCCTTTGATATCACGGTTTATTTTGGTCCATATTATAGACTTGTTTATTACGTGGTTAATTTTAAGGATAAGAGCATGCCAGCAGTAATTGATAAAGCATTGGACTTCATTGGCGCTATGAACACGTCATCATCCGCACCGCATCCGATGGATGAAAGCACAGCTAAAGGGATTTTTAAGTATCTGAAAGAGCTGGGTGTACCTGCCAGCGCAGCTGATGTTAATGCCCGAGGTATTCAGGAGGGATGGGATACCGGGTTCACGAAGAAAGTAGCCGGATGGGCTGATAAAATTGAGTCAGGAGGCCGGGTTGTTATTAAAAACCCTGAATATTTTACTGCATATATGCGTGAAGTGCTTCGCGCTTTAGTGTAGTCAGAGCAGTTGTAAACAGGCTAATCAATCCTGACGCTTTCACCTTCAATGTGGGAGCGTCTATTTCCACCATCATCACGAATTACGTTGCATCCTCCAGGCAGACCATATCGCGCAACTACACAGTGAACGCCTTCTCCATCCCCGTTTTGAGATTTGTTCTGTCGACGTTCATAGACATTGACCCGCTCCAGTAGTCCATCTTTCACCATTGCTTCCAGTGTTCGCCTGGTTGATTCCAGTTGGTAGTTTTTGTCGAAGCTGGTCATGCCATGCAGCAGGTAAGTGACACCTGACACATCAAGGGGAGGTGCGCCCACTTCGCCTGTGATCCATTCCAGATTTTCTAGTTCGTAGAAGCTAAGGATCTTTTTCTTTCGGCTGGTAATACGCATGGCTGGTGGATTCCTTATTGTGGGATACATCTATCCTACATTAAGGTTTTGAAAAGACCATTTATCCATGTGGAAGCGGATGCTCCTACAATAGAACTTTAAATTAGGAATGTGCATATACAACCTCTAACCGTCAGAAGCTAGTTTGAACTGTGTATTGCAGCATGTATTGCGTTTCGTTTTTATCAGCCAGCAATATCTGGGCTTTCCCTAATAAAATCATTCACATTCTTTCTCTATTGACTCATGTAACCCAACCATGAACTGAATCCTGGGATGACTCCGCGCCGTTTGCCTGATGAAGATCCGACTGCGCTGAATGATCCGTCATATCGCCGTAAACGCCTTATCTTGCAAAACCTGAAAGACGAAGAGCTCGCCATTCAGCAGGTTGAAGAAAAACAGTGCATTGATGCGGTGCTGCACGGCAAATACACCATGACAGGCGAACAGTTTTCACCGGTTGAGGTGGATATGCAGCGCAGTCCGAATAACAACATTATTCAGGTGGGGCCGGCGGCGTGGAGTGCGCAGAATAAAGACACTTTTGATCCGACCAATGACATTGAATCCTATGCACTGAATGCATCCGGTGTTATCGACCTTATTGTGTTCGATCAGCAGGGCTGGGCGTTGTTCCGTTCGTTCAAAAAAGTGCAGGACAAGCTGGATACTCGCCGTGGCTCTAATTCCGAACTGGAAACTGCCTGCAAGGACCTGGGCAAAATTGTTTCCTACAAAGGCAGCTTTGGTGACGTGGCTATCGTTGTGTACAACGGCCAGCTAATTGTTGACGGTGTAAAAGAAAAAGCGCTGCCGGACAACACCATGATCCTCGGTAACACCCTTGCTCGTGGTATCCGTACCTATGGCGCAATCCGTGATGCGGTTGCACAGAAGGAGGGCATTGACCGTGGCAGCCGCTATCCGCGCAACTGGCTGGAAGTGGGTGACCCGGCAGTGGAGTTCACCATGACGCAATCGGCTCCACTGATGTTGCTTCCCGACCCGGATGAGTTCGTTTCCGTGCAGTTGGGTTAATCCCTCCGGGACGTCGCTCCCGTTTTCCTGAATTCCTGTCTACATACACGCCCGGGGCGAAGGCTCCGGGGTGAACGTTTGAGGTTTATATGTCTGAGAAAGATACCTTACTGAAGAAACTGGGTGTGCTGGCAAAAACGCTGAACCGTGAGCCCCCAGTGGACGGTACTGTCGCCGAACTGAAAGTCCTGCTCACTGAGTGGCAGGCCGAAGCTGATGCCCTGGAAGATGATGGCAGTGGTGACGAAACTACACTGGATATGCAAGGTGGTGGTGCAAATTCAGACGGTCCCGCAGGCCCGGACACTGACGATAACGTGCCTACGGCGGCTAAAGTCAGCGCAGGTCAACTGGTGCGTTTTACCGCGCTGGCCACCCTGCATATCAATGCGGTGAATGATGCAGATGAAGTGCTGCCGGTCGTGGTAGCTGGTGGCTGTGCGCGCATTCCTGACGCATTGTTTTCACAGCTGCAACGCCGAAATCTGGTGAAAAAGGTCTGAGTGTGGACGGATTCGACAGCCTGTTTGATACCGCTATGCGCGATGCGGATGCGCACATCATGGACCGGATGTCGTCTCCGTTTATTCTTCACTTGCGTGGTGGCGGCGAAATGGCCATTCACGCTATTTACGATACGGAGCTGGCATTTGCCAGTGGTAAGCCTGACAGCCAGGCACCGCGCCCGGTTAACGCTTCCTGCGAACATGGTGTGTTGACGGTTCTGAAACAGCGCCTTGATCGGGAAATTATCGCTGGCGCCAACGTGCAGACACCCCAGGGGGAAAAAGTGGTTGGCGCGGTGTTTTATCAGGATCGCACTACGACCGTCATCATTTTAACCGTTCCCGGTGGCGCTAAGCTGCCGGAGGGCGCTGGTGTGAGGTTTACCCGACCATGAGCGACCTGTACATGCAACTGGATGAAGCGCAGCTTGACCACATCGTCGGGTTGTTTGCTGATTTATCGCCCCGCATTATCCGGCTGGCTTTTCATCGCGCCCAACGGCGAACGGAAGGTACGGTTCGCCAGCAGGCGGTGCGAATGATGCAGCAGCGCCTGCAACTGGCCTCTGGCGCGCAAAAACGCCTCAGAAAGCGCGTCCAGGCGCATCTGAAACCCTCTGCTGCGGATGCATCCGAAATGAAATACTGGTTTGGTCTCAATGACATCGATCCTGCGTTATTTCGTGGGGGCATCCGGCGTGTAAAAGGGGGGCTCATGATACGCGGCACCTATTACGAGCGCGCCTTTGTCGCCGTGCTTCACGGTAAAAAGAAGGTGATGCAGCGCGTGGGTAAAGCGGCGTATCCGGTGGTCAGTCTCACGGTTCCCATTTCTGATGAAATGACCACAGCCCTTGAAGATGAACTGTTTGAGCGTATTCCGGATATTTTCCTGCGCCACTTTGAAACCGATCTGCGGGGCAGGGTGACATCGGATGCCTGGAAAACCGGGTGGTCTGAGAAAAACCTCGCTGCAGCCGAACAATACATTCAGGTATGGTAATTCATGCGCATCACCATCGAATCCCCTGGTCAGTATTACGAGCAGGTTGTCACTGAGCTGCGCCGCCGCATCACGGCGAGTGTGTCCATCGTCGAATACGACGAGATCTGGAATACCGAAATCACCGGCCCCTCGATAGTCATTCAGTTTGAGGATGCCCACCCCGGCACCCGACAGGCGACAGGTCGTTACACGCATCGCCAGATTATAACCGCCCATTGCCTCATTCCGGTCTCTGTTCCGAAAGCCACGCTGACGGCAACAGATCTTGCCTGCGAGGTGGAGCGCATCATTGATTTAAACCGCTTTGGGATTGACCCGAAATGTGTCGGTGCACCGGATATTCAGGTGAGTGGCGATACCAGTTACCTGTTTGGTTTTGACGGGGTGGTTGCCCGTGGCGTGCAGTGGATACAGCCGCTTTATCTCGGTCAGGATTACTTTGCCGATGAAGAAACTCGCGGCAGTGTCTGGCTGGCGATGAATCCCAAAGATCCGGATGACAAAAACGCATACAGCAAAATATTCCCGGGGGATGCAACAGGATGAATGGTCTGCTCAAACGAATGCTTGCACCCGTCCATGAAGCGTTGGCGGGATTGCAGGAGGCGGCAGAGGATAACCGCCGCCAGGGCAATAATCTGATTTGCAAAGGGGTTGTGAAATCCGCTCCAGGTGGTACCCGTGTGGTGGTCCGGATTGGTGAAAATACGACGCCACCGATCCAGTTTCTGGTGCCTGCCGCAGGGGTGACATCGCATTACCGCTGCCCGTCGCCGGGTGAAATTGCCATCGTGCTGAATTTCGGTACCGGCGATAACTTTGACAGCTGCGTGGCTCTCTGTGGCCTGTGCTCCGACAGCTTTCCGTTTCCGACTGATAATCCTGATGAAGTGATGACTGCATACGGGGAGAAAGCGTACACGAAAGTCGATATCCCCAGCGGGAAACTCACCATTCATGCGGCTGGGGGAGTGGAGTTTGTGGGCACGCCAGAGGTGAAAAACACCGAGGGCGAAATCGCGGACAAGGTTCGGGCGATGTCACTCGACCGCGTCATCTATGATACGCACGATCACCCAGGTGACAGCGGCGGTAAGACGGGTGCAGCTAACCAGAAACAGGGAGGCTGAATGATAGGCATGGACCGACAGACGGGGCGCGCCATTGAAGATATCACCCAGCTCGCCTCCCGGCTGGGGCAGGTCATGACCACCCCAAAAGGGGCGCGTAACCGCCATCGCGATTTTGGTTCTGACGTACTGAAATACCTCAGTGCCAACCTCACCCCCACAACCGCACTCCTGATGAAATCTGCCGCCAGTACCGCGCTTCTTGAACCGGTTAACGGTGTGCTCGACTTTAGCTGCAACAAAATCAACATCCACCCGAAAGCGGGCGGTTGCGCGATGGAGTTTGTGGGCCTGTTCAACGGTAAAACCGCAACCGTGAGTGTAACCCTTAATGTTTAACCCCTTAACCGACCGACTCCCTGTCCCCGATGCCCTGAAAGTGACCGGCGCGACAGCCCGGCTGCCGGAACTGAAGCAGGCGCTGATTGCCGAGGTAACACGCCTGCGTCCGGCGGATGCCGCCGAGATCACCGCGACGCTTGAGAATAACGCGGAAATGCTGACGGTGCTGCTGCAGGCGATGTCGCAGGTGGTCACCACCCGCGAACGCCGCGCCAACTGGCAAATGCTGCAGATGCTCCTGTTGTGGGCTCAGGGCAGTAATCTGGATGCGCGTGCAGCCGATTTTGGTATCAAACGGCAGGTGATAGCCCGGGGCGATCCCGATGCTATTCCGCCAATCCCTGACGAAATGGAAAGTGATGATGATCTGCGTTTTCGCTCTCTGCTGGCTGCCTACGGGTTTGCGACGACGGGGAGCCGGACGGCCTATAAATTTCACGCCATGACCCTCGGTGAAAAACCGCATGTCACCATTGACTCTCCGGAGGCCGGAACGGTCACGGTGACCTACCGCTTCCCGGATAATTCCGCTACGGCAAAAATCCGCGATGCCAGCCCGCGTGTCGAAGAGCCGGGGACCGGCAAGGTTGGTGTGTGGCTGCTTTCGCGCGAAACAGAAAACGGTGTGCCAAGTGATGCGTTGCTTGCGCAGGCGCAGGCATATCTGCGGCGTGAAGATGTGGCACTGGAAACCGACATTATCACCACGTATGCCGGACAACCCCTGGAGTACACAGTGCGTGCCGTCCTGCACGGTAAAAATACCCCGGATGGGCTGATCAATGTGGAGGCTATCCGGCAGGAGTTGGACACCTACACCCGAAACGCCATGCGCCTGGAAGGGCGTATTGACCTCTCGATGCTGTATTACCTGATGCAAAAACCGCAGTCAGTGACCAGCGTTGAACTTCACGAACCGGCAGACACCATCACCACCGACCATACCCAGGCTCCTTACTGCACTGGCATTGCGCTGGAGGTGGTCTATGACCTCTGATGCCAGTATTCAGCCCGATAACCGCTCCGGGCTACAGCATGCACTTGAAAACCTGCTCGATGAGTGCCTGGCCACGATTGAATCGCAAGCACCATATCGAACGCTGCTGTTTCCACGGAATACACCGGCGCAGTATTTGCCGGCGCTGGCCATTGAACGCGGGGTGCTGGACTGGGCTGCCGATGATGCTGAGCAGAGCGTCAGGGGGACGGTGGCAAACGGCCTGATTATTCAGTCGCACGCCTGTACCCGGCAGGGGATTGCTGATGCGCTGGCCGCACTCGGTTTCAATGTCACGGTGGAGCGCAGCGGGCCGTATGCGTTGAGTGTTATTGCTCACCTGATGGAGCAACCACTGGATGAAGCAACCACCCAGCGCGTGCTGGCGCGCATCAATGCTTACAAAGCGGAGCGTGATATTGCTTCGCTGCAACTGGTTCGCGAAGTGATCACCCGGGCATATATCGGTGTGGCCACCACCTCCGGCACTGAAATCAGTATTGGCCCCAAAAAACCAGATGATATTTCGCTGACGGCCAGTGGCTTTAGTGCCTGCGCCATCTACGCAGTAACCGATATCACTATTCCATTCAGGGAGACAGCATGAGTGAGTTTTACGGCATTCTGACCACGGTCGGTGCAGCGGTGTGTGCACAGTCCATCGAAACCGGGCTGGAGGCAAAAATAACGACCTTTGTCATTGGCGACGGTCATGGCGACGTCCCCAGACCTGACGCCACGCAGACTGAACTGGTCAACACCGTTTTTACCGGGCAACTGAACAGTCTGTCACAGGATAAAACCAACCCGTCCATCTTGATAGCTGAAGCCGTGCTGCCCGCCGCCATTGGTCCGTTCTGGATACGTGAGATGGGGATCAAAACGGCGGACGGCACCCTGGTTGCGGTCTGTTCGATGCCCCCACAATACAAAGTGGCAACGGAGGAGGGGGCATCCGGGACGATGGTCATCCGGATGAATGTCATTTTCACCGAAGGGGCGAAGGTCACGCTGATTGTGGATGATTCCACGGTGCTGGCGACCCGCAACTATGTCGACCAGAAGGTTTCGGAGGAAATGGCGGCGCATCTTGAAGACGACGATCCGCATTTTCAGTACCTTAAAGAAGAGGAGGCGGATGAAAAATATCTCCAGATCGCTCAAAACCTTGCTGAGATAAAGGCCGCCGGTGAGCAGGCGATTGCACAAGCCAAAGATAACCTGCTTATCCCACAGGATATTGCGCAGGCCATCGCGGAACATGAAGGCGAGGCTGATCCGCATACGCAATATCTGACAAATGATGATATGCAGGTTTATATTCCGGTTGGTTTCCCGATGCCGTGGCCCGGCGCTACGCCGCCTGCCGGATGGCTGAAATGTAACGGAGCCGCGTTCAGCACCGCACTCTATCCAAAGCTTGCGCAGGCCTATCCTTCAGGGACATTGCCCGATCTACGAGGAGAATTTATCCGTGGCTGGGATGATATGCGTCGGGTGGATAGGGGGCGTGCTCTGCTTTCAGCACAGAAAGGTACGCTGCTGGCCTTTGATGGGTATTCAACGGGTTACCCCAGAAGTCTGCCCTTCCCGAAACTCACCAATGACACTGATCCTTTTAACGGGGACGATTTTGAAGGGGCAGCCCCTGATGTCCATACGACAGAAATTATAGCCGAGAGGAATGGCGTGGGGACTGTAACAGGTGGTTACAACGCGGTGATCACCCGTCCCCGAAACGTGGCATTTAACTACATCGTGAGGGCAGCATGATGACCAACGCGATACTGAATAAAAAACAGATTTGCACCACGGCAGGGATGGTGACGGTCTATAACTTTGACGGTTTAACCGGTGAATATTCGCACCCTTCCGTGGAGGTGCTGCCCGTCGGCGTGGGTATTCCGGCACATGGCTGTACTGAAAAGCCTCCGGCAGAGAAGACGGGCTGGGCTGTGATACGCAATGCTGAGAATACGGCATGGCTCAGTGTTCCTGATCATCGAGGCGAAACCGTGTATTGCACACAGACCGGTGCCTCCGTACCCGTAACGACGCCAGGTGAGTATCCGGATAACACCACGCGGCTGGTCCCCGCCACTGATTTTGATACATGGTCCGGCACTGAATGGGTGACCGATACGGATGCGCAGTCTGCCGCAGCCGTTCAGCATGCCCGGATGAAAAGGGATGAGCTGATCCTCGAGGCTGAAGCAAGGAGCAGCGACTGGAAAGTCGATCTGATGCTGGGAATGCTCAGCGATGAGGACCAGTCCCGGCTGATTGCCTGGCGGGGCTACATCAAACAGCTGCAGTCGCTGGATACGTCAGCCCCTGAGCATATTACCTGGCCGGAACTGCCAACATGTTAACACCTCACCCATTCATGACAGCGACTACGGTCGCTTTTTTTACGTCCGGAGAATCTATGGCGAGCAAAAAATTTATCGTGGTGCGCGGGATTGAACATCCCGGCAGCGGTCACTGGCTTGACGCCGGTACCGCCATTGAACTGACTGAGCGACAGGCCAAAATCCTGCAGCTGAACGGCCACATTAAACCGGCTGATGAGGCGGACACTGCTCAGGCCTCCCACACTAAAAAACGTAAATAAAGGAGCGGTAATGCCAGAAATTACGAGCTTTGTGCATAACGGTGCGTCCGTTGAAAGCAAGAAAGCCCCACAGCCAATGGGACCTGCAGGCGCCACGGTTTTTGGCCTGGTGGGAACCGCCCCGAACCTTGATCCGCTGATCCCGCGTAATAAACCGTACCGCATTACGAATCCGGCCCAGCTTACCGCACTCGATCCGAGCGGTGCAGAGGCGGGTACGCTGTACCCGGCGATTGCGGTTATCCAGCAACTGGCGTCCGTGGCTTGTTATGTGGTGGTGGTTGAAGAAGGGGACGATGAGCCCGCGCCAGCGGATTACACCGGTACCGTGGTTTCCGCGACGGATGAGCCTGTCACCGGCAATGTGGTAGTGGTGCTCAAAGACACTACGCTGACCACCGATGTGACGGATCCGACCGGCTGGAGCGTTACGGTGGGCGGGAAAACCGCCGATGTGGTGAGCTATACCATCAGCGACACTGACACGCTGGTCCTCTCTGGCTCGGCGGGACTGAGTGCAGCTGATGTTGTGCCTGAAACGCTCTTCACCATCAGCGGAAAATCGCAGGTCAGCAACACCACGGTGGCCAACATCATTGGTGGTGTGGATACGGCCACCGGGCGTATCACCGGCATGCAGGCGCTGAAAAACACCCAGGAATCCCTGACGCATATCAGCGCGCCGGGCTTCTGTCAGAAACCGGTCAGTGATGCGCTGGCGGCTCTCGGGGCGAAAATTTATGCCATTCCGGTGGGGGATGGTCCATCCACTAATGACCAGGACGCGATTGATTTGTCTGAATCGATGGCAGTCACCGGCACCGGCTACGACCAGTTTTATCTGGTCGACCCGATGGTGAAAGTCTGGAGCCAGGCAGAGGCGGATTATGTGTACGGCTCCCCGTCAGCGCAGGCGCTGGCCTGTTTTGCCCGTGTGAAGCCGTGGGAATCACCGGGTAAAGGTCGCATGGGGGTCAATATTGAAGGGTTGCAGCGCCATATTGACTACAACCTGCTGGATAAAACCACCAGTGGAGACCTGCTCAACCGCTACGGTGTGAGCTATTTTGCGCGCACGTCACGCGGCGGGTATTCGCTGATTGGTAACCGCACCGTCTCCGGGCGTTTTGTGTCACAGGTGGGGCTTGAGCACACCATCATTCGTAAGCTGTTGGCCACCACCGAAGAAGGGATGGCGGAGAACCTGACCCGAACCTTTATGGATCAGCGCATCAGCCTGATTAATGACTTCTTATCCGGGTTGCAAATGGAAGAGGCGTTAATCGGGGCGCGGGTCTATCTGCACCCGACACTGAACACCACGGACAACTACCGCAACGGTGAATGGCATATTGCCATTAACTATGCCGGTTACAGCCCGAACGAACACGTCGTGTATCACCTGAACGAAGATACCGGCATCGTTGAATCATTCCTGGAGAGCGTACTGTAATGGCTGGAGTATTAACCCGCATGGCCCAGCGCGTCACCATTCAGGGGGTTCCCCTGTATCTGACGCTGGAAGATGTTGCCGATCCGGCACCGAAAAAAGTGATGGAAAAAACGCGCGGTGGCTCGTTTGTGGAGCGCGAAGTGGCGACTGGCATTGAAGCGATGACCGGCAGCATCACCGTCAAAGGCGCACGCTCTGAAATCCTGGTGATGTACGGCCTGCAGGCCGGTTCAAGCTGCGCGGTCACCATCGAAGAGGCTTACCGGGATGAGGACGGGGAAGAATTTAAGGTGAAGGCCGAATGGATTGGCGAAATTAATAACATCGAGGACAGCAACACCAAAATGAGTGAGCTGTCCCAGACGGTGCTGAGCTTGTCCTGTAAGCGCAAGAAAAAGACCATCAACGGCAAAATCTGCTGGGAAGTCGCCAGCGACGGCAGCGTGGTCAATCTTGGTCAGGAAGACTTCCTCGCCCCGTTCCGCGCCATGATTGGTATGAACTAACCGTCACATTCACAACACCTGACCCCGCCATTGTGCGGGGTTTTTTATTTATCCGGAGTCGCTATGTCCTTTATCCGAACAATCCCGTTGGTCTTTCCGATCACCACCGCCAATGGTGTGTTAAGCACGCTCACCGTCTGCACCCTGACGGCTAAGCAGGTGCGTGAAATCGGTAAAAAATTTGATGCCGACAATGATCCCTCTGGCTTCCATGCCCTCGACCAGGAGTTTGAGCTGGCGGTCGCGATGACCGGTCAGACGGATGACATCATCGCTCAGTTGAAAAAACCGGACTACAACAGCCTGGTCGTACAGGTAGATCGCCTGACCAATTACACCACTGCCGACCTGTTGGAAGAAGAGGCGGACGCGAAGCGTGAGGCCGGGGAAAAAGCAGACACTATCACCTTTTTACCGGACAGCCCGACGCTGCTGGTTGCCATCCATGATCCAGTCAACGGTGAGATGACGGAGTATCGACTGCAGCCGCCGACCGTAGGACTGACCCGCCAGCTACGGATTGAAAAAGACGCACACAGGCGCGGGATGATGGTGGCCAGTAGCTGTACCGGTCTGCACCAGGATGTTATCGATCAGTTTCATATGCCGGACTTTAACCACCTGATGGAGCGGGTGCGCGATTTTTTGACGCAACAGGGGGACTTCTTTCAGACGGAGACGTTGACCGACTGACCGATATCCTCCCGCTGGTTTATCACGCCAGCGAAAGTGAAATTCTTTCCTGGTCAGCCCCCCGCGCACTGAAGCGTTACGAGCTGGCCATGATGAAATTAGGGGTGAAACGTGGCGGATAAAAAAGTCTCGGTCCTGCTCAGTGCAAAGGATGCGATGAGTCCGGCCTTTACGTCAGCGGATAAGTCGCTGAACACCATGCGTAAAAGTGCTGCGGAGGTGGGGGCGGCACTCGGAAACCTGAAAAAGCAGCAGGGTGATGCACAGGCACATCTGAAAACCCAGCAGGCACTGAAAGAAACAAACCGGCAGCTGAGCGAAAACAAAAAGCGTGTTGATGCCGCTGGTCAGGCTTTGCGTGAGGCGCAGGCGGAACAGCGTCGTTATCAGAAAGGGATAGCCGGTGCGGAAGAAACACTGCGCAATCTGGATGTGGAGCTGGCCCGTAACGGGAAGCTGACCCGCGAGCAGCGTGTGGAACATACACGCGCCACGCAATCTCTGGAACAACTTCGTCCGGCCTACAAAAAGGCGTCAGCGGAGGTTGCCGGCAAGCGCCGTGAAGACAACGCCGCAACCCGTGAAATGCACTCTCTGACCGCGGCGGCAGACAAAGAAAAAGTCCGGCTACAGTCGCTGGGAAGTGCGCTGAAAAAGACCGGCGTGGACACCCGCAATCTGGCCAAAGAGCAAACCCGACTGACCGCCGATGCTGGCAAGGCCAGTGCAGCACTGCAAAAGCAGGAACGGCGCATTCAGACGATGAACAGCGCACGGGCAAAAATGGAGGATAACCGCGCCACCCGTGCCAGCCTGAAAGGGCAGGTACTGGGGACCGCCGTTGCTGCCGCCCCTCTGGTGGCGATGGGGAAAAAAGCTATGGACTACGAGTATGCGTGGTCTGACGTGCAAAAAGTGGTGAATTTCCGTGATGCGGATGAGGATCGCAACTTCCAGCTGCAGGTCCGCAACCAGGCGAAAAAACTGGGGATCTCCCAGCAGGGCATGACAGAAATTGTCGCGGCTGGTGGACAGGCCGGTGTGGCGAATGGTGCTGACGGCAAGGTGGACTCAAAGCAACTGCTGAAGTTTTCCGTTGATGCCGCAAAACTGGCGGTGGCGTTTGATACTGATGCCGCTACTGCCGGTGACACCATGGCAAAGCTGCGCACCTCCATGAAGCTGGATCAGAACCAGGTGATGAAACTGGCTGACTATATCAACCAGACCTCGAACGAAATGGCAGCAAAACCGATGGAAGTAGCCGCCATCATGCGTCGCATGGGCGCGAATACGAAGCTATCCGGGTTCAGTAATAATCAGTCCGCCGCACTGGCCGCCACACTGGTCGCTTCGGGTGAAACAGAAGAAACCGGTGCGACGGCCATGAAGAATATTTCAGGTCGTCTGACCGCTGGCTTTGCCACAACAAAATCGGGCCGTAACGGATTATCAATGCTCGGTTTTGAGCCAAATCAGCTGGCCAGAGATATGCAGAAAAACGCCCCGGCCACGCTAATTAAAGTGCTGGAGGCGGTGAAGAAACAGTCACCGGAAAAGCAAAAAGCCATTATCAGCCAGATCTTTGGTGAGGAAGTATCCGGTGCGGTGGCAAAACTTGCCGGAAATGTTGACCTGCTCAAAAAGGCCATGACCAGTGCCGGTAACGAGGCGGCCTATGCAGGCTCAATGGAGCAGGAGTATCAGAAAAAAACCGCTACCCGCAAAGCCCGAATGGACCGGATGCAGTCGGGGCTGGAAAGCCTGAGTATCTCCCTTGGGACGTTGCTTTTGCCGGTGATCGATGAACTTGAGCCACCGGTGAGCGCACTGGCTGACGGACTGAGCAACCTGCTGGAAACTTCAGAAACGGCGAAATCGACCTTTGGCTGGGCGCTGAAAATCGGTGCGGGCCTGGTGGCCCTGAAAGGCGTGCATATCGTGGCCAAAGGTCTGATATCGATGTTCAGCGACCTGAAGCAACTTGGCCGCATGGGCAAGGCAAAGCTGGGCGGTGCCACAGACCACACCACGATTTCCGCCAATCGCGCCGCAGCGGCGCTCGAGCGCATGAATCGCCAGATGGACCGCATGGGTGGCGGTGGAAAGGCCGCAGGCAGTGGAGATCCATCAGGGGGCAGGAAGGGGAAGAAAGGCAAAAAAGGAAAAGGCGGCTCCCGCAGACCTCATTCTGCCGGGGAGGAGTATACCGCCTCCGGAAGTGATACGCGCAGACCGGTACGTTCGCGCGGGAGGGGACTTGCCGGTGCGGTGATGTCTTATGCGATTCCGTTTGCGGCGACGTACGGGTTGGATTATCTGCAGGGAAAATTCAGCGATGATGACATGCCTGAACCGTCATTGCCGGGGGATGCCAGCGGAACGGGGAAAGAGGTGACAAACGCGCCTGTTGCGAGGGTACAACCAGCCATGGCAGGGATGTTGCCTGCGCTCAGTGATGATGTGAATTATCTGCAGACCGGCGCGCAACTGTCCTCGCCGTTTATCAAAGGTGCAGGTCGGATGTTTACACCACTCGCCCTTGCTGGTGGCGCCATCAACACGGCATCTGTGGTGATGAACGGCGGCAGTGCGGCAGAGGTGGGTGGCGCGGTCGGGAGTACGGGCGGTGCGCTGGCAGGGGCCGCAGTGGGGGCCGCGATTGGCACGGCAATCCTTCCGGGTATCGGCACAGCGGTGGGTGGGGCAATTGGGGGGCTTGCGGGCAGCGAACTGGGGCAGAAGATGGGCGAGGTGGTCGGTCCTTACATCAAGGAAGGATGGGAAGGCATCAAGGGCTGGTTCAGCAGTGATGACAGTACGTCGCCGGCCAGCGATAAGGTGGCGAAAGTACAACCGAAGGACCTGGCAAAAGTCAGCGACCAGACCCTCACACCCGCGATTGATGCCGCCGTGGAGCAGGCAAAGAAAAGCCAGCCACTCCCTCCACCTGTTTACCACATTAAGGTCGAAAACAGCCCGCATTTTGATGTTAAAGCTTCCGGCGATCCGGCGCAGGACAATGCGCTGGCGCAGAAAATCAAAACCATTCTGGAGCAGACACAGACCAAAGTCCTGCACGAAGCCCTGGCGCAGATTGGCCCGGATGCACGACTGAATGCCTCACTGAGTGGGCAAAGGAGCGATTAATGCTGGAAATGCTGTCTGACCAGTACGTCAGCCATGAGACTGAAATGTCGCCCACGCAATTTGTGCTGGGCGATTTTGTTTTCAGTCTGCCGGAAAACACCCCGGCGACGTCCCTGTCTCGCAAATATGACGGCGGGTGGGTGGTGATTGACCTACTTAATGAGCTGCCCTGCCAGCAACAGACCGGACGCGCGCTCGATGAGCGAGTGATCAAGTGCGAGTGGTTCCGGGAGGCGGGGCAGGACAACATTGAAAAACTGGTGAAACTGCGAGACGGCAAAAAGCCTCTGGCGCTGGTCCGGGGGGACGGCACGCTGCTCGGGCAATGGACTCTGACCGGGTTCGATGTCGACGAAAGCTGGCTCTACCATGAAGCCAAATCCATGAAGCAGGGTGTGACCATCAACCTGCGGGAGTTCGCCAATAAGCCGCTTGAACAAAAGAAGCAGGGAGGAAGTACTGAATGAAGGTCAGAAGCCGCGACCGTGACAACCTGGGGGAGATTGCCTGGATAAAGCTGGGACGCGATGACGATGAAACGGAGCAACTGATTTACGAGCTGAATCCACACCTGCACCTGTATGGGCGGGTGTTGCCTCTCGGCGTGGTTATCGAGCTGCCGGAGCTGACAAAAACCACTCATACTGAAGCGGATCAACAGGTAACCGTATGGAGCTAGGATTTACGCCAGTACATTACTGCGAAGGACCGGGCGCAGACATTATTAACGGGCGCATGACGACATTTGAGCGCATCGATGTCAGCAGCGGGAAGGAAACGGATCGGCTGATACTGACCGTGGATGTGACGGGACTGAAAGGTATCCCGCAGGAAGGCGGCGTGCTGACGTGGTTTGAGGGGTATGAAGAAAGCGGTGTGGTGAACATCGGTAGATTCAAAATCACAACGATTACCCCACAGCTGTTTCCCCGCATTATTACGATCACCGCAACGGCAGCACCGTTTGAAAAGGAAGATAAAACCGGCTTCCGGCAGCGGCGCTCAGCCTCGTGGGACAACACCACGCTGGGCGAAATCTTCCAGACTATCGCCCAACGCCATAACCTGTCACCACGTATGGACGCCCGCCTCAGCAGCTTTACCTACCCGCACACCGATCAGATAAACGAGACGGACTCCGCCTTTCTCAACCGGCTGGCAGAAGAGCATGATGCGGTGGCCAAACCGGTCAATGGGGCTTACATCCTGGCATTACGCGGTGAGGCTAAATCCATCACCGGGAAAACCCTGCCTGTGGTGAAACTGACTTGCCCGCCAGAAAATCACCCCGGTAATCAGCAGTTCATCCAGTGCGCAATTGATACGCCGGGCAAGAAAAGTGTCAGCGGCGTTAGGGTGAACTACACCGACGAGGCAACGGGTGAAACGCACAGCCTGACCAGTGGTGAGGCACCCTACCGCACAATGCCGGGAACGTATATCAATAAGGAGCATGCCGAAGCGGTACTGAAAGGAGGCCATCGCAGAGCGAAACGTGATGCGTCAAAAATCCAGCTGGATACACCCGGCAATCCGTATGTGGCAGCGGAGGGGATAATTGAGCTGGACAACACGTTTCCGGACGGTATGAGGGGAAGGATAAGCATTGACCGTGTGGAGGTGCGCTGCAGCAGGGGGGAGGGATACCGGATGAGCATTACTGCAAGTAATCCTATGAACAGTAATAAAAAGCAGCCATAGTTGGCTGCTATTAAGAATAGCCCCATAATAATTTTATGCTCACTGGCTGGCTTTTATACCGACCTTTACTATTTGGGAAATGCATGACCAATTTTATCAAAGCTGTTGAGGCCATAGGGATTGTCATTCGTCGGAGGAATTATAGTTTGGGATGTAGAGTATTATCTGGCAAATCCACCAATAATCATAAAAATCAGCAGCACTAATTTTTATGATTACTATATTATATGTCTTTTAATGTCAGAGCAGTCACGTTCATGACAATGAAGTGCTACTGTTCGGATGTCTGGGTTGTGGTGATGGCGCAAGTCTCTGATATGCAGTTTTTAAAAAAAGCTTTTTCAGTGCTATTTACATCGACTGGGGTAACATATCTAAAGGAATGATCGTAATAAAACGAAGCAACGTAATATGCTGTTTTTACTTGCCACCTCAGACCTCTTATTCGATTCCTGGCCATAAGTTGATTGTGATAAAATCGCGGCAACTCTGTGGAGATATATAGAAAAAGACATGGCAGTTATTTTTTATAACATAAGGAGCATTGCATATGATAAAAGCATCAATTTCATTAATGGCCGTGGTATTGTTTTTTTGTACGGCTGGGACCGCTTTGGCAATGAATGTGCCAGTCGATAACAGTGGCAGTACATTTAGAAAAACAGGCTGGACTATGTGGCACAGATCGAATCTTCCAGGAGCTAGTTCTTCTTGTACCCGAAATTATTACAAAAAAGGTGTTTATCAGTCGCAACAGAATAAGTTTGTGTATGACTGGCAGAAATGCGGAAGTGATAAAAATGCCATATCAGCCAGATTATGGCCTAGTTAATTATCGAACGAAGGCCACGCTCTTTGTAATGGAATGGCCTTCTCCTGGCAAGGCAGATGTTCTGAATCCCCAAGTGGCACAACTTGGGGTTCGACGCTCAGTGGAACAATCCGCTCGCACAAGGACACCTATAACACGGCGGAGTCAATGATGAACTTTCCACTGCAAACCATCTCCGTCTCGACACTGAATGCGGCTTCAGGCCCGATCCCCGCATCAAACTTTACCGTTCAAATTCAGTGCAACGAAGCCACCGACATCAGCATTGCATTCAGTGATGCCTATGATCCGTTGAATAATACAGACATTTTATCTGCGTCGGCGGAGAGCACGGCCAGGCGAGCGGGCCTGCAACTGTCATCTTTATCGAAAGGCGTCATCACGCTCGAGGCAGGGTACAAACCTCGATTTTCCGGAGGCGAACGGGTTAATCAGTACCCCGATATCGGCGGCGTAGGGGTTTGAGGGACAATGGAACGGAAACGTACGCTAGAGAAGTAACTAGTAGATATGTAATCACATGATAGACATTGAGAAATACCATCGAAATGGTGATTTTGTAGTCAAAAAATGGCATTTAACGGACACTAATGTCTAATAATCTAATTTTTCAGACGTCTGTTTTCCTCTTAACGTACGAATGGGCCTCAAACCTCCTAGGGCGTTCAGACCCTCGAGCCTCTCCCCAATACTGGCCGGTGCAGGCAGTAACTGTTTACCATCATCATTAAAACCAATATCCAGTGCGCTTTTCAGCAGACAGATACTGTTCACCGACGCCGATGGCAGGACCTGACGTTTACCACCCCATTCACTGTCACTGAGTACAGGCATAATGAAACTCATAAATATTCATGGAATAAATAAATGAAACGAAATTCATTCAATGAATAATCCATTGAGCTACACTTGCCAGTACAACACTTTCTTCTGGTATCTACGAATGACCATACTATCTACTGATAAATTTGATTTCAATCTAATCCGCTTTCTTGTTGCGATTGTTGAAACTACAAGTATGGCAAATGCTGCAGAAATATTGGATGTCGCACCATCAGCTGTAAGCTATGCAGTCAAAAAGTTGCGAGAACACTACAATGATCCTCTATTCATTCGCAGCCTTCATGGGGTTAAGCCGACGGCACTAGCGCTTAATCTTTATGAAAGGTTCAGGATTATCAATGACGATATACTTAACACTTTGAGTATCAATTCCACATCCATACATGCCAAACGTAAAATATATATAAGAGCGGATAACTTAACTGAGCTATGGATTACAAATCGTTTGATCAGTCATGGCATAGTGCCTGCAGAGTGCAATATTGAATTCAGATATGCGGTAATTAGTGCAGAAGAACGTAGCCAACGAATACGAACTCAGGAGATTGATTTAGATATTGGGCTCACTATTCCTGGAGACAGAAACATTGTCTCTTACCATTTATTTGACTGGGAGTATATATTGATTTGCCGTGATAACCATAGTTCAATAGGTGAGACAATTACGAGTAAACAGTTTTCATCTGAACCTTACATTGGGTATTACTTCCGGTTTAACTCAACGATTGTACATAATAATTTCAGTCAATTGAGGATGATTCGCCCACTTGATCCTAGCATAGCGAGTGAATCGACTACAACCATGGTATTAAATATACTCAGCCAAGATCTTCTAATGTTTATTCCGAGAATTTACTTCACACTGCTCAGTGAAACATTACCAATAAGGGAAGTTAAATGCGATTTTATCCCGGAAGGCAAAGTAGCCAATCTTGTGCACTTAAATAAAAAAAACGCTTCTGATCCATTATTAAAAAAAATTATCTCTGTTTTAAAGCAAGCGTAATATTGGACAAGTGAATCGCCACGGGTTTAACAGACACCTCAGAGTCATTTAAGATGACTTAAAGAGAGGTGCCCATGAGCGGTAAGCGTTATCCAGAAGAGTTTAAAATCGAAGCAGTCAAACAGGTTGTTGATCGTGGCCATTCTGTTTCCAGCGTTGCAACACGTCTCGATATCACTACCCACAGCCTTTATGCATGGATAAATAAGTACGGTCCGGATTCTTCCACTAATAAAGAACAGTCAGATGCTCAGGCCGAGACCCGCCGTCTCCAGAAAGAGCTGAAACGAGTTACCGACGAACGGGACATATTAAAAAAAGCCGCGGCGTACTTCGCAAAGCTGTCCGACTGAGGTACGCCTTTATCCGTGACAACACCTGTTGCTGGCCTGTTCGTCTACTCTGTCGGGTGCTGGATGTTCATCCCAGTGGTTTTTACGCCTGGCTTCAGCAGCCGCATTCACAACGCCATCAGGCAGACCTGAGACTGACAGGACAAATTAAACAGTTCTGGCTGGAATCGGGATGCGTCTATGGTTATCGCAAGATCCATCTGGATCTGCGGGACAGCGGGCAACAGTGCGGAGTGAACAGAGTCTGGCGACTGATGAAACGTGCCGGGATAAAGGCTCAGGTCGGATACCCCACAGCTTTTTCCCCGCATCATTACCATCACCGCAACGGCAGCACCGTTTGAAAAGAAAGATAAAACCGGCTTCCGGCAGCGGCGCTCAGCCTCGTGGGACAACACCACGCTGGGCGAAATCTTCCAGACTATCGCCCAACGCCATAACCTGTCACCACGCATGGACGCCCGCCTCAGCAGCTTTACCTACCCGCACACCGATCAGATAAACGAGACAGACTCCGCCTTTCTGAACCGGCTGGCAGAAGAGCATGATGCGGTGGCCAAACCGGTCAATGGGGCTTACATCCTGGCAAGAAGGTATTACCTAAGGAAATACCCCTGAGGTGTTTAAGCCTCAGGGGGTTTATTTATGGTGTCACAATATTGAACCAGAACTCGAACTTGTCCATAAAGCCCAACATTTCGTCCATCTTCGCACCGTTACCGGTTACCTTCACATCACCTTTATCTTCAGCCTGTTTCAGCGTTTCTTCTTTCAGGATGATCTTATTCAGTGTGTCACGGTTCAGCGTAATCGTGGCGTCGGCGTCTTTCGCTTCGGCGTTAGCGGTGTGGTTCAGCACACCGTTTTCCAGCTCCAGCTTGTACTTGCCGCCATCATTGCCCAAATCGATATTAAACACCGCTTTAGCATTACCTGCTTTTTCACCGTTGATGTGAACGGCAAGGTAATCAAAGAACATTTCAGGCGTCATGGCACGAACGGTATCAGGGCTTGCCGTATTCGGCGTTGGGCCTTTCACCACGCCATTACGCAACTCCTGAGCACCGGTCAGGTAGAAGTTACGCCATGGGCCAGACTCTGCCTGATAACCCAACTGTTCCAGCGCATCCGCTTCAAGGTTACGTGCATTCTGGTTATTCGGATCGGCGAAGACAACTTTACTGACAACCTGCGCCACCCAACGGTAATTACCCTGATCAAAGTCGGTTTTCGCTTTCTGAAGAATCGCATCGGCACCGCCCATGTACTCAACAAATTTCTTCGCCGCTTCTTCTGGTGGCAGTTCGTCGAGGGTTGCCGGGTTGCCATCGTACCAGCCAAGGTACAGCACATAGGTCGCTTTCACGTCATGGCTGACTGAACCGTAGTAACCACGGTTAGCCCAGGTTTTCGCAAGGCTATCCGGCAGCTTGAAGTTTGCCGCAATTTCATCACGAGTCAGGCCTTCGTTTGCCATACGCAGGGTCTGGTCGTTGATATAACGATACAGGTCACGCTGGCTCTTCAGCAGGCCAACCACATTATCGTTACCCCAGGTTGGCCAGTGGTGCTGGGCCATAATAATTTCGGCTTTGTCACCCCAACGAACGATAGCTTCGTTGATGTATTTCGACCATGGCAGCGGTTCACGAATTTTTGCACCACGTAACGAATAGGTATTGTGCAGGGTATGGGTCACGTCCTCTGCGGCTTCGATGAGTTTTTTCTCTTCGATATACCAGAGCATTTCAGACGGGGCTTCAGAACCAGGTGCCAGCATAAAGTCATAAGTCAGGCCATCAATGACCTCTTTTTGACCATCTTTTTCGATGATATTCGTTGGCGCAATCAGCGTAACGGTACCCGCAGACGTTGTGGTGCCTAAACCAGCACCAACCTGCCCAGTCGCTTCGGGTTTCAGCAGGTTGCCATACATATAGCTGGCACGGCGGCTCATGACATTCCCGGCCATAATGTTTTCAGCAACGGCCGCTTCCATGAAGCCAGCAGGCGCATACACTTTTACCTTACCGGATTTCACATCCGCTTCATCGACAACGCCACGCACGCCGCCGTAATGGTCAACGTGGCTGTGGGTATAAATGATGGCGACGACAGGTTTGTTGCCACGGTTTTTAAAGTACAAATCCATGCCAACTTTTGCTGTTTCAGCGGAAACCAGCGGATCGACGACGGTAATCCCTTCTTTACCCTCAATGATGGTCATATTGGATAAATCAAGGTTACGGATCTGGTAAACGCCGTCTGTGACTTCGAAAAGACCGCTGATGTTGATGAGCTGGGACTGACGCCACAGGCTTGGGTTTACTGTATCTGGCGCTTTCTCACCTTCTTTAATAAAAGCGTACTGCTGTGGATCCCAGACCACATTTCCCTGCTCGCCTTTGATGATGTCAGAAGGCAAAGGTGCTATGAACCCCTTATGCGCATTGGCAAAATCAGTATTATCAGAAAAAGGTAACTGACTGTAGAGCGCATCGTTTGCTTGGCGGGTTGCCTGAGTCGCCTCTTTAGGAGCAACTTCTGCGTAGGTTGGCAGTATGACAGTTGACAGAAGTCCAGCGATTGCCAGCCCTCTTGCGATAGGTTTTAATTTCATTTTAATCCTTCTGTTGAATCAGTAGAACTATGTTTTATCTCAAACTGTAGTCAAGAATTTACATATTACAAAATATTTGTTGCGAAAAATGAAATAGCGATCTGATATGTGATATTTTCAGATATTACTTGGTATAAAAAATAGTGCGGCTGCATTAATTTTGAGTAAGTTACCATGGTGTTTTTAAGCTTCTTCCTTCCTGGGTGTTTTACGTTATCATGGTGAAGTCGAAGGTGTGAATCTAGATAAGAATGGGATTGGCGCAGCAGTGTTGGATATATTTAATATCAATGGCATCGATAATAAATGGTGGCGATTAGACAGAGCAAATGCCTGGGTAATCGAGTGAAATATGATTGTGAAAATATCAAATGCAACCTGTGCTGGAGTTCAAATTGTTTCAACGTACCCAGGCGCTCTGGTGAGTATTGAGCTGCTTTATATAATGCGAAAATGATAATGTTAGCATTCCGTAGGTGGGTGTTGATAATCAGTGGAATAATTTTATTTATTGATTTTCTAAATGACGGGTGGGAGTATTGATGCTGGTGTTGTCAGCATCGATGTAACACAAAAAAGCAATGTGCTATTTCACATTGCCTTTATTTGATATGGTTTACTTTCCAACTAGCTTGTTAATTTCGCTAAATACTCGGTTGATGTTAATATCATTGAGAGACTGGTTGTGGAAGTGAAGATAGTAATCTGAGTGAATGTCAACTTCAAATGGAATATCGAAAAAATTTACTGGTAGGATTGTTTTTAAAAAACTGGAAAACATACGGGGGATAATCATAATATTGTCGCTATTGGCGCAAAGTAGCATCATATTGAGTGATGATGAGGTGTTTACTAAAATATTTCGATAGTTACGCACATCATTCAACGTCACTGCATCACCTACCATCGATGTCATTCCATAATCTGCACGTGTCCAACGAACGTGCTCATTAGAATGCCAGTCATCAACCGTTAGTTGGTTTTTTATTGTGGGGTGAGATTGGCTCACCATTGCTTGTGTATTACTGCTTAATAGCTTATAGACAGTTATCGAGTTATCCTTGGGAAGCTCGGTCCCTATATCGATGTCCACTTTACGATTGCGTAAATTATTTGTCCTTTCTTCATCAGTAAAAGGATGAGGAATGAAAGTCAGTGAAACCCCTTCTTTTTTAAGTGAACCATTTCTCAGTAATGACATGGAAAGCCAAAACTCAAAAAAGGTATAGGTGCTGATAACTATTTCTTTAATGTGACCACTATCAGTATTCGTATCGGTAATATCTAAACCTTCGTTGATCAAAGACATTGCCTTGACGTATCGGGAATTGAGGTCAATAGCAAGAGTGGTGGGTACAACGCCGCTCTTTGAGCGGGTTAAAATTGGGTTAGTGGTAATATCCCTAAGCTTATTGATAGCATAGGTTATTGAAGAAGGAGATACGGATAACATTTCGGCTGCAGCGGTCACGCTTTTACATTCCAAAACTGCATTGAGAATTTTTAAGGACTTCAGTTCAATCTTTTCGCGGCTCATTGTTTTTCCCATATGTCAATGACGTAAACTTATCTGTATTGAATATAAACCGTAAGATAATTTTCTCCAGTTTTGTTTACGGTTTTAAGCCCACTGAGTTGGAAGCGTAAGCCAAGAGAGTACCACTATGATTTTATGCACATATAGCCATGGCGTGTTCTGCCATGCATATCTTTTGGTAAATACCATTGCTTGGTAAAGGATGCATTAAATTACTAGGGGAGTTTCAATATTTTCTAGTCGATACTACTCGATACGTCTTTTCGGACATAACATCAGCTTCTCGCTCACCTTTTTTGTCCCGTTTGTGTCTCGATAGCGTCCTGTCTTGAGTTGTAACGTAATGTTTATCAAGATGTTTTACTTTCGCAGTCCTATCCTAAGTGGTGGGGCTGGGGGGAGTTGAACCCGCCGGCAGAATCAGAGTTATTGAGAATGGGCATACCCAATTAGTTCCCCAAAACTAATTGCAAGTCACTGTAAATAAAAGAAACTTTTAGAGATTGATTTAAGAAAAAATCAGCCAGAATAATTAGATTATCTGACTGATTTTTATAGATTAATTGTAAGAACTACTAGACTGCTTCTGGAACAATTCGCGGAACACCGGATAGATATCATCCTGGTCGCGAATATGCTGCATGGCGAAGTTTTCAAACGTTGATTGTAAATCCTCATATTCACGCCACAGAGTCTGGTGGGCGCGACGCGTAATTTCGATATAACTATAGTAACGCACCATCGGCAGCAATTTTTTCGACAGCAATTCATGACATAACGGTGAATCATCTGCCCAGTTATCACCATCAGAAGCCTGCGCGGCATAGATATTCCATAATGCCGGGTCGTAGCGCTCTTTAACGACTTCATCCATCAGTTTCAGGGCGCTTGAAACAATCGTACCCCCCGTTTCCTGCGAGTAAAAGAACTCGTGCTCATCGACTTCCTTGGCCTGTGTGTGGTGGCGGATATACACCACTTCCACGTTTTTATAGGTCCGGCTCAGGAATAAATAGAGCAGGATATAAAAGCGTTTAGCCATGTCTTTGGTCGCCTGGTCCATCGAACCGGAGACGTCCATTAAGCAGAACATGACCGCCTGGCTTGAAGGTTCAGGGCGTTTTTCGTAATTTTTGTAGCGTAAATCGAAGGTGTCGATAAACGGTACGCGGGCAATTTTCTCGCGCAGTTCAGCAATCTCTCTGCGCAAGCGTTCTTCTTCAAGCAACTGCGCAGGTTCGCTGTTGCTCACCATTTCAAGACTGTCTTCCAGTTCATGTAATTGACGGCGTTTACCCGCGGTCATCGCGGTGCGACGGGCCAGTGAATTTTGTAACGAACGAACAACGCTGATGTTGGCGGGCACGCCATTCGAGGTATAACCCGCACGGTGAGATTTAAATTCAGTAATTTGGCGATGCTGATTCTTCTTCAGATTCGGCAAAGCCAGATCTTCAAACAGTAAGTCGAGATATTCGTCTTTTGAAATTTGAAAGACGAATTCATCCTGGCCTTCGCCGTCCTGGCTTGCCTGACCCTGGCCAGCACCGGAGCCCCCGCCACTCCCCTGCGGGCGTTCAATACGGTCATTCTGCACGAAGTGATCGTTACCCGGGTGAACACGGTGGCGCAGACCGCCACGACCCTGATGAAACATCGGCTCGCTAATATCTTCACTTGGGATCGAGACCGATTCACCGCTATCCACGTCGGTTACCGAACGCTTGTTGATGGCCTCGGAAATCGACTGTTTAATCTGTGCTTTATAACGACGCAAAAAGCGCTGGCGATTCACCGCACTTTTATTTTTGCCGTTCAGTCGCCTGTCAATAAAATAGGCCATAATTCCCCCAAACTTCTTTGCCAACTGCGCAGGGGGGCCACAATGCGTGGCCCCATCTTTGACTCAGCCGTTATGAAGATTTACGTACCCGTAGATACCATTCGCACAGCAGGCGAACTTGTTTGCGGGTATAGCCTTTCTCCATCATACGATCGACAAAGTCATCGTGTTTTTTCTGCTCGTCTGTAGAAGTTTTGGCATTGAACGAAATAACAGGCAGCAGCTCCTCGGTGTTTGAGAACATTTTCTTCTCGATGACCGTGCGCAGCTTCTCGTAGCTCGTCCAGTTAGGATTACGACCATTGTTGTGGGCGCGGGCACGCAGCACGAAGTTGACGATTTCGTTACGGAAATCTTTCGGGTTGCTGATACCTGCCGGTTTTTCAATTTTTTCCAGCTCTGCATTCAGGGATTCACGGTCAAACAACTGGCCGGTATCCGGGTCGCGGTATTCCTGATCCTGAATCCAGAAATCAGCGTAGGTAACATAACGGTCGAAAATGTTTTGCCCATACTCTGAGTAGGATTCGAGGTACGCCGTCTGAATCTCTTTACCGATAAATTCAGCGTATTTCGGGATCAGGTAGCCTTTCAGGTGTTCGAGATACTTCTCGGCAAGCTCCTGCGGGAACTGCTCGCGCTCGATCTGTTGTTCCAGAACATAGAACAAATGCACCGGGTTTGCGGCCACTTCTGCGTGGTCAAAGTTGAACACGCGAGAGAGGATTTTAAACGCGAAACGTGTCGACAACCCGTTCATGCCTTCGTCCACGCCTGCGTAATCGCGGTACTCCTGGTAGGATTTCGCTTTCGGATCGGTATCTTTCAGACTTTCGCCGTCGTACACCCGCATTTTGGAGTAAATGCTGGAGTTTTCCGGCTCTTTCAAACGAGAAAGGATTGAGAAGCGCGAAAGCGTTTCCAGCGTGCCTGGGGCACATGGCGCATGTAACAATTCACTGTGCGTGAGCAGTTTTTGGTAGATTTTGATCTCTTCGGAGATCCGCAGGCAATAAGGCACTTTGACAATGTAAACACGGTCAAGGAACGCTTCGTTGTTTTTGTTGTTACGGAACGTCACCCACTCAGATTCGTTTGAGTGCGCAAGGATAATGCCATTAAATGGCAGGGCGGAAATGCCTTCGGTGCCGTTATAGTTCCCCTCCTGGGTCGCGGTCAGCAACGGGTGGAGTACTTTAATTGGCGCTTTGAACATCTCAACGAATTCCATGATGCCCTGGTTTGACCGGCACAGTGCACCGGAATAGCCGTAAGCATCCGGGTCGTTTTGCGCGTGGTTTTCCAGTTTACGAATATCCACTTTACCGACCAGTGCCGAGATATCCTGGTTGTTCTCATCACCCGGTTCAGTTTTGGCAATCGCAATCTGCGCCAGAATTGACGGCCAGACTTTCACTACACGGAATTTGGTGATGTCACCGCCAAACTCATGCAGACGTTTTGCCGCCCACGGCGACATAATCGTGCCGAGATAGCGGGTAGGGACGCCGTACTCTTTCTCAAGAATAGAAGCATCTTCTTGTGGATTAAACAGGCACAGCGGGTGGTCATTCACCGGGCTGCGCTCGCCGTTAGCACTCAGTGTGTAAATGGGCACGCGCTGCATTAACGCCTTCAGACGTTCAGCGAGTGATGACTTACCGCCACCTACCGGCCCCAACAAATAGAGAATCTGTTTCTTCTCTTCCAGGCCTTGGGCCGCATGTTTAAGATAGGCAACAATTTGTTCGATGGCTTCTTCCATGCCATAGAACTCTTCAAATGCCGGGTAACGGGAAATCACCCGATTCGAAAAGAGACGGGACAGCCGTGGCTCTGTGGCAGTATCCACCATCACTGGCTCACCAATGGCCATCAATAGCCGTTCTGCCGCATTGGCATAGGCACTGCGATCTTGCTTACAGATTGCAAGAAACTCCTGCAGTGTGAACTCTTCGTCCTTGGCAGCTTCATAACGCTGGCGATAGTGATCGAATATATTCATGGCATGCCGTCCTTTCGTATTTAGCACAGGTTAGAGAGCCGTTCGTATGAGTAATGGAGGCTCCCGGAAGACGTCTCCTGAATCTCGAGCAACCCTTATGCCAACTTCTCTTACCCCTCATCATTCAAGTCTTAAGCGCGTTGACTACCACTCGAATGTCTTAGGGTATCGTGGCATTTTCATTGCCGCGTTCAGCGTATTTCATCTTCCTAAAATAAAGCGTAGATGGCATTTGCAAAACTTGCATACGGCCACAAGCCAATTTCAATGACATATCAATAACTCATCCAAATAAATCTCCTTTTGTTGTAAAGGGAAGTGGTTGGTATCACATGTGATTCATAAAACTGAAAAGAAGATGAAATCTGTTCGCGAGATGTTGTTCAGTTGCTCTGATGTTTCAAATTGGTAAAAAATTTTGGCTAAGAAAGCAAGAGGGTTACACTCTCCTGGCTAATTATTTGATTAAAGGATTTAATGGATTGTGAGCAATTTCAAAATTATTGCATTGGGGGGACTCATTGCTTCCACTTTTTCTGTAGCACAGGCTGCGGATGGTCCCTGGTCGTTAGGAGCAGCAGCTCTGGTGACACCTAACATGTACAAAGGCGAACAAGACCGTTTGTACCCTGTTCCGATGATAGGTTACGAAGGGGAGAGTGTTTACCTGCGCGGGTTAACCGCAGGTTACTACCTGTGGAATGACCAGGCTGACAAGCTTTCCATTATTACCTACTTTTCACCGATCTTTTTCCGTGCGAAAGACAGTGACTCAAAGAGTATGCGTCAGTTAGAAAATCGCCATGCGACTCTGATGGCGGGGCTTTCCTACGTGCATAACACGCAGTATGGTTTCTTACGTACCGTGCTGGCGGGTGACACGCTGGGCAATAGCAACGGCGTAACCTGGGATACCGCATGGTTGTATCGCTACAATAGCGATCGACTGACCATGACCCCTGGCATTGGGATCACGTGGAGCAGCGAGAACCAAAACCAATATTACTATGGCATTAGTAAGAGCGAGTCACAGCGCAGTGGTTTAGATTCCTATGATCCTGAAAGCAGCTGGTCGCCGTACGTTGAGTTGTCTGTTAACTATAAGCTGACAGACAGCTGGAATGTCTTCGGTATGGGGCGCTATGTTCACCTGGCCAATGAAGTCACTAATAGCCCGATGATTGATAAAGAGTGGACGGGTATTTTGATGACAGGCATCACCTACAGTTTCTGATGGTGCATTCAGTGCACTTCAACGGGGCATCTTCGCCCCGTTTTGATGTCGACTTGTATCGACACTTTTCTTAAAAATAATCAGATACCCTTCCTGCTAAATCCACTCTCATTCTGGCCGATTACCTTTCTGTTGTTGCTCCAAAATAGTGCGCATATCCGGTGCATTTGCACCAACATGGTTTTTTTATTCTCGGTCTAAGCTGACCTTCAATAGGGTAAACGTTGACAATCTCCTGATGATAATGGTTGTATTGTACAACCATTATTTAGCGCATGCAGATGACATATGTCCCAAATCCAGTTAATTGACGAAATCCGAGCGGCTTCCCGACTTATGGTCCGTGAGCTTGGATTTATGAACTCCACACTTGCCGCAACAAACTATTCTCCTTCAGCAGTGCATAGCTTGTTGGAGATTGAGAACCATGGCGCGTTGACCGCGGCACAATTAGTGCAAATCTTGGGGCTGGAAAAGTCCAGCGTCAGCCGGATGCTGACCCGATTACTTGCCGCAGGTGAGTTACAAGAGGTCCAGGCCCGCCATGACGCGCGCGTTAAACTGCTCAAGCTGACGGACAAGGGAGCAGAAACGGTCAAGAAGATAAATGAATACGGTTCGATGCGTGTCATAAAAGCGCTGGAAAATCTGGATGCCGCGCAACAGAAAACAGTGGCTCATGGGTTGTCTGCATATGCTCGCGCGTTAGAAAACTGTCGGGATGTCGATATGTCTTCGTCGTCAGAAACGATAGAAATTATCACAGGTTATGTGCCAGGAATGATTGGACGCATTGCCGAAATGCACGGCACGTATTACGCGAAGCATCATAACTTTGGCCATTTCTTTGAGGGGAAAGTGGCAAGCGGACTGGCTGAATTTGCTGGTCGTCTGGATGAACCGTGCAATCAAATCTGGTTGGCTGTTAGCCATGGCAGGATTGTTGGCTCTGTCGCGATAGATGGTCAGGATTTGGGAAATAATGAAGCCCATTTGCGCTGGTTTATTCTTGACGATAATTGCCGTGGAACGGGAGTGGGCAGAAAGTTGCTCAACCAAGCTATGGCGTTTAGTGATGCGCGCGAATTTGCTGCCGTGCAACTCTGGACGTTCAGCGGTCTGAATGCGGCCAGACGTCTGTATGAATCTTTTGGATTTAAGCTGCTAAAAGAGTGGCAGGGCGACCAGTGGGGAATGATGATGACGGAACAACAGTTCACCAGACAGAAAAATAGCTCTGGGCGCTGAGTTGCAATAATGGAAAAGGCGTTTACGGCACCGGGCCGCTAAACGCCTTTATACCCGTCATACTTCAAGCTGCTTATGCGTTGGCTGCACCCGCTCACCCCAGTCACTTACTCAAGTAAGCTCCTGGGGGTTTACGGCTTTGCCGCCTTTAAGCAACTCGAATTATTTTGGGTATAGATCTGATTTAAGCTTTTTTTGATACACGCAGTGTCGCGGCTAAACGTGCAGGCTTATCCGCTGTTGCTTTTTGTGATGCGCTGGCGCAAGCCGTCTCGACACAAACAAAAGTCTTGTAACCATCGTCTGGCATGTCTGCCATAGAAGCTGACAGTGCCGGGCCTGGGTTCCAGCCAACCACATTGATGTGATGGTGATGGATGACGTCGATAGTGCGATTCAGGCTGGCATCATGGATAACGCTGCACTCTTCTGGTTCCAGATAAACGCGGTCAGTGCGATCCGGGAAGGTCTGCACGCCGTCGGTCAATTGGCCTTCAGTCGCATTCAACACTTTATCGATATACTTGTTGCCCAGCCCGCTGACTTTCACTGCGGCGATATCGCCCACGTTGAAGTAGGTGTGCAGTGCTGAATTAACGTCGAATTCGCCATGTGCCTCCAGTTCCATCTCGCAGGTCTTACCCAGCTTGTAACGTGCATACAGGGTAAAGTCATGTGGCCAGAATTTACGAGTCGCATCGCTGCTCTGTAATTCGAAGGTCAAAGAGACGCCGCTTTCATCTTCATTATGCGCACTCAGAGTCCATGGCAGGTTACGTGCGAAACCATGCGCTGGCAGGTCTTGCTGAGCTGCCGGACCAAACCATGGCCAACAGATAGGTACACCACCACGAATCGCTTTACCGTTCTGGAACGGCGTGTTGTTACTTAGCCAAAGCACTTCTTCTTCACCGGCTGGTTTCCAGGACAGCAGGTGCGCGCCTTGCAAAGTCACAGAACCACGAACTTGCGGATGGTCAACCACGATAACGTCCAGCTCGTCAATCTGGCGGCGAGACAGGGAAGGGGTAATTTGTTCAATAACCGGAAGGGCAAAAATTTTATTAATCATTTGTTCAACCTATCGATCAAAGGCGAAAAAAAAGGCGACCGCATGGGTCGCCTCTCAGGATTTTAATCGCTCATCTCAACTTATTTAGAGATGTGAGCAATCAGGTCCAGTACTTTGTTTGAGTAGCCAGTTTCGTTGTCGTACCAGGAAACCAGTTTCACAAAGTGGTCGTTCAGTGCGATACCAGCTTTAGCATCGAACACAGAAGTGCAAACTTCGCCGTTGAAATCAGTAGATACAACGTCGTCTTCGGTATAACCCAGAACGCCTTTCATTGGGCCTTCAGCAGCCGCTTTGATTGCTTTCTTGATTTCTTCGTAAGACGCAGCTTTTTCCAGACGAACGGTCAGGTCAACAACAGACACGTTTGGAGTTGGAACGCGGAACGCCATACCAGTGATTTTACCGTTCAGCTCTGGCAGTACAACGCCTACAGCTTTAGCAGCACCGGTAGAAGAAGGGATGATGTTCTGAGCTGCGCCGCGGCCGCCGCGCCAGTCTTTGTGAGACGGGCCATCAACAGTTTTCTGAGTAGCGGTAGTTGCGTGAACAGTGGTCATCAGGCCTTCAACGATACCGAAGTTGTCGTTGATGACTTTAGCCAGTGGAGCCAGGCAGTTAGTGGTGCAAGATGCGTTAGAAACGATATCCTGGCCAGCATATTTCTCGAAGTTAGCACCTTTAACGAACATAGGAGTGCTGTCTTTAGAAGGACCAGTCAGAACAACCTTTTTAGCGCCAGCAGTGATGTGCTTACGAGCAGTTTCGTCAGTCAGGAACAGACCAGTTGCTTCAGCAACTACGTCAACGTTGACTTCGTTCCACTTCAGGTTTGCTGGATCACGTTCTGCGGTAACACGGATAGTTTTGCCGTTAACAACCAAATGGCCGTCTTTGACTTCTACAGTGCCGTTAAAACGACCGTGAGTTGAGTCGTACTTCAGCATGTAAGCCATGTATTCAGCGTCTAACAGGTCGTTGATTGCAACGATCTCGATGTCAGAACGTTCCTGAGCAGCACGGAAAACAATACGGCCGATACGGCCAAAACCGTTGATACCTACTTTGATAGTCATATATTCCACCAGCTATTTGTTAGTGAATAAAAGGTTGCCTGTAAAATTACAAAAACCTTACTCAGCGTCAAGCGGAATCGTGTCAATCATTGCGACAAATCAATCCTGTGGACATCATTTGAACGACTGAACCGCCTCGCGCTTCCCTTTTGGCTCTTTATCCAAATGGGGACGATGCGAGGAATTTTAAAGATCAATTCCAACAAGAATGTGACAGTGATCACAATTGGCGCTGAGCCAGAAATTCAGGGCTAAGTTTAGAACAAAAATCCGCACGACGTTGTTAATTTTTTGTTAGAATCATGCTGTTATCAGTTACAGTACCCACTGCCCGAGATGTACGCATATGGCTAACCAATTACCTCCTGATTTATCGAAAAAAAACCTTAATGAGATGCAGTTTTATGTCACCCAGAAACATGGCACCGAGCCACCGTTCTCCGGGCGTCTTCTGCATAACAAGCGTGAAGGTGTTTATCACTGCCTGGTCTGTGATGCGCCACTGTTTATGTCAGAGTCAAAATATGACTCAGGGTGCGGCTGGCCTAGCTTCTATGAGCCAGTCAGTGACAGCGCTATTCGCTACATCAAGGACTTCTCACACGGTATGGAGCGGATTGAAATTCGTTGCAGTAACTGTGAAGCTCATTTGGGTCACGTTTTCCCGGATGGTCCGCAACCTACTGGCGAGCGTTACTGCGTAAACTCAGCGTCGTTAAACTTCACCGATGATAAAAACGGTGAGCAGATCGAAGGCTGAAAAATCGATTCAGCAAATTATTCCACAGGAACTTGTCCAATGATGAACCTGGATGAAATGTTAGACACAATGACACCGGAAGTTTATCAACGTCTGGCGACTGCCGTTGAGCTGGGGAAATGGCCTGACGGTGTAGCACTGACACCCGATCAAAAAGAGAACAGTCTGCAATTGGTGATGATGTGGCAGGCGCGTCACAACACCGACGCTCAGCACATGACGATTGACACGAATGGTCAGATGGTGATGAAAAGTAAACAACAGCTCAAAGCTGACTTCGGAATTACGCCCGCACCGATTGTGACGGTGAAGCTGTAAATTTGAAAAGCTGGGTGGTGTCGCGCCACCCAGTCTTATCTGGAAATTAATGCTCCGTCTTAATCCCCAAATCTTTCGCTAACTCTTTTGCCAATTGATTGTTGTCATCTGCGCCATACTCCCAGAACATCGCACCGCCCAAGCCTTTCGCTTTGATGTATTCCGCTTTGACTGCCACTGAACGTGGATTTTCGTAAGAGATAGCAAACAGGTCTTTGCCCTCGGCTGATTTCATTGTCAGATACGGAACCTGAGCGTCGTTGTCCCAATGCTCGGTAAAGCGTTTTTGGGGATCATTGAGCATCTTGCTAACAATATCGTTGTACTTCAGGTAACTGTCTTTCGTCAGATCGACGCCAAATGACATGAACACCGCTTTCTCAGGTGCGCCGAAATAGGGTTGTGTAACCGGGTTTTTAGCCGCATCTGCTTTATCCCAGTCGATGCCAGGTTCCGTTGCACGCTTAGGAACGCGACCATAGAAACCAATACCGAGATTGAGCTGAGCAGGTTTCATACCTGCAGCGATGTAGTTATTCACTACATAATCAGCGCTGTATTTATCCGCTTTCGCCACCGTCGGCCAGGTTTTCGAATCATAAAGATTCGAGTTGAAATACTGAGTGCCGTACGCCATGTCGTAGGCCATCAGGTTGATGTAATCAAGCGCGGGTGCGATGGCTTTCATGTCGACCCACTCTGTCGGACCTTTCACGTTTGCAGCCACAGCGATGGTAAGCAATTTTTGTTTGCCCAACGCGCTACGCAATTCATTAAGCAATGAGGTGAAGTTCGCGCGGTCTTCAGGCGAGCTGGCCACCAGACCCCATGCCCCATTAACGGGATATTCCCAGTCCAGATCGATACCATCCAGACCGTAGCGTGCAATCACATCCTGTGCAGAACGGATAAACACCGCACGGTTTTCAGGCGTTGCAGCGGCACCGGAGAAACCACGAGCTCCCCAGCCACCCACTGAAAGCAGGACTTTCAGTTGCGGATTCTGTTTACGTAGCGCGGGTATTTTTTCAAGATCTGACATCACTTTTGGCGAAAGCCAGATTTGGTGCAGTTTAGACGCGTCTTTTAACGCGGAGTTTGTCTCATCTTTTTCATCGTTGTAAATCAGGCCAAACGAGTAGTTAAGATGGGTTATCTGGCGCACATCGAGTTTATCAATATCGCCGCCAGGCCCGGCAGTGACATCGCCCCCTCCGTTGAAATAGCCTACTGAGAGGTATGAGCTTGCCTGAGCCACACCGGCACAGGCGATTTGTATTACCGCCAGCAACGGCAGCAGTTTACGCGTGAAGACCATAGGGTAGTTCCTCTTTGACGAGCAATATCGACAAAACCTGCCGAAACCTGGGGGACGGAAGGCTAATAAGAAACACAGCTAAAATGCTGTATTAATAAGCAACTCGATTATGAGAGCGCTCTCAAAAATGAGCGAGCTTTAAAAGTTAAGAATGAGAGCGGAATCGAGAAACGAGGGAAGGGCGCGTTTGCGCCCTGAAAAGATTTAGTAAGTGAAATCAGCCAGCGTCATCAACGTTGCACCTGCTGCGGACATATCCTGGAACGCCCGCAGGCTATCTTGCGGATGCAGATTCACACCACGGCAACCATCGGTGATAACCGTGACCTCATAACCCAGCGACAGGGCGTCGAGCGCGGTAAACTTAACGCAATAATCCGTTGCCAGGCCCACCACAACCAGCTGTTTAATCTCGTGGCGGGATAACCAATCGTCGAGCTGCGTTTTCTGGCGATGTCCGTTGTCGAAAAAACCGCTGTAGCTATCAACGAGTGGATTTTCGCCCTTTTGGAAAATAGCATCAATTTTCTGGGTATTGAGCAGGGGATGGAGTTCCGCACCCGCGCTGTTTTGTACGCAATGATCCGGCCACCAGGTTTGGTTCAACCCGTCGAGTTTCCCCTGCGTATACGGCTCAGTTTTTTGCACGCTGGCAAAACTGCCATGGTTTGCGGGATGCCAGTCTTGAGTCGCTAAAATGACGTCGCCGCGTGCTTTGCAATAGCTCATCAATGCGTTCGCCACATCAATCGTGCTATCGCCATCCGGCACAGCAAGCGCTCCACCGGCGCAAAAGTCATTTTGCAAATCTACCATTAATAAAGCGCGTTTCATGGCCTCTCCTTATTCGTCAGGTGTCAGTTCACCGCGTAAATTACGTGACATCGCCTCGCGAATAGTCTGTGCATCGAGATTTTGGCTGAGTAGATAGTGCAGTTTAGTCAGTGTCGCCTCTACCGTCATATCGTAGCCGCTAACAACCCCTGCCTGCGCCAGCGCATTGCCGGTAGCGTAACCACCCATATTCACCTTACCAGACATACATTGCGTCAGGTTTACCACCACAATGCCGCGTGAACAGGCTTCCTGTAACTCTTTGAGGAACGCACCGTGCTGCGGGGCATTGCCCACCCCATAAGAGCGCAGGATCAACGCTTTAACAGGCTGGCGTAAGAAATTGCCAACCACATCTGCAGAAATCCCGGGTAAATCGTGACAACGCCAATGGGCTGTGGCGTTATCGGGTGAACGATGAGCTCACCTTCACCGTGGGGAGCGGCTGGGGTATTCAGGCGTCGAATGTGGATCCCGGCTTCAAGTAATGGCGCAAGATTCGGTGATGCGAACGCATCAAACCCATCGGCATGGGCTTTGGTGGTGCGGTTGCCGCGATAAAGACGATTATTGAAGAACAGCGTCACTTCGTTAATGGGGAAGTTGGCCGCGATATACAACGAATTGAGCAGGTTGATTTGCCCGTCAGAACGCAACTCAGCCAAAGGGATCTGTGAGCCAGTCACGATCACCGGTTTGCCGAGGTTTTCAAGCATAAATGACAGAGCCGACGCGGTGAATGCCATGGTGTCAGTGCCGTGAAGAATCACGAAACCGTCGTACTCGTCGTAATGCGCTTTGATGTCATCGGCAATGTGCTGCCAGTCTTCCGGCGTCATGTCGGAGGAGTCCATCAGCGGCTGATATTCATGAATGGTGAAATCAGGCATTTCCTGACGATGGAATTCAGGCATCAAAGCCAGTTGACGTTGTAAGTGACCGGAGACAGGAATGTAACCGTGTTCTGAACGCTGCATACCGATAGTACCGCCGGTGTAGGCAACGTAGATGGATTTCTTTTGCATGAGTGAACTCAGGGCTTTTACGTTATGGGGCGCAGTATATACCCGTCATACTTCAAACTGCATCTTTGTTGGCTGCGTTCACTTACCGCCGCGATGCAGCTCGAATTATTTAGGGTATGAATAGGGAAGGGGCAAAAAAATCAGCCCGGCAGATGCCGGGCTGAGGGAGTTTTAACGCACATCACCGCAGGTGAGGCAGAAAGCATAGCGATTTTGTGGATCGTTCATGGTGCCAAACTTATCGTTTTGCGCTTTTACAGCCAGCGCCGCATCCGCTAACGGTGCGGGCAACCAGGCTTGCAACGCTTGTGGCAACATGGCGCGAACGGAACCGCTCATGCTGTCGAACAGCATATCGATAAAGCTCGGCTCATCCTGCCAGAAATCGAGATGCCAGCTTTTCAGCTTCGCAAGTTCGGCTGCTTTAGCAACGGCATCGTCGAAATCACCGAGGCTATCCACCAGACCGTTAGCTTTTGCATCCTGACCTGTCCAGACATGCCCTTGCGCGATGGCATCAATTTGCTCAGGTGTTTTCTTACGGGAATCAGCAACCAGAGTGATAAAGCGCTTATAGCCATTTTCGATGGTCAACTGCATCATCTGCTGGACTTCCGGTGGCAACGATTTCGTCACCGCAACGTCGGCCAGTGGAGAAGTGGCGACGCCATCAGTATGCACACCAATCGAATCGAGGCTATTTTCAACCGTATTGATCACGCCAAAGATACCGATGGAACCGGTCAGGGTGTTCGGGCTTGCGACAATATAATTGGCTGGCGTAGAAATCCAGTAACCGCCGGATGCCGCCATACCCCCCATTGAAACGACAATCGGCTTACCTGCTTCGCGCGCGGCTTCCAGCTCATCACGAATCACTTCTGACGCGGTGACACTGCCACCCGGGCTGTTAACACGCAGAACAATCGCCTTCACTTTAGGATCAAGACGCGCTTCGCGGATTTGTTGGGCAGTGGTATCACCACCGACCTGGCCCGGAGTTTCCTGCCCGTCCATGATGGCGCCATCTGCGAGGATAATCGCAATGGCATCACCTTTATCAGCAGGTTTTTTCACCACGTAGTCATACATACTGGTGTAGCTGAAATCTTTGTTTTCTTTATTCCAGCCGAACTGCTTAACCATCGCTTTATCAACCGCAGCGCTGCTTGCCAGTTCATCAACCAGTTTGTTATCGAGCGCGTATTTTGCGGTGTCGCCACCTAATTTTTGCAGGTTATCGAGCAACGCTTGCGCCCCTGGGAACACCTGCTGAGCTGTAATCTGGCGGTTCGCGGCAATCGTTCCAAGATAGTTTTGCCAAAGCTCACCGATCCAACGGCTATCGGCTTCACGCGCAGCAGGGGACATATCATCACGAATAAACGGCTCGACGGCAGACTTATAAGTCCCAACGCGGAAGATATGTGTCGTCACTTTCAGCTTATCGAGCAGCGTTTTGTAATACATCGAGTTGGTCGCAAAGCCGTGTAAATCCACCACGCCTTGCGGTGAGAGCCAAATTTTATTGGCGAAACTGGCCAGATAATATTGCCCCTGGTTGTAGCTGTCGCCCACGGCATAGACCGGTTTGCCGCTGTCACGGAATTCACGCAACGCCTTACCGATGTATTGCATTGAAGGCTGATCGGCACCCGCAAACTCTTTTAAATCCAGCACAATACCGGTGATGTTGCGGTCATCTTTCGCCTGGCGAATAGTATCGACGACATCAAACAGTGAGTTTTCCTGTAAGCGATCAGAACTGGCACCGAGCAACTGACGCCCAATAACACCCAGTTTATTACTGACTGAAGGCTTATCGACCACCACGCCGGTGATATCAAGCAATAATGCACCGCGCGCAGGTTCTGCTGGGGCGCTGTTAATCTGCATCCAGATCCCAACAACGACCAGGACCAGAAGCACTAAAAATAGATTGAGAATAAACTCTCGAATAAAGTTAAGCAGACGCCAGGTCCACTTAAAAAAACCGGCAATAACTCGCCCGATTGTGCGCATTTATGCTCCGTTCCAAATCAAATATCGTGAAAACTAAAGTAATCGCTATCCTAATTACCCCCAGGGCAAATGTCAGTAGGAAATCTGCCCTGTGCTGTAACAAAATCACCTGCTGTGTTAATTTCGCTGATTAAAATCATTACAGGAGTTATCAAATGGATGCACTTGAACTACTTCTTAACCGCCGCAGCGCGTCACGACTGGCAGAACCTGCTCCAGCAGGCGAAGCACTAGAAAATATTATTCGTGCGGGTATGCGTGCCCCTGATCATGGAACTTTGCAGCCGTGGCGCTTCATCGTCATCGAAAACGAAGGTCGTGAGCGTTTCAGCCATGTGCTGGAAACAGCGGCCATTGCTGAAGGGTTAGACGAAAAGGGGATTGAAAAAGCGCGTACTGCGCCATTCCGCGCGCCTCAAATTATCGCGGTTGTCGCTCATTGCGATGACAATCATAAAGTCCCGGTCTGGGAACAGGTGGTTTCAGCCGGTTGCGCGGTAATGGCCATGCAGATGGCGGCGGTCGCTCAGGGCTACAATGGCATCTGGCGCACGGGTATCTGGACAGAAAGCGAAGCGGTACGTGAAGCGCTTCATTGCCGTGAACAAGATGAAGTGGTCGGCTTCTTGTATCTGGGCACACCGCAACTCAAAGCTTCTACAACGGTCAGTGTGCCGGACATCACTCCGTTTGTGCGTAAATTCTAAGCAAACGCGCAAAAGGTGTCTGGATTGTGACCAGAAACGGCGCAATTCAGACACGTAGTCTTACCTCCTCGTCATTTGAGCGCTACCATAGAGCGATTGCCAATGACAGGAGATGTCCATGAGTGAGCAAACCGTTCGTTTGACGCAGTACAGCCACGGAGCTGGTTGCGGCTGCAAAATTTCCCCGAAAGTTTTACAAACTATTCTGCAATCTGAGCAGGCTAAATTTGTCGATCCCAACTTGCTGGTAGGAAACGAAACCAGTGATGATGCGGCGGTTTACGATCTGGGCAACGGCACTTGTGTCATCAGCACCACCGACTTCTTTATGCCTATCGTCGACGATCCCTTCGACTTTGGGCGCATCGCTGCCACCAACGCCATTAGCGACATTTATGCGATGGGCGGCAAACCGATTATGGCTATCGCTATTCTGGGCTGGCCAATCAACACACTGAAACCTGAAATCGCGCGTAAAGTCATCGAAGGCGGGCGTTTTGTTTGCCAGCAAGCGGGGATCTCCCTTGCGGGTGGTCACTCTATCGACGCCCCTGAACCTATCTTTGGCCTTGCCGTCACGGGCATTGTCCCCACCGACCGAGTGAAGAAAAACAGTTCCGCGACGGCGGGCTGCAAACTGTTCCTCACCAAACCACTGGGTATCGGCGTGTTGACCACCGCTGAGAAAAAATCGCTTCTCAAACCAGAACATTACGGCCTCGCGGCAGAAGTGATGTGCCAGCTCAACAAGCCGGGCGCTGAGTTTGCTGATATCGAAGGCGTCACCGCCATGACCGATGTCACCGGTTTTGGTCTGCTGGGACACCTGAGCGAAATGTGCCAGGGCGCAGGTGTTCAGGCTGAAATATGGTTCGATAAAGTTCCTAAATTGCCTGATGTTGAAGACTATATCGCCCAGGGTTGTGTGCCAGGCGGCACTTCGCGCAACTTCGCCAGCTACGGTTACCTGATGGGCGAAATGACCCAGGCGCAGCGTGATTTGCTTTGCGACCCGCAAACGTCAGGCGGCTTGCTGTTGGCTGTTGAAGCCGACGCAGAAGCCGCGGTTGCGGCGGTCGCTGAAAAGAATGGCATCAAACTGACTGCCATTGGCGAGCTGAAAACGGCTCGTGGCGGTCGCCCGATGATTGAGATTCGTTAGTCGGATGCGTCTGTTTATTGCCGAAAAACCCAGCCTCGCTCGCGCTATTGCCGATGTGCTACCCAAACCCCATCGTCGGGGTGATGGATTCATTGAGTGCGGCAACGGGCAAGTGGTGACCTGGTGCATCGGTCACTTGCTGGAACAGGCTCAGCCGGATGCTTATGACGGGCGCTACGCGCGCTGGAATCTGGCTGATTTGCCAATTGTGCCGGAAAAATGGCAGTTGCAGCCGCGGCCATCGGTCACCAAACAACTCAACGCCATCAAAAAATTGCTCGTGCAAGCTGACGAAGTGGTTCATGCAGGTGACCCGGATCGCGAAGGGCAACTGCTGGTGGACGAAGTGTTGGACTACCTGCAACTGGCGCCGGAAAAGCGCCAGCAGGTGCAACGTTGTCTGATAAACGATCTCAACCCGCAGGCCGTTGAACGAGCGATAACGCGTCTGCGCGCCAACAGTGAATTTATCCCACTGTGCGTATCGGCACTTGCGCGTGCGCGTGCCGACTGGCTGTACGGCATCAACATGACGCGCGCTTACACCATTCTTGGGCGTAACGCGGGTTATCAGGGGGTGCTGTCTGTCGGGCGCGTTCAAACGCCAGTGCTGGGTCTGGTAGTGCGTCGTGATGAAGAAATCGAGAATTTCGTCGCCAAAGATTTCTTTGAGGTAAAAGCGCATATCGTCACGCCTGCGGATGAACGCTTTGTTGCCACCTGGCAGCCGAGCGAATCCTGCGAACCGTATCAGGATGAAGAAGGGCGTTTATTGCATCGTCCGCTAGCGGAGCATGTGGTGAACCGCATCGGTGGCCAGCCCGCTATCGTCACGGCCTATAATGATAAACGGGAATCAGAAGTTGCTCCGCTCCCGTTTTCTCTTTCCAGCCTGCAAATTGAAGCGGCAAAGCGCTTTGGTTTAAGTGCGCAGAACGTGCTGGATATCTGCCAGAAACTGTACGAAACACACAAGCTGATTACGTACCCGCGTTCGGATAGCCGCTACTTGCCGGACGAACATTTTGCTGGCCGCCATGCGGTACTCAATGCGATTAGCGTTCATCAGCCTGATTTGCTTCCACAGCCTGCGGTCAATACCGACCTGCGTAACCGCTGCTGGGATGATAAAAAAGTCGATGCCCACCACGCGATTATTCCCACCGCGCGTAGCTCAAAGATCTCGCTTTCAGAAAATGAAGCTAAAGTTTACAACCTGATCGCCCGACAATACTTAATGCAGTTCTGTGCCGATGCGGTGTTCCGTAAATGCACCATCGATCTCGATATTGCCGGTGGCAAATTTAACGCTAAGGCGAGATTCCTTGCGGAAGCCGGCTGGCGCACGCTACTGGGCAGTAAAGAGCGCGATGAAGAGAACGATGGCACGCCGTTGCCGGTGGTGGCTAAAGGTGATGAGTTGCTGTGTGAAAAAGGCGAAGTGAATGAACGTCAAACTCAGCCACCGCGCCATTTCACCGATGCGACATTGCTTTCTGCCATGACCGGGATTGCCCGTTTTGTGCAGGATAAAGATCTGAAAAAGATCCTGCGTGCGACGGATGGCCTGGGAACTGAAGCGACCCGTGCTGGGATCATTGAGCTGCTGTTTAAGCGTACCTTCCTGGTGAAGAAGGGCCGTTATATTCACTCAACGGATGCCGGACGCGCATTGATTCACTCGCTCCCTGAACTGGCGGCACGGCCAGATATGACGGCGCAGTGGGAATCGACGCTGACGCAAATCAGTGAAAAGCAGTGTCGTTATCAGGACTTCATGCAGCCGCTGGTTCAAACGCTGTATGACTTGATTCACCAGGCGCGCACTAAACCGGTACATCATGCGTTCAAAGGGGTGAAAGCGCCTCCTGAGCAGGAAAAAAAGCGCAAGCAATGGGCTAAAAAAGAGGGTAGTGATGATGCGAATAAAAAACCTGCTCGCCGCCGCCGTAGTGCTGATGATGAGCCAGCCGGGGATGGCGCAGCGTCTTGATCCCCAGGTAGACATTTCGGTGCCGCCAGAAGTCTTCAGTTCGCAAGGTCAACGAGCGGCACCGTGTAGTCAATGCTGTATCTATCAGGATCAAAATTATTCTGAAGGGGCAGTGGTGAAAGCCGATGGCGGTGTTTTACTGCAATGCCAACGTGATGAGAAAACCCTCAGCACGAATCCTTTAGTCTGGCGTCGCGTGAAGCCATAAACGCTTTCAGTAATGGGATATCTGCCGGGGCGAGAGGGTAATTCAATGCCTCGGCAGGTAAACACCAAATCAATTCACTGTGGCAAAGCGCTGTTAACTCCCCGCTAAATTCGCGCACATTCCACGCGTGAAGATGAATGATACGCCCTGAGACTTCACGCTGGTGGCTGGCAACGTAATCACCCACCACGGCTTGAATCGCCAACTCTTCTTCCAGTTCTCGCGCAAGGGCGGCAGGTTGCGATTCATTGGCATCGACCTTACCGCCAGGAAATTCCCACAAACCCGCCTGATCGCCGCTTTCCGGGCGGCGTGCCAGCAAAATTTTACCGTGGCGCTCAATGATTGCAGCAACCACATCAATGGTTTTCATCATACCCATCCATTTTTAAAGCGTGGGCGTGGCATAGATGTCCCTTAACCCAAAGCTTAAAGCTTAAACTCAGCCCAGACAGGCGCGTGGTCAGACGGTTTTTCCATGCTGCGAATATCGTAATCAATGCCAGTTGCGACGCAACGTTCAGCCAATGGATGGCTTGCCAACAGCAGGTCGATACGCAGGCCACGGTTGTCATCAAAGCCTTTCGAGCGGTAGTCAAACCACGAGAACTTGTCGTTGGTTTCAGGATTAGCGTGGCGGAACGTATCGACCAGGCCCCAGCTTTTCAGCCTTTCCATCCACTCGCGTTCTTCCGGAAGGAACGAACACTTACCGGTACGCAACCAGCGCTTGCGGTTCTCTTCACCAATGCCAATATCCAGGTCCGTTGGGCTGATATTCACATCGCCCATAATCAGCACCGGATTGTCTTTCTTCAGGTCGCTGTCGAGGAAGTTTTGCAGATCCTGGTAAAACTTCGCTTTCGCCGGGAATTTGGTCGGATGGTCGCGGCTTTCCCCTTGCGGGAAGTAACCGTTAATCACGGTCAGGTTGCCTAATGGCGAGGGAATTTCAGCCATGATGAGTCGGCGCTGTGCTTCTTCATCGTCGCCGGGGAAACCACGGCGCACAGAAATCGGTGTCTCTTTGGTTAACAACGCCACACCGTAATGACCTTTTTGACCATGATAAAAGACGTTGTAGCCAAGCTTCGCGACATCTTCGAGCGGGAACATGTCGTCATGGACTTTAGTTTCCTGCAAACCGATAACATCAGGTTGATGCTGTTCAACAATGGCTTCAAGTTGATGCGGACGGGCGCGCAGGCCGTTGATATTAAAAGAGACGAATTTCATAAGTCGCTGCCGTAGTTACTTAACAATGTTGCAGGATGGTAGCAGAAAAAGCGTCAATGTGCTGATTCCACAGTTTCGATGAATGTTACAGAGCAATATCTGCACCAAAATGTACCGCTTCGCGCCGAAATGGTGCGTAAACACTGTGCAAATCCCAGCATCGATCACAAATCCAGTATTAAATTTCACCACTGCATAATATTTCTCGTTTTCATGCGGCGATCCATACGCCACCATAAAACTATGCACTACTTATTCATTTTATGTGAATAGAGTGAGTTTGTAACTTATTGATTTAACGGCCACACCCCTCCGATATGCATTTTTATCACTGGCTGGCACGAAGCGTGCAATCTACATTCACAGTGCAAACACTCAATTATTTAACATTTAAACAACTATTTATTTACCGGAAGAGGTCGCTATGTCGCAGTCAATTACCCGCCAGAATTTCGACGAATGGATGATGCCCGTTTACGCCCCCGCTTCTTTTATTCCGGTACGTGGTGAAGGGTCGACGCTTTGGGATCAGCAAGGCAAAGATTACATTGATTTTGCGGGTGGGATTGCGGTTAACGCTCTGGGTCATGCCAATCCTGAATTGCGCAAAGCGCTGGAAGAGCAGGCGGCAAAATTCTGGCATACCGGTAACGGTTACACTAACGAACCGATTCTGCGCCTGGCAAAACAGCTGATTGATGCCACTTTTGCCGACAAAGTTTTCTTCTGCAACTCAGGTGCGGAAGCCAACGAAGCAGCACTGAAACTGGCACGTAAATACGCGCACGATAATTTTGGCCCGCAGAAAAGCGGTATCGTCGCCTTCAAAAATGCGTTTCATGGACGCACGCTGTTCACCGTTTCGGCGGGTGGGCAACCGGCTTATTCTCAGGATTTTGCGCCGCTACCGCCGCAAATCAGCCACGCCATTTATAACGATCTGCAATCCGCCAGTGAACTGATTAATGAAAATACCTGTGCGGTGATTGTGGAACCAATACAGGGCGAAGGCGGCGTTGTTCCTGCTGATCCTACCTTCCTGCAAGGGCTGCGTGAGCTGTGCGACCGCCACAATGCGGTGTTGATTTTCGATGAAGTGCAAACCGGCGTTGGGCGCACGGGCGAACTCTACGCCTATATGCACTACGGCATCACGCCTGATGTGCTTTCGACTGCGAAGGCGTTAGGCGGCGGCTTCCCGATTGGCGCAATGCTGACAACGGACAAATTCTCCAAAGTCATGGTCGTGGGCACCCACGGGACGACTTACGGCGGTAACCCGTTGGCGGGAGCGGTTGCAGGGCGAGTGATGGAGATGATTAATACGCCAGAAGTGCTCAATGGCGTTAAACAGCGTCACAACTGGTTTGTTGAGCGATTGGACAAAATTAACCAGAAGCATCAATTGTTTAGTGAAGTGCGTGGACTGGGGTTGTTAATTGGCTGCGTACTGCAACCAGAGTACAGCGGAAAAGCTAAACTTATCTTACAGGCTGCCGCTCAGGAAGGCTTGATGATGCTCATCGCTGGCGCAAATGTGGTTCGTTTTGCTCCAGCCCTTATTATCAGCGAAGCCGAAGTACAAACCGGCTTGGATCGGTTTGAGCGCGCGGTCGTTCGCTTTTTAGCGGGAGAGCAATCATGATGGTTATCCGTCCGGTTGAGCGCGGTGATTTATCCGGGCTGCTGGCGTTGGCGGGTAAAACAGGTGGCGGGTTGACCTCGCTGCCTGCGGATGAAAAAACGCTGTCGGCACGTATCGAACGCTCAATTCATACCTGGCAGGGTGGTCTGCCAAAAGGCGACCAGGGCTTTGTTTTTGTCCTGGAAGACACCTCAACCGAGCGCGTGGTGGGTATTTGCGCCATTGAAGTTGCGGTCGGGTTAAACGATCCCTGGTACAACTACCACGTTGGCACGCATGTTCACGCGTCCAAAGAGTTGAATATCTACAACGCGTTACCGACGCTTTTTCTCAGTCATGACCACACTGGGAGCAGCGAGCTTTGCACGCTATTCCTCGATGCTGAGTGGCGCAAAGAGGGCAATGGTTATCTGTTATCCAAATCCCGCTTTCTGTTTATGGCCGCTTTCCGCGATCACTTTAACGACAAAGTCGTCGCTGAAATGCGCGGCGTGATTGATGAGCACGGCCATTCACCGTTTTGGGAAAGCCTCGGCAACCGCTTCTTCTCGATGGAATTTAGCCGCGCAGATTATTTGTGCGGTACCGGACAGAAAGCGTTTATCGCTGAGTTAATGCCAAAGCATCCTATTTATACCGATTTCCTCTCCGCAGAAGCGCGTGCGGTGATTGGTAAAGTCCATCCGCAAACCGCACCAGCGCGAGCGGTTCTTGAAGCGGAAGGTTTCCGCTATCGCAATTACGTGGATATTTTTGACGGCGGGCCAACGCTTGAATGCGACATCGACCGGGTCCGTGCGATTCGTAAAAGCCGACTGGTTGAAGTCGTCATTGGGCAACCGGCGACCGAAGAGTTGCCGATGTGTCTGGTTGCCAATGAAAAATATAATGAATTCCGTGCCATGCTGGTTAAGGCGAATCCAAAAGGTGACCGGCTGATTATTGATGCTAAAACTGCGGATGCCCTGAAATGCAGTACAGGCGATAAAGTTCGTTTGGTGCGTTTGTGCCCCGAGGAGAAAAAAGTATGACTCAGTGGATTAATGGACAATGGATTTCCGGTCAGGGCGAAGCGCTGCAAAAGCACAATCCAGTCAATGGTGATTTGCTTTGGGAAGGTGTTGCAGCTGATGCGCAGCAGGTTGAACAAGCGTGTAATGCGGCTCGTGCCGCATTTCCTGCATGGGCAAAACGTCCCTTCGCCCAGCGCCAGGCGATTGTTGAAAAGTTTGCAACGTTGCTTGAAGCCAACAAAGAAGCTTTGACCGTCACTATTTCCCAGGAAACCGGCAAACCGCGCTGGGAGGCGGCAACTGAAATCACGGCGATGATCAACAAAATCGCCATCTCGATTAAGGCTTATCACACCCGCACAGGCGAAACGCACACTGAGATGCCAGACGGTGCGGCAACATTACGCCACCGTCCTCACGGCGTGTTAGCGGTTTTTGGCCCATACAACTTCCCCGGGCATTTGCCGAACGGCCACATTGTACCAGGCCTGTTGGCGGGCAATACGTTGGTGTTCAAACCCAGCGAGCTGACACCGCTGATTGGCGAAAAAGTGATGAAACTCTGGCAGCAGGCTGGCGTGCCTGAGGGCGTTCTGAATCTGGTGCAGGGTGGGCGCGAAACTGGGCAGGCTCTGGCACAGCAACCTGGGCTTGATGGTTTGCTGTTTACCGGGAGCGCCAATACGGGCTATCAACTCCACCGTCAGTTTGCCGGACATCCAGAGAAGATCCTCGCTCTCGAAATGGGCGGGAACAATCCACTGATCGTTGAAAAACCTGAAGATATCGATGGCGCTGTGCATCTGGTGATTCAGTCAGCGTTTGTCACCGCTGGGCAGCGTTGTACCTGTGCGCGTCGCTTGTTGGTAAAACAAGGTGCTCAGGGCGATGCGTTTTTAAATCGTCTGGTTGAAGTGGCAGCGCGGATCCGCCCGGATGCGTGGGATGCGTCACCGCAACCGTTTATCGGTGGGCTGATTTCAGTGCAAGCCGCAGAGCGCGTGTTGACGGGCTGGCAGGAACATATCGCGCGTGGTGGAAAACCTTTGCTTGAGCCAAAACTTATCAAAGCCGGTTCATCATTACTGACGCCAGGCATTGTGGAACTCACCGGTGTGGCAAACGTGCCGGATGAAGAAATTTTTGGCCCGTTACTGACCGTGTACCGTTATGCCGATTTTGATCAGGCAATAGCGATGGCGAATGACACCCGTTACGGCCTGGCAAGTGGGCTGATTTCGCCGCATCGTGAACAGTTCGACCAGCTCGTGCTGGAGGCTCGCGCCGGGATTGTTAACTGGAATAAGCCTCTCACCGGTGCATCAAGTGCGGCACCTTTTGGTGGTGTGGGTGCCTCTGGCAACCATCGCGCCAGTGCCTGGTATGCGGCAGATTACTGTGCGTGGCCAATGGCGACACTGGAAAGCCCATCATTCCCGCTGCCTGCAACCCTGAGCCCAGGGCTTGATTTCAGCCGTGAGGAATAAACATGAAAACGCGTGAAGTCAATTTCGATGGGCTGGTGGGGTTAACCCACCATTACGCGGGGCTGTCTTTTGGCAACGAAGCCTCCACTAAACATCAATTCCGCGTCTCCAATCCTAAGCTTGCCGCTAAACAAGGCTTGCTGAAGATGAAAGCCTTGGCGGATGCGGGTTTTGCACAAGGCGTTATTGCGCCGCAAGAAAGACCCAATATTCCGCTGCTGCGCCAACTGGGTTTTAGCGGCACCGACGCACAAATTGTTGAGCGGGTAGCAAAACAAGCGCCGCAATTGCTGTCGGCGGTGAGCTCCGCTTCTTCTATGTGGGTTGCGAACGCAGCGACAGTCTGCCCGTCGGCTGACAGCATCGATGGCAAAGTGCATTTCACGGTGGCGAATCTAAACAATAAATTCCACCGTGCCAGCGAAGCACCGACGACCGAAAATGTGTTGCGAGCTATCTTCCGTAACGAGCAGCATTTTTCTGTTCATGCGGCATTGCCGCAAGTGGCAATGTTTGGTGACGAAGGGGCGGCAAACCATAACCGTCTCGGTGGGGCGTATGGTGAACCCTCAACCCAACTGTTTGTTTATGGAAGAGAAGATGCCAAAGCCGGGCAGGTTCCGGCTCGGTATCCGGCGCGCCAGACACTCGAAGCAAGCCAGGCGGTGGCAAGGCTTAACCAGGTTAAACCCGATTTATTGGTTTATGCCCAACAAAACCCTGCGGTGATTGACCAGGGCGTTTTCCACAATGATGTGATTGCTGTGTCTAATCGTCAGGTGCTGTTCTGCCACGAGCAGGCTTTTTTGCATCAACAGGCGCTGTATCAGCAGTTACGCGAACGCGTCCCGGGCTTTACGGCCATTGAAGTTCCGGCAAATAAAGTTTCCGTTGCCGATGCGGTAAGCACTTATCTGTTTAACAGCCAGTTGCTTAGCCGTGAAGATGGTAGCATGACTTTGGTGCTACCGGAGGAGTCACGCCAGCATGTCGGCGTATGGCGTTATCTCAATGAGGTGCTGGCGGCAGATAACCCAATCAGTGAGCTGAAAGTGTTTGATCTGCGTGAAAGTATGGCAAATGGCGGTGGGCCTGCGTGTCTGCGCCTGCGCGTGGTGCTTAACGAAACGGAGCTTCAGGCATTGAACCCAGCGGTAATGATGAACGATAACCTGTTTGTAACGCTCAATAATTGGGTGGACAAGTGGTATCGTGATCAATTAACGCAGGCCGATTTAGCCGACCCGCAATTACTGCGAGAAGGGCGCGAAGCACTCGATGAGCTGACGCGTATACTAGACTTAGGTTCTGTTTATCCGTTTCAACTCTAACTGGAGGCACAATGCTGGATTTCCTGGCACAGACCCTGGCAGGGAAAGTGCCAACCCATAGCGCAGGTAAGAATGCTCATCTTCATTGGCAATGGTGGGACGAAGGGATCCTGACGCTGGCGCCTCATCAGGCTGTTGAAAAGACGCTGGTGCTGTCAGCGGGGATCCACGGCAACGAAACTGCGCCGGTAGAAATACTCGCACAGTTAGTCGATAGCCTTCTGGCGGGAGAGATGGCGTTGCAGTGGCGTGTGTTGGTGATCCTCGGCAATCCTGCGGCCTTGCGTAGCAACCAGCGTTATCAGCATAGCGACATGAATCGCATGTTTGGCGGGCGCTGGCAGCAGTTCCCGGAAAGCATAGAAACCCAACGTGCCTGCCGTCTTGAACATGCTTTAGATCTCTTTCTGGCAGAATGTGAAGAGACAACATGCTGGCATCTGGATATGCACACGGCGATTCGCAGCTCATATCACCCTCGATTTGGCGTGCTACCCGCGCGTGCGCAGCCTTACGATGAGGCGTTCCTCTCATGGTTAGGCTGTGCGGGCTTACAAGCGTTGGTATTTCATCAGGCACCTGGCGGCACTTTTACCCATTTCAGCAGCGAGCATTTCAACGCGCTAAGTTGCACACTGGAGCTGGGTAAAGCGCAGCCGTTTGGTGAAAACGATCTCAGTCAATTTGAAGTGACCCGACAGGCGCTGCAAGCGCTGCTGAGTGGTGAAACGTCACCGTGTGCTGACAGCGAACCGCTACGCTATAAAGTGTCACAGCAGATAACGCGCAACAGTGATGATTTTGTCTTGCATATGTCCGCACAAACGCAAAACTTTACCGCTTTCCCGAAAGGCACTTTGCTGGCAGAGGATGGCGATACGCGTTATGTGGTGAAAGAGGATAGCGAGTTCGTTTTATTCCCGAATCCTAATGTGGCAATTGGCTTGCGAGCTGGATTAATGCTGACTGAGATTTAATTATTTATTGGCCTCAGACCTTGAGGCCAATTATATACAGATAAATCTTAGTGATATGCTTTCACCTGGGTATTAATTGCTATACACTCTCTTCATAATTTCTTTAAAATCATCGTCTTGTTATATTTTGTTGCAATTCCACTCCGCTTTATCCTTATTATCTCCATAATTGCTGAAAATTTGTTTTTTCCCCTTTCAATGCTTTACCGATGAGCACTGTTACTTGACGCATAACCCCGTAAACTTAATTTCGTCAACGCGGCAACCTCGTCGCAGAAAAATCCAAATTATGATGAAGGATAATAATATGCGTAAATTAACAGCTCTCTTTGTTGCTTCAACTCTGGCTATGGGCGCGGCGAATCTGGCTCATGCAGCTGACACCACCACGACTCCAGCGGCAAAAACGGATGCACCGATGATGCACCATAAAGGGTTGCGTGGTGGCCATCACGACATGATGTTTAAAGACCTGAACCTGACCGACGCACAGAAACAGCAAGTGCGTGACATCATGAAGGAACAGCACGGTAAAATGGAGCGCCCAACCGTTGAAGAACGTCGTGCAGCGCACAGCATCATCGCCAGCGACAGCTTCGATAAAGCCAAAGCACAGGCGCAGGTAGATAAAATGGCAGAGCAGAACAAAGCTCGCATGATGGCTCATATGGAAACGCAGAATAAGATCTACAACATTCTGACGCCTGAGCAGAAAAAGCAATTTAATGCTAATTTTGAGAAGCGTCTGACAGAACGCCCTCAGCATGAAGGTAAAATGTCAGCAGATCAGCAATAACACATTTACTGATTAACTGATTTAAGACCGCCGGTTTTGTCCATAAGCTCATTGAGCTGTGGCCAGGACCGGCGGTTTTCTTTTGCCCGTCAGACTTCAGGCAATCTGTTGCGCGCTGCTTAACATCGACCGAATCAACTGTTCAAGCAGCGGTTGCAGTTTTTCTGCACGATCTGAACGCCAGGCAAATGGCGCTTGCTCATCCATATAGTTGCATTGCGCCAGTTCCAGTTGAACGGCGTGGATCCCTTGCGCGGGTTGACCGTAAGCGCGGGTAATATATCCGCCTTTAAAGCGTCCATTCGCCACCCAGCTAAATTGCTTTTGCGAGGCGGCACACGCCACCAGATGCTCTTCAATCAGCTCGTCGCAGCTCTTGCCACCGTTAGTACCGAAATTAAGATCGGGCAATTTCCCCTCAAACAAACGAGGGATCCGGCTGGCAATAGAATGTGCATCGAACAACAACGCGTAGCCATGCTCGGCTTTCATTCTTTCCAGTTCGGTTTGTAATTGCAGATGATAGGGCTGCCAGATTGTGTCCAGCACCGCTTTACGTTGCGCCTGGCTCGGTTCTTTACCTGGGATAAAAACGGGAGCCCCATCAAACAATGTTTCGGGATACAGACCCGTGGTGGCGGTAGTATAGAGCGGTTTATCGTCGGCAGGGCGGTTTAAATCGATAACCATGCGCGAATAATTGCCGATAATCACGCTGCCACCCAGGCTCGTGGCGAATTCATAAAGTTTCGGTATATGCCAGTCGGTATCAGGCAATGGCATTGCTGCCTCGCTTAACGCCGACTCAACTTCTGGCGTTAAAGCCGTGCCTGCATGGGGAATGCTGATAAGGATCGGCAGTTTCCCTCGGCTGAAATTAAAAGGTGCTGTCACGTTTCTCTCCCTGATAAATCACGGTGCAGGGCAATTGCCCCCCTAACCAATAGACCAGTTCTGCGGGACGTGCCACGGGCCAATGCACAAAGTTTGCAACTTTTCCGCATTCAAGGCTGCCATGGCTTTCACGGATCCCCAGTGCCTGCGCGGCATGCAGCGTCACACCGGCCAACGCTTCTTCAGGCGTTAAGCCAAACAGGGTGCAGGCCATATTTAACATGAGACGCAATGACAGAGCCGGAGACGTACCAGGATTCATGTCGCTGGCGACGGCCATCGGCACGCCAAATTGGCGGAATGAGGCGACCGGCGGCTGTTGCTTTTCACGCAACAGATAAAACGCCCCTGGCAGCAAAACCGCAACGGTGTTTGCAGCGGCCATTGCCTGTGCGTCAGCAGCGGTTGCATATTCCAGATGGTCGGCGGATAACGCCTGGTAACGCGCTGCCAGGCTGCTGCCTGCGAGGGCGGAAAGCTGTTCGGCGTGGAGTTTTACCGGTAGGCCTAACGCACGAGCGGCAGCAAAAACGGTTTCAGTTTGCGCGGGACTAAACGCCAGATGCTCGCAAAATGCATCGACCGCATCCGCCAGTTTTTCGTTTGCGACGCGCGGTAGCAACTGCTCGCACACCACTTCAACCCATTTATTACCGTCACCGCTGAACTCCGGCGGGATCGCATGCGCCGCCAGACAGGTGGCATACACTTCTACCGGTAACGTTTCGCCCAGCCGGCGAATAACGCGCAGCATTTTGATTTCGTTGTCGATGTCCAGCCCATAACCGGACTTGATTTCGACAGTCGTCACGCCTTCTTTCAGTAAATGCTCCAAACGTTGGCGAGCTGAGTTAAACAATTCATCTTCATGGGCTTCACGCGTGTGGCGAACCGTGGAGAGGATCCCGCCGCCCTGAGCCGCAATATCCGCGTAACTCACGCCGTTAAGACGCATTTCAAATTCAGCACTGCGGTCGCCACCAAACACCAGGTGGGTGTGGCAATCGATAAAACCTGGGGTCACGATTCCACCATCAAAATGATGATGTTCCTGAGCGGTTATTTCGGGGAGTTCGTCACGGGTACCCAGCCAGACTATTTTCCCCTGGTGCACCGCGATAACGCCATCTTCAATGGTGTGGTACTGCCCATCTTTCATTGTTACCAGCGATGCACCGCTCCACAGGCTGTCTATGCTGCGAGGGTAGGTCATGACATTCTCCACATCAGGTTGTATAGACAATTGACAACAACCTAGCGCAGCATTGATCGTTGAGCAACTCCACTGCATCCAAAGCCCAGGGCAAAACATCATTTTGTCGCCTGCCACACAATTTTTTGGCAAACGATGAATCGCATTAAAATTTGGTTTGCGTTAGCTCGAATTAATCGCTAAATCATTGGCATCGCAAAAGAAGGAATTAAAACTATGCCTGCATTTTTTGCTCCAGTTGTGATGCTCCCACAAGGTTGGGGACACAACGTGCGTATTACCGTCAATGAACAAGGGATGATTACTCATGTCGATGTTGGCGCGACCGGGGAGAATGCCACTCTGCTTGCGGGCATCGTTGTCCCTTCTATTTCGAATTTACACTCACACGCCTTTCAGCGGGTGATGGCAGGACTGACGGAAGTGGCGGGCGATCCCCAGGACAGTTTCTGGACGTGGCGCGACATGATGTACCGCATGGTGCAGAAATTATCCCCGGAGCAAGTCGGCGCGATTGCCACGCATTTATATATTGATATGCTCAAGGGCGGTTACACCCAGGTCGCTGAATTTCATTATTTACATCATGATGTTAACGGTAAACCTTATGCATCAGGTGATTTGATGCTACAGCAATTGCTGCTTGCTGCCGATAATACCGGAATAGGGCAAACGCTATTGCCGGTGCTCTATAGCCACGCGGGCTTTGGTGCGCAGCCACCACAGCCTGGGCAGAAAAGATTTATTCAGGATGTTGACCGGTATTTGCGTCAGCAGCAGGCATTGGGCACCGTATTACGTCGTTACCCGCGCATTAATCACGGTCTGTGCTTCCACTCATTGCGGGCTGTAACGCAAGAGCAAATGGAAGATGTCCTCGAAGCGAGCGACTATCGCCTTCCGGTGCATATCCATATTGCAGAGCAAGAAAAGGAAGTGAATGACTGTGTGGCCTGGAGCGGTGAGCGCCCGGTGGAATGGTTGTTTAATCGCTTCGCGGTTGATGACCGCTGGTGCCTGGTTCACGCCACGCATTTATCGGCTGAAGAGTTAACCCAAATTGTGGAAAGCCGTGCAGTGGCAGGGTTGTGCCCAACCACCGAAGCGAACCTGGGTGATGGCATTTTCCCGGCGACGAATTTCATCGCGCAAGGCGGCCATTGGGGAATTGGGTCGGATAGCCATGTTTCAGTCAATGCTCTGGAAGAATTACGCTGGCTTGAATATGCGCAACGCCTGCGTGACCGTCGTCGTAACCGAATTGTGTTACCCGAATTGCCGCAGGTTGGCGAGGTGCTCTGGCGTCAGGCCGCTGTAGGTGGGGCGCAAGCATGCGGTGTGGCGATGGGGATGATTGCACCGGGGCAACGTGCCGACTGGTTAGTCCTCGAGCGTGATTCGTGGTTGGCAAATATTGAAGACTACGCGCTGCTTAATCGCTGGTTGTTTGGTGGTAAGAGCGAACAAATTAGAGACGTGTGGGTTGCAGGAAAACAGGTGATTTGTGACCGACAGCACCCGCTCGATGAACAAAGCAATACACAGTTTGCGCAGGTGATGCGCACACTTCAGGAGTGGTGATGGAATTTTTTGATATACGGAAAGTGCCCGTCAGCTTGTGGCGCAACGGGGCCGGAGAAACCCGAGAAATTTGCTGCTTTCCGCCCGCTACGCGTGATTTCAACTGGCGAGCCAGTATCGCTTCAATTGCCAGTAGCGGCGAGTTTTCGGCTTTTCCACAGGTCGACCGCGTCATAACGCTGCTCGAAGGTGGGGAAGTGGTTCTGGATGCCGGAAAGGCGTTCCGTCATACCCTTAAGCACTTTCAGCCGTTTGCTTTTGCCGGGGATTACACGGTTAAAGCGGAGCTGAAACAAGGGATGTCGATGGATTTTAATATCATGACCCATCGTGACCGTTGCCGCGCAAAAGTACGGGTTGCCGACCGCACGTTTACCACCTTCGCACCGCGTGGTGGCATTGTTTATGTGCTCAGTGGTGAGTGGCAACTGGGTGAAAAGCTGCTGACACCGGAGCAAGGTGCGTGGTGGCAAGATGGCCGCCACACCCTGCGCTTGCTGAAGTCAGAAGGTAAATTGCTGTTTAGCGAAATTACCTATCTCTGATCACTTGCCAGTAAAACTCCCCACCAGTTGATAACGTGAGCCCGGATATAACAACCGGGCCACCGTCACGACCTGCGAATGGTGCCAGGTCCGGCGCTGAATCAGCAGGCAAGGCTGGCTGGATGTCACTTCGAGCAACCCTTGTTGAGACTCATCCGCCAGCACCGCTTCAACAATGTGTTCGCCTGAGGTTAACGGCGCGACCTTACTCAAATAATGGTGGGGTGTGAACAAGCGGAAATCTTGTTGCAGGTAATCCGCAGCCAGCGCCGGATTCACATACCGCGTCTCCAGTTGTACCGCCATATCATTATCGTAATGCACCAACTGTGAGTAAAACAGCGGCTCACCGACATTGAACGAAAAGGCGTGAGCCAGTTGTTCATCCGCTTTCACTTGTTCAAGTGCGATGACCTGATTGCGATAATGGTGACCGCGCGCGGTAATCTCTTCGGCAATACTGCCTACCTCCAGCAACGCGGTATGGCCTTTAAGCTCTGCGACAAATGTCCCCACGCCTTGCATGCGCACCAGCCAGCCTTCACCGGTGAGTTCCCGAAGTGCGCGGTTGATGGTCATCCTGCTGACATTCAGCGCGTTCACCAACTCGGTTTCCGAAGGCACGCGCTGATGGGCAAGCCAGTTGCCACTACGAATCTGACTAATAATCCCCTGCTTAACCCGTAAGTAAATTGGGGCGGGTAAATCACTGATAGCTGCGCGTAGTTGTGTCAGTGGTTGGTTTTCAGACATTGGTCGTTCCTTTGATACCCGCAGCCTTTCAAGAGGCAGGGATATAACATTTCATTTTGCGGCGAAAGCGCGATCTCGCTCACTGTTCAATAAAAATTACCTATGACCCACTGGCGGCCATTTGGGTTTATTAGTTAGGTTGTCTATACAACTCTATACGTTCACTTGAATTGATGCCATCAGGATGTCGCTATGTCACTGCAAAAAAAGCTTTGCTGTCTTACACCGGGGCGCGTCACGCTCGCCACATTGCGTGAAATCTACCATGGAACCGTCACGTTAAGTCTTGATCCACAGGCCATTGATGCGGTTGAAAAGGCGCAACAAACCGTCGAAGCTATCGTTAAACATGGCGATGTGGTTTACGGCATTAATACGGGTTTTGGCAAATTAGCACAAACCACCATTGCAAATGACCATTTGGCTGAACTGCAACGCAATCTGGTGCTTTCACACAGCGTAGGGCTTGGAAAACCGCTGCCAGACGATGTGGTTCGCGTCGTCATGGCCAGTAAAATCATCAGCCTTGCGCGGGGCCATTCTGGTGTGCGTATGCGTGTTATCGACAGTTTGTTGCGCCTGTTTAATGCCGGTGTGATGCCTGTTATCCCTGAAAAAGGATCGGTTGGTGCATCGGGCGACCTCGCTCCGCTGGCGCATCTTTCGCTGATGCTGCTGGGTGAAGGAAATGTGCGTATTAATGGCGAAGAAGTGCCTGCTACTGCCGGGCTAAAAATGGCGGGCGTCGAGCCGTTAGTGCTTGGGCCAAAAGAGGGGCTGGCGTTACTCAACGGCACGCAAGTGTCTACAGCCCTCGCGCTGCGCGGCCTGTTTGAAGGCGAAAAAGTCTTCGGTGCGGGTCTGGTAGCGGGGGCGTTATCGCTTGAAGCGATTAAAGGTTCTGTAAAACCGTTTGATGCGCGTATTCATGAAGCGCGTGGACAAACGGGGCAGATTGATGTCGCAGCCGCGGTCAGAGTGTTGTTGGCAGACAGTGAAATTGTCGATTCCCATCAGCATTGTGGACGTGTGCAAGATCCGTATTCCATTCGCTGTGTCCCGCAGGTGATGGGCGCATGCCTTGATAACCTGCGCCACGCGGCACGTGTCCTGCAAATTGAAGCCAATGCGGCATCTGATAACCCGCTGGTGTTTAGCGATACGGGTGAAGTCATTTCTGGCGGGAATTTCCACGCTGAACCGGTGGCGTTTGCCGCCGACATTATTGCACTGGCGGTTGCTGAGATTGGTGCGATTTCCGAGCGCCGTCTGGCATTGTTGCTGGATACTGGGCTATCTGGCTTGCCGCCGTTCCTGGTGAAAGAAGGCGGGATCAACTCCGGATTTATGATTGCGCAGGTGACGGCCGCAGCGCTTGCGTCCGAAAACAAATCGCTGGCTCATCCTGGCAGCGTGGACAACCTCCCGACGTCAGCAAACCAGGAAGATCACGTTTCCATGGCGACCTACGCCGCTCGCCGTTTGGGTGACATGTGCTTCAACACCGCCGCCGTGGTGGGTATAGAAGCCATGGCAGCCGCTCAGGGCATTGAGTTTTCTCGCCCGCTTCGTAGTTCTCCACTAATGGAAGACGTTTTCAGCGGCGTACGCCAGCGTGTCGCCTTCCTCGATAAAGATCGCTTACTGGCTCCAGATATTGAAAGCATGCGCCAGTGGGGTGCCAGCGGTGAGTTACCTGCTGTTATTACTCAACTCTTTCCTTCTACGTCGGCCTGATGCCGGGAGCCACCACAATGACTGAATCTGTAAAACAGGCGGTAGCCCGCACGGTACGCGCTCCACACGGTAGCACTTTGCACTGCGAAAACTGGTTGATCGAAGCGGCTTACCGCATGATCCAAAATAATCTCGATCCCGATGTTGCTGAACGCCCGGAAGATCTGGTGGTGTATGGCGGGATCGGCAAAGCGGCGCGTAACTGGGAATGCTTCGAGCAGATCCTCGCTTCGCTGCGCAGCCTGAAAGCCGACGAAACGCTGCTGGTGCAGTCCGGTAAACCGGTGGGGATTTTCCGCACGCACGCCGACGCGCCGCGTGTCTTAATCGCTAACTCCAACCTGGTGCCGCACTGGGCAACCTGGGATCATTTCCACGAGCTCGATAAAGCCGGGCTGATGATGTACGGCCAGATGACTGCGGGGTCGTGGATTTACATCGGCGCGCAAGGCATCGTACAGGGCACGTTTGAAACCTTTGCTGAAGCTGGGCGCCAACATTACGGTGGCGATTTGCGCGGTAAATGGATCCTGACTGCTGGGCTCGGTGGAATGGGGGGCGCACAACCATTGGCAGGCGTGCTGGCTGGCGCGTCAGTATTAGCCATCGAATGCCAGGAGTCGCGCATTGATTTCCGTCTGCGCACCCGCTATCTCGACTACAAAGCGACCAATCTTGATGAAGCGCTGGCGATTATTGAACGGGCTAACGCGGAGAAAAAAGCTATCTCCGTGGGTCTGTTGGGTAACGCGGCTGAAATTCTGCCTGAGTTGGTGAAACGTGCGAAAGCAGGCGGTATTAAGCCTGATATTGTGACGGACCAAACTTCGGCACACGATCCCATCAACGGTTATTTACCGCAAGGTTGGACGGTAGAACGCTGGCAGAACGAACGTACATCGCAGCCCAAATCAGTGGAAAAAGCCGCTCGGGCATCCATGGCGGTGCACGTACAGGCGATGCTCGATTTCTGGGAAATGGGCGTGCCGACGGTGGATTACGGCAACAATATCCGCCAGGTAGCATTCGATGAAGGCGTGGAAAATGCCTTTGATTTCCCTGGCTTTGTTCCGGCTTATATTCGTCCGCTATTCTGCGAGGGTAAAGGGCCGTTCCGCTGGGTAGCACTTTCTGGTGACCCGGAAGATATCGCCAAAACTGATGCCAAACTGAAAGAACTGTTCCCGGATAACCAGAACCTGCATCGCTGGCTGGATATGGCGCAAGAGCGCATTGCATTCCAGGGCCTGCCGGCACGTATCTGCTGGCTGGGGTTAGGAGAGCGCCATCGTGCAGGGCTGGCGTTTAACGAAATGGTCCGTAACGGCGAGTTGAAAGCGCCAGTGGTCATTGGCCGTGATCATCTCGATTGTGGTTCGGTAGCTTCACCAAACCGTGAAACGGAGTCGATGAAAGACGGTTCCGATGCGGTTTCTGATTGGCCATTGCTGAACGCGTTGCTCAATACCGCAGGCGGTGCCACATGGGTAAGTTTGCATCATGGTGGCGGCGTGGGGATGGGCTTCTCACAACACGCAGGCGTGGTGATTGTTGCCGACGGCACGCCAGAAGCCGAAGTGCGTTTAGGACGTGTGCTGTGGAATGACCCTGCGACAGGTGTCATGCGCCATGCCGATGCGGGTTATGAAAGCGCTGTTGAGTGTGCGCAGAAACATGATTTAAAACTTCCTATGATTAATAGATGCTCTAAATAATTCGAGTTGCAGGTAGGCGGCAAGGGAGCTTATCCCCAGGAGCTTACTTGAGTAAGTGACTGGGGTAAGTGAGTGCAGCCAACACCCCTGCAGCTTGAAGTATGACGAGCTATCCGTAACGGCGGGTCGCGAGCCAACAAAGCAGCGACCCGCCAACGACCATGACAACACCCTGCCAAAACGCCCAACCCGGATGTAAACCCAGCCAAAGACTTGCGATCAGCGCCGAAAGTACCGGCGTAAAATAGGATGCAGTCGCGAGCAGCGTCATGTTCCCGCGCTGAATTCCGTGGTTCCAGGCTGAATAGGCCACTGCCGTAGACATCCCCATAAACAACAGTTGCAGCGTGGACGGTAGCGTAAAATGAATCGGAGCTTCGCTCACGAAGGCAAACTTCACCCACAGCACAATGGCGGTGGCGCAGAAAAACAGTGATACGCCGTTTTTCCCCTCGCTAAAGCGACGCGTAATGTTGCAATACAGCGCCCAGATTATCGCGGCGGCAAAGGCCAGTCCGTATGCCAGTGGGTTATCGAGAATGTTGTGCCACATCTGCAACGGTGACCAATCGCCATCTCCTTTCATGACCTGAACAATGCCCGCAAGGGAAAGTGCCAGTCCTGGCCAGAGCCATAAGTTGCTGCGTTGCTGATTAATAAACAGCGCAAGAAGAATCGTCAGGCTTGGCCACAAATAGTTAATCATCCCCAGTTCCAGCGATTGGCTGCGGCTGTTCGCCAGCCCAATGGCCAACGCAAGACAGATTTCATAGGAGACAAATAAAGCGCCGCCACTCCATAAATAGCGGGTCGGGATTTCGCGTATTTTGGGTAAACCACGGGCAAGGCACAGGCATAGGGCACTAACGGTATAAATTAGCGCGGCGCCGCCAACGGGGCCAAAATGTTCGCTGATACTGCGTAATAAACCAACCGAGGTGCTCCAGAGGAGGATCGCCAGCAAGCCAAAGGCCGTGGCGCGTTTTGCAGAGCTGTCCATGTGTTTCCAGAATGTCGCGAATATCGGATGTCGCTTACGTTAAGCTGGCCGACGAAAATACCTTTATCGGAGGTTAACGTAAGCGACATCCACCTGGTGTGGGGTTATTTCTTCCAGAAATCGTCAAACACCGTAATCGGTGGGCGACGTTTGTGCTCAGTTTTCAGATACCAGCCTTCGATGATTTTGCTGGTGGCATCATCCAGAGTCTTACCTTCCAGATAATCGTCAATCTGTTCGTAAGTGACACCGAGCGCGGCTTCGTCCGGCAGAGAAGGGCGATCATCTTCCAGATCCGCCGTTGGAGCTTTCTGGTAGAGGTGTTCCGGGCAGCCCAGGGTTTTAAGCAGCGCTTTGCCCTGACGTTTGTTCAGACGGAAGATTGGGTTGATATCAGTACCACCATCGCCGTATTTGGTGAAGAAACCGGTCACCGCTTCAGCGCCATGGTCCGTACCCACCACCACGCCTTTGGTCATACCCGCAATGCTGTACTGGGCTTTCATTCGCTCGCGAGCTTTTTCGTTGCCACGAATGAAATCGCTCAACTCAATTCCCGCGTTACGCAGCGCGTGCTCACTTGCCAGGACCGAGCCTTTAATGTTCACGGTTAACACGCGATCGGGCTGGATAAAGGTGATCGCATCCTGGCAGTCTTGTTCGTCAGCCTGCACACCAAACGGCAAACGTACCGCGATAAACTGATAGCTGTTGTCACCGGTTTCGTTGCGCAGTTCATTGATAGCCAGTTGGCAAAGTTTGCCTGTCAGAGTGGAGTCCTGGCCGCCGCTGATACCCAATACCAGGGACTTAATAAACGAGTATCTTTTCAGATACGACTTCAGAAAATCGACGCTGACACGGATTTCGTGCTGCGGGTCGATCTGTGGTTTAACCCCTAATGCCTGGATAATCTCTTGTTGCAGAGCCATTTAACCCTCCGGTTACGGTGTACCTGCGCGCGCAGGCAGCAAAAGTCAGATTTGTTAAAACTACCCGTTTGTAGGTAAAACGACAAGACTCATGCACATGTATGGAATCATTTGGTGTGATTTAGAGCGATCTGGAGCTAACCTGGTGTTTTGTATAATAATCCTAAAATTTGTTCATTTGGTCTGGTTAGTTGAAAAAAGTGCTTTTCTATTCCACGCTTAATGAACACGCATGAGCAATACCCTGAAAAACGAGGATAAAATATGAACAAGAATTTTGCAGGATTTTTAAGTGCAGCAGCGGTGATGACAATGCTTGTGGGTTGTACGGCGTATGACCGTACCAAAGATCAGGTGGCGACGCCCGTGGTCAAAGATGTGAAAAAAGGCATGAGCCGTGAGCAAGTACAGCAAATTGCGGGTAAACCTTCTTCAGAAATCACCATGATTCACGCTCGCGGTACTTGCCAGACCTATATTCTTGGCCAGCGCGAAGGCAAAACCGAAACTTACTTTGTAGCACTTGATGAAACCGGTCATGTGATGAATTCCGGTTATCAGTCTTGTGCCGAATACGATACCGATCCGCAAACGAAAAAATAATAACGCCTTAAGTAAAAAAGCCGCCACTTAACCGTGGCGGCTTTTTTTGTGGCTATGCAGGGATATGGCTAACTTTGTTACTACGCGACCAGACGCGGTGCGCGGCGAGATGTTGCAGGAAATCATCGGTAAATGTAGTTGTGACAGTGTCACCTTCAACGACACCTTCCTCACCCTGGTTATCAATACCCAGCTTAGATTTAAACTGTCGGGCATCACCTGCGAGGCCGATGACTTTTAAGTGTTTATAGGCTTCCATTAAATAATAAGTGGCATCGCCATTATTTAAAATGGAACTGATGTCGCCTCCGGGGACTATCACCGCATCGACGCTGACTGACGGTGAACCGGTGAACGTGGCTCCAATCGGCAGCAAGGAGCCATCGTCAGCGCTAACGTCGCCCAGACGCGAGAACAACAGTTTGCTGTGGACGCCCTGGGCTTTCAGCGCCTGCATTGTCGCCAGCACATCCGCCGCATTCGCATTTTCACTGAGTAGAATCGCAACGACTCTGCCTTTCACTGAACCGCTTGGCACCGCATACAGGCTTAGACTCGGGTCTTTTTTCAGCCCATTGACATCTTTCGGTGGGGCGACGTGCATCTGCTCATCGGAAAGCTCAATACCGAGATTTTCTGCAACGGGTTGTGCCAGCGAAATATCAATGTGTGTAAGATGATCCAGCACTCTTTCGCGGATGTAGGGCCGCGCCACTTTGGATAATTCGAAGCTAAAAGCGCTGATAATATGTTGCTGCTCGACAGGCGTTTGGCTTTGCCAGAACAGCCGGGGTTGCGAGTAATACTCACCAAACGATGGGCTACGTTCGCGAATTTTATGCCCTTCAACCCGTGTTTGATAACTCTCAAAGCCGCCACGTTTTGGCCCCGGCGGCGTTTCGCGTGGCCAGTTATCGTTGATGGAGTTCGGTTCGTAGTTGGCAGGATTACTGTCGATATCCATTCGGTGCATGCCATCACGCTGGAAGTTGTGATAGGGGCAGACCGGGCGGTTAATCGGGATTTCATGGAAATTCGGGCCACCCAGGCGGCTGATTTGCGTATCGGTATAAGAGAATAAACGCCCCTGTAATAACGGGTCATTACTGAAATCAAGCCCAGGGACGATATGTCCTGGATGGAATGCCGCTTGTTCGTTTTCGGCGAAGAAATTATCCGGGTTACGATTGAGCGTCATTTTGCCCACCAGATGGACGGGAACCAGCTCTTCAGGGATCAGCTTGGTCGGGTCCAACAGATCGAAATCGTATTTAAACTCATCTTCTTCTGGGATTAATTGCAACCCCAATTCGTATTCCGGGAAATCGCCCGCTTCAATAGATTCCCAAAGATCGCGGCGGTGGAAATCCGGATCGCGCCCCGTCAATTTTTGCGATTCATCCCACACCAGCGATGCTTTACCGGCGGTGGGTTTCCAGTGGAAACGCACGAAGGTGGCTTTGCCTTCGGTATTAATCATACGGAAGGTATGAATACCGAACCCTTCCATGGTGCGATAGCTGCGTGGAAGACCACGATCAGACATCGCCCAGATGACGTTGTGCAGCGTTTCGGGTTGCAGTGACACATAATCCCAGAAGGTGTCGTGCGCACTGCCACCTTGCGGTATGGCCCAGTGTGGCTCGGGTTTAACTGCGTGGACGAAATCAGGGAATTTATGTGCATCCTGAATAAAGAATACCGGGGTGTTGTTACCGACCAAATCGAAAATGCCTTCTTCGGTATAGAATTTGGTGGCAAATCCGCGGATATCCCGCACGGTGTCGGCAGAGCCTGCGCCGCCTTGTACGGTCGAAAATCGCACGAATACCGGCGTGATTTTATCAGGGTCCGATAGAAAATCCGCTTTGGTGACTTCCGCTAAATTTTTATAGGGCTGGAAGTAACCGTGAGCCGCCGAACCCCGCGCATGTACGATACGCTCGGGGATACGCTCATGGTCGAAATGGGTGATTTTTTCCCGCAGGATAAAATCTTCCAGAAGCGTAGGCCCGCGCGTACCGGCGCGCAGTGAATTTTGGTCATCGGCAATCCGCACACCCTGATTGGTCGTCAGCGGGAAGTTTTCACCATCCTTGCGGTGCACATCTAGCGATTTTAGTTTTTCGTTGGAGGTATCCGGGCTTTTATAACTTCCTGCAGCCGTGGGTTGTGCTCCAGGCGGCGTGGGTACAGTGGAAGGGCGGTGAGATCCATCTTCAGGAGCCAGAGAATCCATGCCGGGCCTGGATTCATTGGCGTCATGTATTGGTGCGCTGTGACTTAACGGATGTTTATCGTGCGTCGACATTGAGCTCATCTCCTGTTTTAGTCCTGCGATAACGATGCTTTGAATAGCCAAAACACCTTTAACTATAGGTCAAGAGCTTCTCAACACGAGACGCGGAGGGCGATTCTCCGCTATCATAGTGACGTTGTTCATCAATTCAGTTCTGATTCGATTGCCTATGAAACCTTTGCGCCAACCAAATACTCGTCCCGTTATTACGTATCAACCGCGTGTTGAACCTGCGCCGCCGGCTCAAGCCTTGCGAGCTGAAGGGTTTAAGGATGTGTGGATTTTACGTAATCGCTATGTGGCTTTTGTGCTGGTGGGGGATGCGTTCCGCCAGTCACCGCCCTTTACGTTGCCGGAGTCCGCACAACGTTGGGCGATGCAGGTAAGAAATGAAAATGACATTCTCTGATATTTTTGTCATCTTTCCAGACTGTATCCAGGATGGCGGGATTACCCGCCGTTACTGATTTGATCAAACATTTCGCAGCCGGTATCAAATCCTTCTGTGCAGCTTACATTCAGCCACTGCAATGCTCTTTGCTTATTGGCTGTAATAAAGCCTTTCTCACCGTTTAAAAACAGCATGCCGGCCCAGTATTCGGCATAACCCGTCCGAGAAATCGCCGAGCTGCGCTTAAACCAGAATGTCGCCTTTTCATCGTCCTGTGCAATACCCACGCCGTTAGCGTAGAGCAAACCGTAGAACATCTGTGCATCGACCGCGGAATCGCTTTCGATATCTTGTGAGGCACTTTCCAGCAGCTTCATCGCTTTAGGGTAGTCAGGTGTACCCGCTTGGGTGTTAACCAGAATACGCGCAAGCGTCACATTACCTATTTTACTGCCAAGCTCAACCGCTTGTTCAGCGAGTGATTTCGCTTGCTGATAATCAGCAGCGTTAGGGTCCTGAATTTTCAGCTGTGCCAGAAGTGCCAGTGCATCTGCATCTCCTTGAGCCGCTGATTTTGCCGCCCAACTTTCGGCCTGCTGGTATTCACCCGCACTAAACAGCGTGTCGGCAAGATAAAACTGGGCACGACTGTCTCCTTCCTGCGCATGTTGCAGATAAGGACTATCAGGTGTTTCAGCCCACGCCGATGAGACGCAGAACAACAACAGAATACAGAGTCGTTTCATAGAGATAAGGGATCCGTAGAGAGCTAAAGTTTTGGCGCCCTATGCGGGAGCTCTAAATTATAAATAAAAAAACGGCTCCTCGGTGAGAGGAGCCGTTTATTGTCGCAGATTCTGTAGTGATTTTGCTACTGGTTAGCGATGCGCCAGCTCAGCTTCTTCATCGCTATTCAGCACTTCTTTATCAGTTTGTTTCATCAACTGACTCGTGATGGTACCTGCTGTCATTGAACCACTGACGTTCAGCGCGGTACGACCCATATCGATAAGCGGCTCAACCGAAATCAACAGCGCAACCAGCGTGACGGGCAAGCCCATAGCTGGGAGGACAATCAGCGCAGCGAATGTTGCGCCTCCACCGACACCGGCAACGCCTGCGGAGCTTACGGTGACAATCCCGACTAATGTAGCAATCCAGACGGGATCCAACGGGTTGATACCGACAGTCGGTGCGACCATCACGGCCAGCATCGCTGGATACAGACCGGCACAACCATTCTGACCGATAGTTGCCCCAAAGGACGCCGCAAAGCTTGCGATGGACTCAGGCACACCCAGGCGGCGAGTTTGCGCTTCAACGTTCAATGGAATGCTGGCTGCGCTGGAGCGGCTGGTGAAAGCGAAGGTCAGTACCGGCCATACTTTACGGAAGTATTTCAACGGGCTGACACCATTGACGGCCAGCAATACCGCATGCACACCGAACATAATGGCCAGGCCGAGGTATGAAGCCACCACGAAGCTGCCCAGTTTAATGATGTCTTGCAGGTTTGAACCCGCAACGACTTTGGTCATCAGAGCCAGAACACCGTATGGCGTCAGTTGCATCACCAGGCGCACAAGTTTCATGACCCAGCTTTGAAGTGTGTCAATCGCAACCAGAACACGTTCGCCTTTTGGTGCATCGTCTTTCAGTAATTTCAGTGCGGCCACGCCCAGGAAGGCGGCGAAAATCACGACGCTGATGATCGACGTTGGATTGGCGCCAGTCAGGTCAGCAAACGGGTTTTTCGGTACGAAAGATAAAATCAGTTGCGGTACGCTGAGGTCGGCAACTTTGCCCACATAGGTCGTTTCAATCGCGCTCAGACGTGCGGTTTCTGCAGTCCCTTGAACCAGGCCTTCTGCGGTCAGACCGAACAGGTTAGTGACCAACACGCCGACCAGTGCGGAAATCAATGTGGTGAACAGCAGTGTCCCGATGGTCAGTACGCTGATTTTGCCCAAAGACGAGGCATTATGCAGTCGCGCAACAGCACTCAGAATTGAGGCAAATACCAATGGCATTACAATCATTTGTAGCAGTTGAACATAGCCGTTACCGACAACGTTAAACCACTGAATAGATTGTTTCAGTACCGGGCTGTCTTCGCCATAAATGGTGTGCAGGGCAAGGCCAAAGACGACGCCAATCACCAGACCAAGCAGTACTTTCTTCGCCAGACTCCACTGTTTGTGGCGGGTTTGCGCCAGCAACAGCAGCAGAATAACGAACACGATAACGTTCGCTATAAGTGGAAAATTCATCCCGTATCTCCTGAGTGTATTTTAAGCAGGTGGACTGATTGCCACCTTTATATCCATCACTTTTCTCGCCGCCGGTTATCCGGCAACTCGAATTGCTTTGGCTTTATGCTGTAAATCGTACCAGAAGCTCAGAACGAGTCTTATATTCAAAAGGAATTGATTATTACCATTTGAGTTATTTCGCCTAATTATTGTTCCAGGTGGTTACTTAAAAAACTATTAAAGGTCATTTGTAGCGAAATTATCATGTGCGATGACCAGCGCACGGCACTGTTATCGGGAATACTTTGCGGCATCCACACCGCCAGGCCAAAAAACACCATGCACAAGGCACGTTCAAGTTGATTGCCTTTTTGCGGCCTGATAATAGGAAAGCGGAACCGCCAACGGCATGGCCAAAGTAACGGCACACCGGCAGGGGTGAGCATATCCGCAAGAATATGGCTCAAGTAGCCCAACACCATGCCCTGAAGGGCGTCGGCGGGAATAACCCAGGTTTCGGGAACTTTGAGATAGAACAGCGCGAGACTCGCGAATACGGCAAATAAACTGTGCGTAAACCCCCGATGGCCGCAGGCGCGGGCGATCGGTTTGGAAATCCAGGGCAAGCGTTGGCCGAGAAATGACTTTGGGTGGTCAATATCAGGTAGCAAACACGTCAGGATGGCTGATGGCACAATATGCCACCAGTCCCCTTGAGCAAGCACAGGCGTGAGTTCGGCGTTTTTAGCGAATACTGCACAGGCAATGGAAAAAAGAAGGTGACCTTCCGCCGTCATGATACTACCTGGATGAAAACTGTCGATTCATACAGTATAGGGATTTTATACAGTAGACGGAAGAGGTGACGGCGTAACATTTTACTACCGCCGGATTCCCCGACGGCGTGATGTTTAGCGGGCTAGCCAGCCTCCGTCGACGGCAACCGTGTAGCCATTGACATAATCGGAAGCGCGAGAGGCGAGAAACACAATTGGCCCTTGCAGGTCACCAGGAAGCCCCCATCGACCAGCAGGAATACGGTCGAGGATTTCCTGGCTGCGCACGTCGTCGTCACGCAGTTGTTGAGTATTGTTGGTTGCCATGTATCCTGGCGCGATAGCATTCACATTAATATTATGTTGCGCCCATTCATTTGCCAGCAGCCGCGTCACGCCGAGCACAGCGCTTTTGGATGCGGTATAAGAAGGGACTCTGATCCCCCCCTGGAATGACAGCATGGATGCGATGTTAATGATCTTGCCGCCATGGCCTTGTTTAATGAATTGCTTTGCGACCGCCTGAGAGAGAAAGAACACCGATTTTATGTTCAGGTTCATAACGTCGTCCCAGTTTTTCTCGCTAAATTCCAGCGCATCTTCCCGGCGAATGGTTCCCGCGTTGTTCACGAGAATATCTATTTTCCCCATCCCTGCGACCGCTTGCGCGATGATCTCAGGGATCGCGTCTTGTTGGCTTAAATCTGCCTGGATGGCGAGAAAACGACGATCCAAATCCTGTACTTTTTGCGCCGTTTCATGGGGGATTTTGCGGCTTACACTGACGATGTCACAACCTGCCTCGGCAAGCCCTATTGCCATTCCCTGACCCAGGCCTGTGTCACAACCCGTGACGATAGCGACTTTGCCTTGCAGATTAAAAGCATCGAGAATCATAAGTTACCCCGGTATCCGGAAAAGCGCCGTTGCGCGTGTCTGTATAGAGTAGATACGGGAGAGGGGAAACTCAAATATTTATGAAATAACGTTTTAAAAAATTTGATGCGGATATGATTTTGAAACAGATGCGGGGGTTCCCCGCATCTTTATCAACTAACCAATCAGATGTTCGGCGCGCAATTCAGTCAGCGAGTTCAGTTTCGCATTCGCCAGACACCAGCGTACGTCGTCGCGGTTTTCTTCCGCGGGAACCACAATAGAACGCATGCGTGCGGCTTTGGTCGCAATCATGCCATTCACTGAATCTTCAAGAGTGACACAAGCCAGAGGATCGATGCCCAGTTGAGTGGCGGCGTCTAAGTAAACCTGCGGATGCGGCTTGCTGTACGGCAGATGTTCCGCCGAGGCGATAGCATCAAACTGAGAACGTAAGTCGAACATTTCCAGCACGCGCTCCAGCATATGCAGAGGTGAGGCGGAGGCTAACCCCACTTTCAGCCCTTGTGCTTTACACAACGCTACTGCTTCACGCACGCCAGGTAGAATGGGACGCGTCTCTTCAACCAATGAGATGGCGCGCGCGATGATGCGATTTGTCACTTCTTCACGGGACGGGCCATTCCACGGTTGCTGAGCAAACCACAGGTCGACAACCAGATCGATGCGCAAACCAAGCGTGTCAGGAAGTTCAGCACGGCGGGAAATATCCACGCCAATGCTGGCCAGAATATCCAGCTCAGCCTTATCCCACAACGGTTCAGAATCAATCAGTAAACCGTCCATATCAAAAATCGCAGCTAAAATTTGGCGAGTCACAGCCATGTTTCGACTCCTGTCAGTTATACCCGTCATGCTTCAAGCCATGTTGGGCATGTATATTGAAAAATAAGATTGCTTATCAATAGCTGGAATTAGCGGCTGTTGCCACTGGTTTGTGAAAAATCGCCTGTAAAGCTCAGGCGAAATCACCCCAGACGAGGTAAACTTTGTGCGTGCAAGTTACGTCCTAACCAAGGGGAACGAATGACGTATCAACAAGCTGGACGCATTGCCGTACTCAAACGTGTGGCTGGCTGGGTAATTTTTATCCCAGCGGTAATTTCAACACTGATTTCAATTCTGAAGTTTATGTATGAGCACAGCGAAAAACAGGCAGGGATTAATGCTGTGATGCTGGATTTCGCTCATGTCATGATTGAGATGATGCGTTTTAATACGCCATTCTTGAATTTCTTCTGGTACAACTCGCCGCAACCCGACTTCCATCAACAGGCCAATATTCTGTTTTGGATAATCTATGCGCTGATCTTTATTGGCCTTGCGTTGCAGGCATCCGGTGCACGAATGAGTCGTCAGGCGAAGTTTCTGCGTGAAGGGGTACAAGATCAGTTGATTCTTGAACAGGCAAAAGGCCCTGAAGGGTTAACGAAAGAGCAGATCGATGCGAAAATTGTGGTACCGCGACACACCATTTTCCTGCAAATTTTCCCGCTCTATATTTTACCCGTCATCATTATCGTGCTGGGCTACTTCTTCTTTTCTTTACTCGGTTTCATCTAGATAAACGCCACTCCCGCTCGGGGAGTGGAGAATTCATTATGCTGCCAGTACACGTTCCAGTGCTTTTTGCGCGATGACTAAATGCTGACCGCCAAACAGACTCGCCCGGTTAAACAGTGTATAGAGCTGATAAATCGGTTGGCGTTGCAGGAAGTCTGCGGGAAGCGGGGAAACTGACTGGTAACCGTCGTAGATTTGCGGCGGTTGATCCGGGTGTAACGGCAGCATTGCCAGGTCGCACTCCCTGTCACCCCAGTAGCAGGCGGGATCGTAGATAAATGGCCCATCAGCGTCCATCGCGCAATTTCCTGACCACAAATCGCCATGCAATAAAGAAGGCTGAGGCTGATGGGAAGCCAGAGCCTGATGCACAAATTCGACAATCAAGTCGATGTCTCCGAATTGAATGCCTTTTTCTGCGGCAAGCTCAAGCTGCCAGCCGATGCGTTGCTCTGCAAAGAACGTCGACCAGCGTCGTTGCCAGGTATTGGGCTGTGGGTTTGTGGAAAGATCATTATCAAAATCGAGCCCAAATTGCGGCTGATCGCTCCATTCATGCAAACGCGCCAGTTGTTGACCAAGCAAAAAGGCGTTGTGTGCATCCAGCGGTTTTGCTGGCTTATATTCAAGGAGCAGGAAACTGTAATCTCTGTCACTGCCTACACCCCAGACCTTCGGTACCCGCACTGTATTGCTGCGCGAAAGCAACTCAAGTTGGTCGGCCTCAGCGGTGAAGATGGGTAAGAGTTCCCGCGTGTCGCTTTTGACAAAAATATCATGACCGGCATAGTGAATTCGCCATGCAGAATGAATTTCGCCACCGGGTAATTCCGTACGTTGTTCAATTTCAGCGCTACCGAGTTGTTCACTTAACAGACGACTTATGGCTTGCCACATGATGCTTCTCTCCAGGTTGTCTGGTAGATCATTAGCTTATCGCTGTTAACCGGGTCAAACTTCGAACTAACGCACATCCCCGGTCAGGAGTTTTAAAAGCTGGTTATTTACTCTCTTGTAGCCAGATATCCCAGGTTGTTATTGAAACTTCGGGTTCTCTTCCCAGTGCCAACTGACCGAGGCCGCGGGCAAGCTCTTCAACTTCAGTCGGGTTTAAAGTGCTTATTAAACCGAAGGTGTTGATCCCTAATTCGTGAATTTTCCCTTCGTCGTCTGTAAGGGTGAGCAAAAAACCTCCACGAGTCAGAGCGTTATTCATTTCGTTAAGGTCCGTGAGATTGTGTTCCTCGAACTTTAATGTGACGACATAGCGTTCAATGTCTCCGCTACTCATGATTCACCCCATTGTTATCCCGAAGGTTTTAGCATAGTTGATCTGCGTAAAATGGCGACATTTACCGAAGCGACCAGCCGCCCCGGGTGGGGCGGCCCGTTAACTGCGTAAGTAGTCGTAGATTTTCTGGGTGTTTTCCATAGAGCATAATCGAGTGCCGTGATTGAGAGTCGCCGCACTCCCGGCAGCGACGCCGAAACGAACCATGTCGAGTAGAGAGGCATTTTCCGCAAGTTTCAGCGTCATCGCTCCGACCATACTGTCACCGGCACCTACCGTACTTTGGCTTTTCACCGGCGGTGGCACTACCTGCACACACCCACTGGCATCAACGCCCAGAGCACCTTGCGGACCAAGCGAAACGACCACCCGTTTGGCTTTGCCATTATCAACGATTTCCTGGGCCGCTTTACGCACATCATCAGGTTGCGTCAGGTCACGATTGACTAAAGCGCTGAGCTCTTTTTGATTGGGTTTGACCAACTCAATGTTGCCGATTTCAAGCGTCGCTTTCAGCGCGTCTCCCGAACTGTCTACGATACAGCGTATCCCTGATTTTTGGGCCGATTTGACTAAGTCGCAGAGTTTCGAAACTTCAGTACCCGGTGGAAGGCTGCCACTGATAACCAGAATGGAGCCTGATTCGATGGCGAGGACTTTTTCTTCAAGTTTGCGTAACTCATCATCAGTTAGGGCCGCACCGGGCATGACAAAACGATACTGTTCACCGGTAGACTCAGCATGAACGTGCAAATTTTGCCGCGTCCAGTCATGGACATCGACGGTATCAATGGCGACATGTTCATCTAAAAGCAAATTGCTAAGGTGTTCCCCCGTTGCGCCGCCGGATGGAAATATAGCGGTTGCGTGCCCGCCGAGATGGGCAATCGCTCTTGCAACATTAATACCTCCACCGCCGGGTTCAAAAACGGGTGCGGTGCATCGAAGTTTACCTTCGGGATAAATTTGTGCGGTCAGGGTTGCGCTATCCAGAGAGGGGGCAAGTGTCAATGTATAAATGCGGGTCATATATCCTCCTTAATTTAGCATTGAGATAAAGCGTAGCACTGATTTTGATGGGAGAATGCCAATTAACACCATGATTTATAAAATGATTTGTAAAATACCCTTACGCTCTATGTTTATGAAAATAAAGATGTTTTAAGAGATCTCTTATTCTAAAAATGAAAAAAGAATTCATTGCTATGTTATTCGAGCTTTTTTATAATTTGTAACCTTTCTTGGTTCATAAATATTTGATCCACAGAAAAGATTCCGGAACCTTGATGGTTTCTTTTTATGTTGTACGGACGATTAAATGAATTTTGTTAAGACAGTACCGGCTGCAATTTTGCTGACCGGAAGTGCGCTATTGAGTCACTTTGCAATTGCAGATAATTCGGTTTTCACTGTCATGGATGACCCAGCCACAGCAAAGAAACCGTTCGAAGGTAATCTGAATGCAGGCTACCTTGCGCAATCAGGCAACACTACAAGTTCCACGTTGACCGCTAACACCAACATGACCTGGTACAATACCTCGACTGCATGGTCACTGTGGGGTAATGCGAACAACACCTCCTCTAACGATGAGCGCTCTTCTGAGACTTATTCGGCTGGTGGCCGTAGCCGTTACAACATGACCGACAGCGATTACCTGTTTGGCCAGGCGAGTTGGTTAACTGACCGCTACAACGGTTATCAAGCGCGTGATGTGCTGACCGCCGGTTACGGTCGTCAGTTCCTCAGTGGCCCGATACACAGCCTGCGTGTGGAATTTGGTCCTGGTGTTCGTTATGACGAATACGCCGACGGCGGCCATAAGACTCAGGCATTAGGCTACGCATCGGGTATCTATAACTGGCAGTTGACCGATAACGCCAAATTTATCCAGGGCGTTTCTGTGCTGGGTAGTGAAGATACGACGGTAAACTCTGAGACTGCGCTTGAAGTCGCGATCAATGAGCACTTTGGTTTACGGGTTGGCTATAACGTCACCTGGAACTCGAATCCGCCAGATTCTGCACCAGAACACACCGATAGACGTACCGCGATTACTCTTGGTTATAAGATGTAATGGGCAAAGCCGGGTTATGCCCGGCTTTATTGTTTTATTTTATCCGTTCGTGCTATTATTATTTCGGTCCAGAGTTTTATTTAATATAAAATGAATTAAAGGTCTAAATCTTCACAATCCCTCCTTAATCTACCTTTTTGTCATATATTTTTGTATATTTGACACGAATGGATAAATAATTGGCCTTGTCAAAAACGTGATCTGGATCTACTCTTGTTTTGTGGCGAGTTAATAGCTTGCTGCCCCACTAAATAAGAGAATAACGAATATGAAAAATATCAAATATGCCGCTGTAGCCGTTGCACTTTCTATGCTTTCATTTGGTGCCTTCGCTGCACAACCTACCGCAGCCACCAGCACACAAACCGCCCCGTCTGCTGTCTGGAATGTTTCCGACGTTGAAGCCGGTTCCAACATCCAACCGGGGGCGCAGTCTACTGGTCAGTCAATGGATGATGCATTTAACGTCCACACTTTGGTTGCTGGCGACTGGTCTTAATTATTACTGCTTTAATATTATCTCCATATGTCTAGCCGTAATTGCTAGTTCAATTCGAGAGTCACATGAAATCAAAAACCGAGCATGATGCTTGGTTTTTTTATTTCTAAAATTACAGTCCACATTATAAATATCCCCACACAAAACTTTAATAAAACTTATTAATTACTTTTTTGTTGTTAGCGGCGTTTTAATGAAAGTAAAAATAATCATGTGAAAGCGACGATAAAACAGTAGCTTATTATCATTGTTTGCTGAGAACATCTGGCAGCAAAACGCGACATACCCTCCTTAAAGTGATACTATTCTCAACCGTCGTGAAGCAGTGAATCCACGCTCACGCATAAATTGCGTTGTCGGCCTTGCAATTGTGGGCGAGATGATAACGCAACCGGTTGAAACTAAAGAAAATATACGTTGCATGTGATCTTGCGTATGGGTCACCACTGCAAATAAGGACTTATAATGCCTGTTATTACTCTTCCTGATGGCAGCCAACGCCATTACGATCACGCAGTTAGCCCGCTGGATGTAGCCCTGGACATTGGTCCTGGCCTTGCAAAAGCGTGTATCGCTGGCCGTGTTGATGGCGAACTGGTTGATGCATCTGATGTTATTGAGCATGATGCGAAACTCGCGATTATCACCGTTAAAGATGAAGCTGGTCTGGAGATTCTCCGCCACTCATGCGCCCACTTATTGGGTCATGCCATCAAACAACTGTGGCCGCATACTAAAATGGCGATTGGCCCAGTTATTGACAACGGTTTTTACTACGACGTCGATATTGACCACACGCTGACGCAGGAAGATCTTGAGCTGCTCGAAAAGCGTATGCACGAGCTGGCTGAGAAAGATTACGACGTTATCAAGAAGAAAGTGAGCTGGCATGAAGCCCGTGAAACTTTCGTGAACCGTGGTGAAAGCTACAAAGTTGCGATTCTTGATGAAAATATCAGCCATGATGATAAGCCAGGTCTGTATCATCATGAAGAATACGTGGATATGTGCCGTGGCCCGCACGTACCAAATATGCGTTTCTGCCATCATTTCAAACTGCAGAAAACTTCCGGTGCTTACTGGCGTGGCGACAGCAACAACAAAATGTTGCAGCGTATTTATGGCACCGCGTGGGCAGATAAAAAGCAGTTGAATGCTTATCTGCAACGTCTGGAAGAAGCCTCTAAGCGCGACCACCGTAAAATCGGTAAGCAACTCGACCTGTACCATATGCAGGAAGAAGCGCCAGGTATGGTGTTCTGGCACAATGACGGCTGGACTATTTTCCGTGAGTTGGAAGTGTTTGTGCGCTCCAAGCTCAAAGAGTACCAGTATCAAGAAGTAAAAGGTCCGTTCATGATGGACCGCGTGCTGTGGGAAAAAACCGGGCACTGGGAAAACTACAAAGAAGCAATGTTTACCACGTCTTCCGAGAACCGTGAATATTGCATCAAGCCAATGAACTGCCCTGGCCACGTTCAGATCTTTAACCAGGGACTCAAATCCTACCGTGACCTGCCATTGCGTATGGCTGAGTTTGGTAGCTGCCATCGTAACGAGCCGTCAGGTGCGTTGCATGGCTTGATGCGTGTTCGTGGCTTTACTCAAGATGATGCTCACGTCTTCTGTACTGAAGAACAAGTGCGTGATGAAGTGAATAGCTGCATCCGCATGGTCTATGACATGTACAGCACCTTCGGATTTGAAAAAATCGTTGTGAAGCTGTCTACTCGCCCTGAAAAACGCATCGGTACCGACGAAATGTGGGATCGTGCAGAGGCGGATTTGGCCGTAGCATTGCAAGAAAATAATATTCCGTTTGATTATCAACCGGGAGAGGGCGCATTCTATGGTCCTAAAATTGAATTTACCCTGTATGACTGCCTGGATCGTGCATGGCAGTGCGGTACTGTACAGCTAGACTTCTCTTTACCATCACGCCTGAACGCGTCTTATATCGGCGAAAGTAACGAACGCCTGGTTCCGGTAATGATTCACCGTGCAATTCTCGGGTCAATGGAACGTTTCATTGGTATCCTGACCGAAGAATTCGCGGGTTTCTTCCCAACCTGGCTTGCGCCGGTACAAGCAGTGGTTATGAATATCACTGATGGACAGTCTGATTACGTTAACGAATTGACCCGTAAACTGCAAAATGCAGGCATTCGTGTAAAAGCAGACTTGAGAAATGAGAAGATTGGCTTTAAAATCCGTGAACACACGTTGCGTCGTGTCCCTTATATGTTAGTTTGTGGCGATAAAGAGGTCGAAGCAGGCAAAGTAGCCGTTCGTACTCGTCGCGGCAAAGACTTGGGCAGCATGGACGTAAACGAATTGATTGAAAAGCTGCAGTCAGAAATTCGCAGTCGCAATCTTAATCAACTAGAGGAATAGAGTTATTAAAGGCGGAAAAAGAGTTCAACCGGCGCGTCCTAATCGCATAAACAGAGAAATTCGTGCCACAGAAGTTCGTCTGACAGGCTTAGACGGCGAACCTATTGGTATTGTCAGTCTGAATGAAGCTTTAGAAAAAGCCGAAGAAGCTGGGGTTGATTTAGTAGAAATCAGTCCTAACGCTGAACCGCCTGTTTGTCGAATTATGGATTACGGCAAATTCCTCTATGAAAAAAGCAAATCTTCTAAGGAACAGAAGAAGAAGCAAAAAGTTATTCAGGTCAAGGAAATCAAATTCCGACCTGGTACCGATGATGGCGACTATCAGGTAAAACTCCGCAGCCTGGTTCGCTTTCTGGAAGAGGGTGATAAAGCTAAAATCACACTGCGTTTCCGCGGTCGTGAAATGGCTCACCAACAGATTGGTATGGAAGTGCTTAATCGCGTCCGTGACGATCTGAGTGAACTGGCAGTGGTCGAATCCTTCCCATCGAAGATCGAAGGCCGCCAGATGATCATGGTGCTCGCTCCGAAGAAGAAACAGTAAGGCCATCAAGTAACGATTCTCGCGAGGTTTCGGCCTCGTGAGATTTGTTCGCCTTCTGGTTCGTTTTATTAACAATGCGAAGTGGAAAGTTATTAAATGCCAAAGATTAAAACTGTACGCGGCGCCGCTAAGCGCTTCAAAAAGACCGCCGGTGGTGGTTTTAAGCGTAAGCACGCTAACCTGCGTCATATTCTGACTAAAAAGTCTACTAAGCGTAAACGTCACCTGCGTCCGAAAGGTATGGTCTCCAAAGGGGATCTGGGCCTGGTCATCGCTTGCCTGCCGTACGCATAAGTAGAACTTTTTAACTCATTTAGAATAGAAACAGGAGAGCTAATATGGCTCGCGTAAAACGTGGTGTTATCGCACGTGCTCGTCACAAAAAAATCCTTAAACAAGCCAAAGGCTACTACGGTGCGCGTTCACGCGTTTACCGCGTTGCTTTCCAGGCTGTTATCAAAGCTGGCCAATACGCTTACCGTGACCGTCGTCAACGTAAACGTCAATTCCGTCAGCTGTGGATTGCACGTATCAACGCTGCAGCTCGTCAGAACGGGATCTCTTACAGCAAATTCATCAATGGCTTGAAAAAAGCTTCTGTTGAAATCGACCGTAAGATCCTGGCTGATATCGCCGTATTCGACAAAGTGGCATTTACTGCACTGGTTGAGAAAGCGAAAGCAGCTCTGGCGTAAGTCGGTTATCAGAGGGAGCTTGTCTCCCTCTTTTAATTTCTAACATAATCAATCTGTTAATGTTCATAGACCATCCCTATTATTAGGCGAGGTTTAAAACTGACAAGTAAGGTAACTGCAAGCATGAATGCTGCTATTTTCCGTTTCTTTTTTTACTTTAGCACCTGAACCTGGGGGCTTTGCGCGTAAGAAAAGAAACGAAAAATAGCGCCGAAAGCCTCCATTGTGGAGGCTTTTTTTTTGGCATCTCATTTTTTTATACGGATCAACTACCCCGGTAATTTTACCGGCACAAGAGGAATACCATGCCACATCTCGCAGAGCTGGTTGCCAACGCAACGGCCGCCATAAACGAGGCCCAGGATGTTGCCGCGTTAGACAACGTACGCGTCGAGTATTTAGGGAAAAAAGGGCATCTGACCCTGCAGATGACCACCCTGCGTGAATTACCACCAGAAGAGCGCCCAGCGGCTGGCGCGGTCATCAACGAAGCGAAAGAGAAAGTGCAGGAAGCATTAAATGCTCGCAAAAATGCATTGGAAAGTGCGGCTTTGAATGCTCGTCTGGCAGAAGAAACGATAGATGTCTCATTGCCAGGCCGTCGTATTGAAAACGGTGGTTTGCACCCGGTTACGCGTACCATTGACCGTATTGAAAGCTTCTTCGGTGAGCTGGGCTTCACCGTGGCGACTGGCCCTGAAATCGAAGACGACTACCATAACTTCGACGCGCTGAATATTCCTGGTCACCATCCAGCTCGCGCGGATCACGATACTTTCTGGTTCGATGCTACCCGTCTGCTGCGTACGCAGACTTCTGGTGTACAAATTCGCACCATGAAAGATAAGCAGCCGCCGATTCGTATTATCGCGCCAGGCCGTGTGTATCGTAACGACTACGATCAGACGCACACCCCAATGTTCCATCAAATGGAAGGTTTGATTGTTGATACCAATATCAGCTTCACCAACCTGAAAGGCACATTGCATGATTTCCTGCGCAACTTCTTTGAAGAAGATTTGCAGATTCGCTTCCGTCCGTCCTACTTCCCGTTTACTGAGCCTTCCGCTGAAGTTGATGTCATGGGTAAAAACGGCAAATGGCTGGAAGTGTTAGGTTGTGGCATGGTGCACCCAAATGTCTTGCGTAACGTGGGTATTGACCCAGAAGTTTACTCAGGCTTTGCGTTCGGTATGGGCATGGAGCGTCTTACCATGCTGCGCTACGGTGTGACCGATCTGCGCGCATTCTTCGAAAATGATTTACGTTTCCTCAAACAGTTCAAATAAGGGCGGGATATCCAATGAAATTCAGTGAACTCTGGTTACGCGAATGGGTAAACCCAGCCAACAGCAGTGAAGAGCTTTCCAGCCAAATCACTATGGCGGGTCTTGAAGTTGATGGTGTTGATGCGGTTGCAGGCGAATTTAATGGTGTGGTTGTGGGTGAAGTGGTTGAGTGCGGCCAACACCCCAATGCCGACAAACTGCGTGTAACAAAAGTGAATGTCGGCGGCGAACGCCTGTTAGACATCGTTTGTGGTGCGCCAAATTGCCGTCAGGGCCTGCGCGTAGCTGTTGCCACTGTCGGCGCTGTGCTGCCAGGTGATTTCAAAATCAAGGCTGCAAAACTGCGTGGCGAACCATCAGAAGGCATGCTGTGCTCCTTCTCTGAGCTGGGTATTTCCGACGATCACGACGGTATTATTGAGTTGCCACAGGATGCACCCATTGGCACCGACATCCGCGAATATCTGAAGCTTGATGACAATACTATTGAAATCAGCGTGACGCCAAACCGTGCTGACTGTTTAGGTATCATCGGTGTGGCTCGTGATGTTGCTGTCGTCAACAAGCTGCCATTACACGAGCCAGAAATGGCCTGCGTTGCTGCGACCATTACCGATACGCTGCCGATTCGTGTCGATGCGCCGGAAGCTTGCCCACGTTACCTGGGCCGTGTCGTTAAAGGCATCAACGTTAAAGCGCCAACTCCACTGTGGATGAAAGAGAAACTGCGTCGTTGCGGTATTCGTTCTATTGATGCGGTTGTTGACGTAACTAACTACGTGCTGCTGGAACTTGGCCAACCGATGCATGCGTTCGACTTGAACCGCATTGAGGGTGGCATCGTGGTGCGTATGGCAGAAGAGGGTGAAACCCTGACGCTGCTTGATGGCAATGAAGCGAAGTTGAACGCAGATACGCTGGTTATCGCTGACCAAACTAAAGCACTGGCAATGGGCGGTATCTTTGGTGGCGAGCATTCTGGTGTGAATGATGAAACCCAGAATGTACTGCTGGAATGCGCATTCTTCAGCCCTCTGTCTATCACTGGACGTGCGCGTCGTCATGGCTTACATACCGACGCTTCCCATCGTTATGAACGTGGTGTGGATTCTGCGCTGCAATTCAAAGCTATCGAACGTGCGACTCGCCTGCTGCTTGATATCTGTGGCGGCGAAGCTGGCCCGGTTATCGATGTGACCAGCGAAGCGCATTTACCAAAAGCTGCCACCATTACTCTGCGCCGTAGCAAGTTGGACCGCCTGATTGGCCATCACATTGAAGATGCACAGGTTGGCGACATCCTGCGTCGTTTGGGTTGTGAAGTGACTGAAGGTGACAACCAGTGGACGGCTGTCGCGCCAAGCTGGCGCTTCGATATGCAGATTGAAGAAGACCTGGTTGAAGAAGTGGCGCGCGTTTATGGCTACAACAGCATCCCTGACGAGCCTGTACAAGCGGGTCTTATCATGGGCAGCCATCGCGAGGCAGACCTTTCCCTTAAGCGTGTGAAAACCATGCTGGTTGATAAAGGCTATCAGGAAGTGATCACCTACAGCTTTGTTGATCCTAAGGTTCAACAGCTGTTGCACCCAGGTGAAGAAAATCTGATTCTGCCAAGCCCAATTTCCAGCGAAATGTCAGCCATGCGTCTGTCCTTGCTGACTGGCCTGCTCAATACGGTGGTTTACAACCAAAACCGCCAGCAGAGCCGTGTGCGCATCTTTGAATCAGGCTTACGCTTTGTTCCTGATACGCAGGCAGACCTGGGTATCCGTCAGGATCTTATGCTGGCTGGCGCTATCTGCGGTAATCGCTACGAAGAGCATTGGGATCTGGCGCGAAACACCGTCGACTTCTATGATTTGAAGGGCGATCTGGAAGCGGTTCTGGATCTTACAGGCAAGCTTTCTGACATTGAATTCAGAACAGCAAGCAACCCAGCGTTGCATCCAGGCCAAAGTGCAGCCATTTATTTACGTGGCGAATACATTGGTTTCATTGGCGTTGTGCACCCAGAGCTTGAGCGTAAGCTTTCTCTGAATGGCCGTACGCTGGTGTTCGAAGTGCTGTGGAACAAGCTTGCAGACCGCGCCGTGCCTGAGTCGAAAGAGATTTCTCGATTCCCGGCGAACCGTCGCGACATCGCTGTTGTGGTCGCCGAAAACGTCCCAGCAGCAGATATTTTGGTCGAATGTAAGAAAGTTGGCGCAAATCAGGTAGTTGGCGTAAACTTATTTGATGTGTACCGTGGCAAAGGTGTAGCCGAAGGTTATAAGAGCCTTGCCATAAGCCTTATCCTACAAGATACGGGCCGTACACTCGAAGAAGAGGAGATTGCCGCTACCGTTGCAAAATGTGTAGAGGCATTAAAAGAGCGATTCCAGGCATCATTGAGGGATTGAACGTATGGCGCTTACAAAAGCTGAAATGTCAGAATACCTGTTTGATAAGCTAGGGCTTAGCAAACGCGATGCTAAAGAGTTGGTAGAGCTGTTTTTCGAAGAGATCCGTCGCGCTCTGGAAAACGGCGAGCAGGTTAAACTATCAGGCTTTGGTAATTTTGACTTACGCGATAAAAACCAACGTCCCGGGCGTAACCCGAAGACCGGTGAAGATATTCCTATTACGGCACGCCGTGTAGTGACCTTCCGACCTGGTCAGAAGTTGAAAAGTAGGGTTGAAAACGCGTCGCCAAAAGACGAGTAACCTGAATAAACCAAAAAGGCCGCAATTTGCGGCCTTTTTCTTTTCTTCTTGTCCTGTACGGAAAATCCCCCGTAAAATCAAATTTATGAATTGTTACTAAACGGATTTCATCAACCAGATGCACACTTTTGTTGCGCGACAGTACCGCCTCGAACGTCGTTGGCTGCTGGCATTGTTTGCCACAATGTTGGGAATGGCTGTGCTGAGTTTGTGCGCCGGAGACCTGTGGTTTTCCCCACAACATTGGTTGCGTGAAGATGCGCAGCTGTTTATCTGGCAGATTCGAATGCCTCGCACATTAGCCGTTCTGTTGGTCGGAGCGGCACTCGCGATATCTGGCACAATTATGCAGGCACTTTTTGAAAACCCACTGGCTGAACCTGGACTGCTTGGCGTCTCTAATGGCGCCGGAGTTGCACTCGTGGCGGCAGTATTGCTTGGGCAGGGCATGTTGCCGGGTTGGGCATTAGGTATTTGCGCAATTTTTGGTGCACTGGTCATCACGTTTATCTTGCTGCGTTTTTCAAAGCGTCACCTTTCTAACAGCCGCCTGCTGCTTGCAGGGGTAGCGTTGGGGATTATCTGTAGCGCTTTAATGACCTGGGCTATCTACTTCAGTACCAGTCTCGATTTGCGCCAGTTAATGTACTGGATGATGGGCGGCTTTGGGGGAGTGGACTGGCGGCAATGGTGGTTGATGGTCACTCTGTTGCCCGTCATGCTGTGGTTATGCCGCAATTATGCGCCATTGAATTTAATGGCTCTCGGCGAAATGTCGGCGCGCCAGTTAGGTTTACCAGTCTGGCTTTGGCGTAATATTCTGGTGATTGCGACGGGCTGGCTTGTGGGGGTGAGTGTTGCGCTGGCGGGAGCCATCGGCTTTATCGGTCTTGTCATCCCACATATGTTGCGGCTCAAAGGATTGACCGATCACCGGATTTTGCTGCCCGCAAGTGCGTTGGCAGGTGCCACCGTGCTACTGGGCGCTGACATCATTGCGCGTTTGGCGCTGGCCTCAGCTGAACTACCGATAGGCGTTGTGACGGCAACTTTAGGCGCACCTGTATTTATCTGGCTATTATTAAAGGCTGGGAAATAATGAACCATTCCCGCCATACTTGATGCTGTATCTTCAAGTATTTAGGGTAAACGAATCAATCTGAGGGGTCGTGATGCAAAACATTCTAAACACTGAAGTAACCACCATTGACGGTGAAGCCACAACGCTCGAAAACTGGAAAGGAAAAGTGCTGCTGATGGTGAATGTTGCCTCTAAGTGCGGCCTGACAGTGCAATACGAACAATTAGAAAATCTGCAAAAAGAGCTCGAGCATGAAGGCTTCTCGGTGCTGGGTTTCCCGTGTAATCAGTTCCTCGGTCAGGAGCCTGGCAGCGAAGAAGAGATCAAAACCTTCTGTAGCACGACGTACGGCGTGACATTCCCACTGTTTAGCAAGTTGGACGTTAATGGCGAAAACCGTCACCCGCTGTACAAAAAACTGGTTGCCGCCGCCCCGACAGCCATAGCACCAGAAGGTAGTGGTTTTCTTGAGCGCATGAGCAGTAAAGGTCGCGCTCCCGCTCAAGCGGGCGATATCCTCTGGAACTTTGAAAAATTCCTTGTGGGTCGCGATGGCCAGGTGATTCAACGTTTTTCACCGGATATGACGCCTGATGATTCAACCATCGTTGAAGCGATTAAGTCGGCGTTGGTGAAGTAATGTCGTTGTTGCAGCTTAATGATGTTGCCGTGGCAGAGCGGCTTGGGCCAATTTCTGCCGCTGTCCATGCGGGCGAACTGGTGCATCTTGTTGGGCCAAATGGCGCGGGTAAAAGCACTCTGCTGACGCGTGCCGCCGGGCTTAGCTCAGGAGCCGGGCAAATTATGTTTGCCGGGAGTCATCTAAGTGACTGGCAGCCAACGCAACTGGCACATCACCGTGCCTTTCTCTCTCAGCAACAGATGCCACCATTTTCGATGCCCGTCTGGCATTATCTGCAACTGCATCAGTCGGTCAGCCCCGACGATTCCGTCATGCTAAAGCTTGTCGGCGACCTGGGGCTGGCGGATAAACTTACACGCAGTGTGAACCAACTTTCGGGTGGTGAATGGCAGCGCGTCCGGTTAGCCGCTGTCGTGCTACAGATTCATCCAGAAATCAATCCACAGGGGCGTTTGCTGTTATTGGACGAACCCATGAACAGCCTTGATGTCGCGCAGCAGACCGCGTTGGATAGAATCCTGATGGCACTGTGTGAGTCGGATATCGCAGTGGTCATGAGCAGCCACGATTTAAACCACAGTTTGCGACATGCGCATACCGTCTGGTTATTGCGTTCAGGTAAAATGATTGCGCAAGGAAATCGAGATGAAGTGCTGACACCGCAACATTTAGCGACAGCCTATAACATGCACTTCCGCAGATTGCAGATTGAAGGGCACAGTATGCTAATAGCCCCATTGTAGTTGATGGTAAAAACTTGCACCAAATCATGGGTAAGCGCTAAATTACTGGAAATTATAAACGGGTGAGGATTAGCCTGAAAATGCGTGTATGGATTCTTGTTGTGGCATGTCTGGTACTCGCAGGGTGTAGCCACCATGCGCCCCCACCAAACTCTCGGCTGTCAGACTCAATAACAGTTATTGCGAAGCTCAATGATCAACTCAGCGGCTGGCGCGGTACACCGTACCGCTATGGTGGAATGAGCCGTCGCGGTGTCGACTGCTCTGGCTTTGTTTCGATCACCTTCCGTGACCGCTTCGAGCTCCAACTGCCGCGTGAAACACGCCAGCAAGCGAAAATCGGTACTGAAATTGATAAAGACGATCTCCTGCCCGGCGATCTGGTTTTCTTTAAAACAGGCTCCGGGGAAAGTGGATTACACGTCGGTATTTACGATACAGATAATCAATTTATTCATGCTTCAACCAGTCGTGGTGTAATGCGCTCGTCGCTGGATAATGTCTACTGGCGTAAAAAGTTTTGGCAAGCCCGTCGTATCTAACGCGATTAATTCCCGATCTTAGGGCCAATCACTGGCCCTAAACGTGACACTCTTCAGTAATTCCATGGTTAACCCAAGCCCGATTCATAATTTCAGGTAATATTTGGCAGCATTACGCCCTCTCGAAAGGATAGTTTATGGTTACTCTGGAAGATGTTGCCGCAAGTGCAGGTGTGTCCCGGGCGACCGTTTCACGCGTGGTCAATGGTGACAACAAAGTCAAAGCACAGACGCGGATCAAAGTTGAAGCAGCAATACTTGAGCTGGGTTATACGCCGAACCCGGCGGCACGAGCCTTAGCCTCCAGCCAAAGCAATACGCTCGGGCTTGTCACCACCTCCTATCGCGGCGGCTTTTTTGGCGCACTTATGGACACCGTACAAAGCGAAACCGAGTTACAGGGTAAGCAGTTGTTGGTGACGCAGGGGCGCGACACCGCAGAGAAAGAACTCAACGCGATTAAACGCCTGTTCAGTTTGCGCTGCGATGGCCTGGTATTACATGTGCGTGCCATCTCTGATGCCACATTGCATCAACTGGCCGATCAGAATCACACGTTCATTGTTTTAGACCGTGATGTTCCGGGTCTTGAAGATAGATGCGTTATATTCGATCACCGTGCGGCAAGTGCGCTTGCGACTCAAGTGTTTATTGATGCCGGGCATACCTCAATTGCCTGCTTGCATGGGCCGAGCGGACGGACCTCCAGCCTGCTGCGCAAACAGGGATTTATGGATGCCATGTCTCAAGCAAATCTTAAACCTGCGGCGGTGTTGGGCGGGGAGTACGACATGCCCTCAGGCTACCAACTTGCTTCTCAACTTCTTGAAAACATTACGCCAACGGCACTCTATTGCTGTAACGAAGAACTGGCAATCGGTGCGATGCTTGCTATCACCGAGCACGGCCTGCGAATTCCCCAGGACATCTCGCTTATTTGCTATGACAGCGGTGAGCGAGCGCCATTTGTTCGCCCGGCGCTCACCAGTGTTCATTTCCCTATAACCGAAATGGCTCGTTATGCTATTCGGAAATTATTGGATAGCCATTGTGTGGAACAAACATTCTCTCCGGAGATAATCCACCGTGATTCCGTTCGTCAAATTCGCTAAAACTGGCGATATCGGGGTATCCAGGATAATATATTTATATTCAAAAAAGATTCTGATAAACATTCAGGGATGAACTTGCCTTTAATTACAACAAAATCAATCCAGTTAACGCTGGATGTTCATCGTGTCACGATGCCATCCACTCCATTTTCTAAACGGTTGGCAACATGAATCTCGAGCTTGATGCACAATATCGTTCAGACTTTTATTTTCAGCCTGTTTACTTACCTGACGGAGGAGTGTTAGGGGTTGAGTTAATAGTGAATTTTGTTGGAGTTGATGCACCGGTACGTATTCCAACGGAGTTAGTTGCGCAGGTTATTAAATCAGAACAACAATTAATATTATTCTCAGAGCAATTAGAATTGCTCAATAACTATCAAGAATTCTTTAAGACTCAACGTATCGTTGTTTGGGTGAATATAAGTGCGGTAATTGCCGATGCAATTTTGAACGATACTGACCTGGCGTCCCGTCTGGCGCAGCTTCCGTTCATTGAGTTCACCATCAATGAGAACTTCCCTGAGTTAAATCGCGGTATTGAAAATGCATGTTTAATGGCAATGACCAGGCATTATCCATTAGCGCTGGCAAATTTTGGTGCGGGTATTGCGACCAGTAAACCGATCTTCGACGGAATATTTAAACGTGTATTTCTGGATAAAACATTTATTCATAAACAAATAAAACAGCGCTCATTTGAGCCATTTATGTTAGCCATGCTCGCACAACTTTCTCCGTTTTGCCAAACGCTGGCAATTACCGGAATTGATGATGAAGCGGCACGCCAGAAAGTACTTTCATTCGCCGCTTTCGCCATGCAGGGAAATCTTTGGCCGGGAATTGCACCTGAAAAACTGGAAGAATGGTTTCACCCAGATTCACCGTTATTGAACTAATACCCCTGCCAACGTGCCGTGTTTAAATCTCCTCACAAGCACTACACTATCGGCAGGAGGCACCATGACCAATAAACCTGAATTTAACAATAGCTGGCACGACGAACTGCCCGGCTTTTATACGGCTTTAAAGCCCACGCCGCTGCATAATGCCCGGCTGTTTTATTATAACCGTCCTCTTGCCGATGAACTGGGGCTTGATGCCTCGTTGTTTGACGAATCTCATACCGGTATCTGGAGCGGTGAAACGCTGTTGCCGGGTATGCAGCCATTAGCACAGGTTTACAGCGGGCATCAGTTTGGTGTGTGGGCTGGTCAGCTTGGCGATGGGCGCGGCATTTTGCTCGGTGAACAACAGCTGGCAGATGGGCGTAAATTTGACTGGCACCTGAAAGGGGCGGGTTTAACGCCTTATTCGCGCATGGGTGATGGCCGCGCAGTGCTACGTTCCACAATACGCGAGTTTCTTGCCAGTGAAGCGATGCATGGTCTGAACATTCCGACCACCCGAGCGCTGAGCATTGTGACCAGCGACACGCCAGTGCAACGAGAAACCACCGAGCAAGGTGCGATGTTGATCCGGGTGGCGCAAAGTCATGTGCGCTTTGGGCACTTCGAACATTTCTACTATCGCCGTGAACCCCAGAAAGTACAGCAACTGGCGGATTATGTGATAGCCCATCACTGGCCGCATCTTGTCGATGAGTCTGACAAATATCAGCTTTGGTTCCGTGATGTCGTCGAGCGTACTGCGCAGATGATTGCGCACTGGCAAACGGTGGGGTTCGCGCATGGCGTGATGAATACCGATAATATGTCGATTCTTGGTTTAACGATGGATTACGGCCCGTACGGCTTCCTCGACGATTATCAGCCTGATTTTATCTGTAACCATTCCGATCATCAGGGGCGTTATGCCTTTGATAATCAGCCTGCTGTTGGGCTCTGGAACCTGCAGCGGCTGGCGCAAACACTGTCACCGTTTATTTCAGTTGAATGGCTCAATGAATTGCTCGATCACTATCAGTTTGCATTGATGAAATCCTTCGGGGAGTTGATGCGCGGTAAACTGGGGCTGTTGACGGAGCAAACGGCGGATAACGAAATCCTCACCGAGTTGTTCGGGCTGATGGCCAAAGAGGGCAGCGATTACACCCGTACATTCAGAATGTTAAGCCTGACTGAGCAAGCCTCAGCAAGCTCGCCACTGCGTGATGAATTCATTGACCGCGCCGGGTTTGATAGCTGGTTCACCCGTTATCGGGCTCGTTTGCAAACCGAGCAGATAAGCGATGAACAACGTCAGCAGGCGATGAAAGCGGCCAACCCGTCAGTGGTTTTGCGCAACTGGCTGGCTCAGCGTGCTATTGATGCCGCAGAACAGGGCGATGTGAGTGTTTTGGCGCAATTACATGAAACGCTTAAGCAGCCGTTTGCCGAACATGATGGGGACGTGACGCAACGTCCGCCAGATTGGGGGAGGCGTTTAGAGGTAAGCTGCTCAAGTTAACCCGTCATACTTCAAGTTGCATAAATGTAGCCAACACGCATGCAGCTTGAATAATAAAAGGTTAAGGTTTTATTGCTTCAACCAAACCTGTGGCACCGGGTGCTCCGGATGATGGAAAACCCGTAAGTCGGCCTGATACCAGTGTTGCAACGTCGATTCATCCATCACTTGTTGCGGCGACCCTTGCGCCACCAGTCGCCCTTCGTGCAACAACACGATACGGTCTGCCCAAAGCGCCGCCAGGTTCAAATCGTGCAACACGACACACACCGAAAGTGTTCCCATCAGCGATAAACGACGCAGTAAACGCAGAAGATGTTGCTGATGATACAAATCCAGCGCGGAAGTGGGTTCATCTAAAAACAGCCAACCGTGCGGTTGCCCGTCGAACCACAGCTGTGCCAGCGCGCGGGCGAGCTGTACTCGCTGTTGCTCACCCCCTGAAAGCTGGCAAAAATCGCGCCCGGCAAGTGAATCGCATCCTGTCAGCGCCATAACCTCCCGCACGACCGTTTTTGTCTCTTTTTCTGGCCACGGTGCGCGTCCCATGGCAATGACATCCTCGACGGCCCAGCTAAAAGCCATACCGCTGCGCTGGCGCATGACCGCGCGTTTTCGGGATAACGCATCGTTTGACCATGAGTTTAGCGGACGCCCGGAAAGGGTAATCTCACCACTGTCCGGCGGCTGAAAACCCGTGAGCACGCGTAGTAGTGTGGATTTTCCAGCACCGTTTGGGCCAATCAGCGCGACAACTTCACCCGTTGCAAGCGTCAGATTAATGTCATCCAGTAACGTCCGTGCACCAGGACGCAAAGTGACATTGCGCGTCTGTAAAAAATCAGCCATCAGTTTCCCTCTTTTGGCGGAATATCAGGGCTAAGAACCACGGGCCGCCGAGCAAACTGGTCAGCAAACCCACCGGCATTTCTGCGGGCGCAACCAACGTGCGAGCGAGCGTATCAGCAACCAGAAGCAACATAGCGCCAGCAAGAATTGAGCCCGGAATAAGCCAGCGATGATCGGCCCCGAGCCACATCCGCACCAGGTGCGGAACCACCAGGCCAACAAAGCCAATCACACCGCTCACGGCAACCGCGGCGGCCACTAACAGCGCACTTAAAATCAATAACTGACGCTGGGTTGTTTTAACGTCCACGCCCAGGTAATGCGCTTCTTCGTCGCCAAGCTGCAACAGGTTAAGGCGCCTGGACAGAAACGCGATAACCAGTGAAGCAGGGATAACAAACGAGGCGGTGGCGAGCAAGGTTGACCATTGCGCTTGACCAAGGCTACCCATGCCCCAAAGTGAAAGCTGGCGCAATTGAGCATCATTACTGATCCATGACAAGACGCCGACCGCCGCACCGCACAGGGCATTAATGGCAATGCCCACCAACAGCAGGCGAGAAAGACTATTGTTGCCCTGACGACTCAGGAAGAAAATCACCAGCGTGACGGCAAGACTGCCCAGAAACGCCGCCAACATCGGAACATACAAGGCCAGCACAACCGGAAGCGCCAGCGGTAGAACCACTGAAAATCCTACCGCCAGTGCAGCCCCGCTGCTGATGCCGAGCAAGCCCGGATCGGCAAGCGGATTGCGAAACAGCCCCTGCATCACGCAGCCTGAAAGTGCCAGTGCGCCGCCAACCAGCGTTGCAAGCAACACGCGAGGAAGGCGAATATTGAGCCAGATATGGCGCAGCGCTTCATCCTGCGCTTGCCACAGCACCGCGATGGAAAGACGCATGGCACCTAAATTGGCCGCAACCAAAGACAGAGCCAATAGCGCCAGCAACATGACGAACAGGGCGCGTTGAGGCAGGGGACGGTGTATCAAGGCAATTGCTCCGCTTTTTTACGTAATGCAAGGATGGCATCCGGAGTTTGTAAACCAAAACCCAGCAGCGCCATGTCGTCGACGATCAACAACTGGTGGCCTTTTCCGGCAGGTGTCTGAGCCAGACCTGGCAGTTTCCAGACATTATCTTCACCCCCTAACGTTTTCACGCCATCGGCGGTGATCAGCACCAACTGCGGTTGGCTGGCAATCACACCTTCCTGGGACATAGGCTGATAACGTTTGAATCCTTGCATCGCATTTTGCAAACCCGCAGCATGAATAGCAGCATCTGCTGCCGTTTCTTGCCCCGCGGCCATCGCGGTCATGCCACCATGGCTCATGATGAACAGGACTTTTACAGGTAACGGTTTTTCAGGAATCGACGCCAGCTTGTTATGCACTTGTTGGCGTAAAGCCTCGCCCTGCGTCGTTTTACCCATAGCCTGAGCAACCGCATCAATCTTCTCATCAATGCCTTCCAGCGAATTATTCGCCGGAATAGTCACCACTTTGACATGGCTACTGGCGACTTGCTCAAGTGCCAGCGACGGCTTGGCCTGAGCGCTCGCCAGCACAAGCGTTGGACGCATCGCCAGGATCCCTTCGGCATTAAGCTGGCGCATGTAACCCACATCCGGCAGTTTTGTCGCCGCCTCCGGATGCAGACTGGTGCTGTCACGAGCGACCAACTGGTCGCTCGAGCCTAATGCAAAGACGATTTCAGTGACGTCACCACCAATTGCCACCACTCGCTGATCTTTGGCGGCGGCAATCGCAGGCAAGGCAAATGCAGTTAAGGCAAAAAGGGCAAATAACCGGCGTTTCATGCAGCGATGCCTTTGCTTACCAGTGCTTCAAGCTGAGTGCGCCACTGTTGTTGCTCCGGTTCACCTTCGGTACGTTGGCCGTAAAGTTGCGCGATTTGCGTACCGTCAGCGGCAAACAACTCAAGGCTGGTCACGAAGCCATCACCACTTGGCTTGCGCGTCACCCAGCTTTCCGCAATGGTATCGGCCATTAAATGCAGCGTGAATTGCGGGTTGAAGATGTTAATCCAGTTATCCATCGGCACGACTTTTTCAACGACACCGGTGAAAATCTGTACGCAACCCTGGTTGCCAACAAACACCATGATTTCGTTTTTGTCTTGCTTTGCTAGCGCCAGCAGTTGCGCCAGCGCGTCGTTATCCACCTGGCAGGCGAGATCGTCAGCAACCAGACGGAAAGCTTGTTGACGTGTGAGCTGGTGGCGTTTGAGCAGCCCAAAGAACTGGTGCACATCACGGATAGCGCGCCACTCTTCTTCAACCTGACGGCCATCAACCGCAGGTGTCATCACGCTTTTTTCTGCAGCTTGCAGCTCAAGCGCGGGGTTATCGGCATAGATAAACTTCGCCAGCATATCGCCCCAGGCGGCGAAATCGGTGTTATCCGTGGTGTAAACCTTCAACAGCGCATCACCCTGATGGTCAAAGAATTGCACGCTCTGGCGTTCACCGCGGGCGGTTTCTTCACGGACGTGGAACGCGAAAGCCCATTGGTTCAGGAACAGACGCAAATCCAGTGCGCGTGGGTTCAGAACCAGGCCTGCGTGGCCGTGCAGTTGCTGGTTTTCAAAACGACCGATATGTTCATGTACCGCATATTCATTGCGGCAAATGGATTTGATCTCGCCCACGTTTTCAAGAGAGGCCAGAATGTCGCGGACCTCGCCTTTTAAGCGCCATGCATCATGTCCCACACGGGCATGAGTCAATTCAGCTTCGCTAATGTTCATCAGTTTTGCGATGTCGCGAGCATACTTTTTTGGGTGCTCTTGCTTGAACTGTAACCAGTTTTCATAACGCTGAGTCATTTCGGTTCCTTACCATTGATAACTAACAAAGATTTTGCCGTTACGGCCATCTTGAGGGATCCCTTGTGGCGACCAGTATTCCTTGTCAAAGGCATTACCCAGCACCAGGGAGGTGGTCAGCCCGCGCAACTGTTGTTGGCCTTGATAGCTGATATAGAAATCGTTCACGCCGTAACCGGCTTGTTCACTGTAGCTGCTGCTGATATGCGTGGATTTGTCAGCAAAAGTACCGACCCAGCCCACGGAGAAGCCGCTTTGTGCAACCGGAATGTCCAGAACACTGGTCACCGTGTCCGGGTTCAGGCTTGAAATCCACTCGCCGGTATCCTCGTCTTTACCCCGGGTACGGTTATAAGCCAGGTCCAGGCTGAACCATGCGCTGGTATATTTCGCCGTCATATCCCAACCCCAGATTTTGGCGTTAGGCACGTTGTAAGACATGGTCGTTGCTTTGGCGAAGTCGACAGTGGTGGAGATGTAGTCTTTTGCCTTGGTATCGAAATAGCTCGCTTTAAATTCGATGCCATCGTCAGCCAACATTAAATCGTCGAAGCGCAAACCAAAACCGGCTTCTTGCGTGGCATTGGTTTCAGGACGCAGATTAGGATTTGGCACCCAATAGTTGGTGTAACGCGTGCCGATAGAAAAGTGTTTAGCATCGTTATACATCTCGCCCATGGTAGGGGCGCGGAATGCCTGAGCGTAAGAGCCGAACAGCATCAGCCAGTCGGTTGGCGTGATGGAAAGTGCACCACGGGATGACCATTGGTCGGCATTAACATCTTCATAGCCATCGCTGCTACCGCTGTAATTGTCATAACGGGTACCGGCTAAAATGGATACCGGCAGATCACGCAGCGTGATTTCATCTTGTAGCCAGCCAGAGCCAAAATCGATATTGGCCTGCGGGAAGCCTGTTGTATTACCGCCGGGCTTTTGATCCTGACGATAGTATTCCCCACCGTATGTCAGCAAATGCGCCGCAAAGCTGTCGTTAAACAGGCGGCTACGGTTTTCTAATTTTGCGCCGCTGGTGGTTTGCTTACGGAATTCTGCACCGTCGGTTTGGCCCTGAGCATTGATGCGTGCTTCAGACCAGTAGGCGGTGGCATCGGCATTCAGCCAGTCGCTTTGCTCAGGCCCAATATGATAGTTAAGCTGTGCATCGCGCTGAATGGTTGAACGGTCAACCATCGGATTGCTGGGATCAGCCGTTGTGGTCTGAGGATTTTTAGGTTCCTGAGCCGCGTTATTGTAATAACGCAAAGAGCCAGCCAGAGACTGTGCCGGGTCGATGAACCAGGTACCTTTGGTCAAGAAGTTGTTAATGCTTTCATCGTTTGGTGCCGTTTCACCGTCGCTCTGGCGAATGTCACCACGATCGCGGCTTGACCAGGAGACCAGGCCATCGAAATCATCAGTGCGGCCAAATGCGCTGGCACCCATGCCTACGCTGTGGTCGCCAGTGCCGCCGGTGGCAAACACGCGGTAACCGCTGTTTTGGCCTTCATAGAGTAAATCGCTGGCATCAGCCGTTTCATAAGAAATCACCCCGCCCAGAGCGCCGCTGCCGTACAACAGGGCGGCAGGGCCGCGCACCACTTCGATACGTTTGATCAACGCGGGATCAAGAAACGTGCTGTTGAGGTGTCCGGTATCTGTCCCCTGACGAACCCCATCAACCAGCATTAAAACACCACGGCGATCGTAGCCACGCATGCTGACATCCTGCCCATTAGTACGCCCGGTGCCGGAAACTGTTATCCCAGGAACTTTACGTAACATATCGGCGGCGGAAGAAGAGGTTTGAGCTTCAGGGGTATTGGCATCAATGACGGTGACCATCATTGGGGCTTCAAAAGTGCTGCGTTCGTTACCGGTAGCCACCACGGTAACCTGATCGTCTTTCGCACTGGCAGGTAGGGCGGTAAAAATCGCGACAGTCAGTAATGACAGACGGAATCCGACTGTGTGTAAAGCAGGCATGCGCAAATCTCCATAGGAAAATTAAAAGCGCTGGCTGCCTGGGGAAAACCTGGGTGGCTTGCGTCACCCCTTCATACTTCGTGCTGCATCTTTGTTGGCTGCGTTCACTCACCCGAATCACTTACTTGTGTAAGCTCATCGGGATTCATTCTCTTGCCGCCGCGATGCCGCGCGAATTATTTAGGGGGTGTTTTTAGGGTTTAAATTTTGGGTTATTTGGTCAGAATTAGCTTTCCAGCCTGGGTCTGACGTAATTGGTATTGCTGGCCTTCGTGGACAATCACCACGCGTCCGTCAGGGCCGAGTAACAGTTTGCTGTCTATCTGACGGGGAATGGCCGCAGATTGCGGATTCGTAGTGGTGAAGTTTTTTTCCATGTTTCACTCGGTATACAAATGACAATCAATGTAACAATGATAATCATTATCAATAAACTATGTTTCATCATCAAGTGTTATTTGTAAGAAATTTGTGAATAGATCAATTTTGGGCTAACGGGGGGAAGAGGGGGATCACCTTCCCCTGACGGAGAAGGTGTAAAGCATCAATCAAAAACGACTGTTTGTTGCGTCTGCCAGCATATCGAGCAGCGTCTTCGTGTCATCCCAGTTCAGGCAAGGGTCGGTAATTGACTGGCCGTAGACCAGCGGTTTCCCCGCAACAATTTTCTGCGTGCCTTCCTGGATGAAGCTCTCAGCCATCACACCGGCAATGGCGCGCGAACCATTACGGATTTGGTTACAGACGTCTTCACACACTTCCAGTTGACGGCGGTGCTGTTTCTGGCAGTTGCCGTGGCTAAAATCGATGACCAGTTGCTCTGGTAAATCAAACTCATGCAGGCTATCGCACGCCGCAGCAATATCGGCCGCATGGTAGTTTGGCTGTTTGCCACCGCGCATGATGATATGGCCGTACGGGTTGCCACTGGTTTGATAAATAGTCATCTGACCGTGTTTATCAGGCGAAAGGAACATATGGCTGGCGCGGGCTGCACGAATCGCATCAACGGCAATGCGAGTATTCCCGTCAGTACCATTTTTGAAACCTACCGGGCAAGAGAGTGCGGAGGCCATTTCACGATGGATTTGGCTTTCCGTGGTACGCGCGCCAATCGCGCCCCAGCTAATTAAATCGGCAATATACTGCCCGATCACCATATCCAAAAATTCGGTGGCAGTCGGTACACCCAACTCGTTCACCTGCAAAAGCAAACGACGAGCCTGCTCAATGCCATGGTTCACGCGATAGCTACCGTTCAAATCTGGGTCGGAAATTAAGCCTTTCCAGCCCACAACGGTGCGCGGTTTTTCAAAATACGTGCGCATCACGATTTCAAGGCGATGCTGATGTTGTTCGCGCGCCACTTGCAAACGGTGGGCATAATCCATTGCCGCATCCAGGTCATGGATTGAGCAAGGACCGACAATCACCAGCAGGCGGTTATCTTCGCCATTGAGGATCTTTTCGATACGACGACGGGAGGCTGTTACGTTTTGTGCGACCTGTTCAGATACAGCCAAACGCTGTGCCAGTTCCGCAGGCGTAACCAGACTGTCGATGCGCGCGGTGCGCAGTTCATCTGTTTTATTCATTGGATGTCTCAGAAATTTTGTCTTCAGCTCGGCAAAAGTACCGGGAAGTGATGGCAGTCACGATAAACCAATTTATGTTGAATTCAACCGTAAAACTGAATCGTGACCACCAAATTCTGTACAGCCTACCATACAAAATCGCACCTTTGCACTAGTTTGTTAGTACATGCGGCGATTCAAACCCATGATATCGAGGATCTTGGTTGCCATCTCTTCAACCGAGTAATTGGTACTGTTGAGATAGCGGATCTGATTCTTACGAAACAGAGCTTCAACTTCAGCCACTTCAAGGCGGCACTGGCGCATTGACGCGTAGCGGCTGTTTTCCCGACGCTCTTCACGGATCGCAGCGAGGCGTTCTGGGTTAATCGTCAGGCCAAACAACTTGTGCTGCAGCGGTTTAAGTACCGCAGGGAGTTGAATGTTATCCATATCGTCGGCGATAAACGGATAGTTTGCGGCCCGAATACCAAACTGCATCGCGAGATACAAACTGGTCGGTGTTTTTCCACAGCGTGAGACGCCCAACAAGATAACCTGCGCCTGATCGAGGTTTCGCATCGAAATGCCGTCATCGTGGGCAAGTGTGTAATCAATTGCCGCAATACGCGCATCATATTTAATTAAATTGCCAGGATTTAAACCGTGGGTACGATGGGCAATGGGCGTCGGATCAAGTTTCAATTCTTGCTGTAAAGGGGCGACCAGTGCCTGCACGATATCCTGACAAAAACCTTCACTTTGCAAAATAATGTCGCGAATTTCTGGCAATACGATGGAGTAGAACACCAACGGTCGCACACCCGTTTGCTGATAAATCGCATTAATCTGCTCTCTGACGGCATTAGCGCGGCTTTCGTTTTCCACAAACGGCAGCGTAATGCTGTTAATCGCGACCGGAAACTGCGACATCACCGCGTGCCCGAGTACTTCAGCGGTGATGGCGGTGCCATCGGAAATATAAAAAACTTGCCTGTCTACTGCGTTATCCATTTTTCAATCCTGTACCCTTCATAATTCAAGCTGCATGTGCGTTGGCTACGTTTGCTCACCCCAGTCACTTACTTATGTAAGCTCCTGGGGGGGTCACAAACTTGCCGCCTTCACGCATCTCGAATTATTTTGGCTATGAAAGTGACGACTCTGGCTGAAGCATAAATTAAAACCTTCCATCCTGGATCAATCTCATTTGATTTTTAAAAGTGAAACGTAGTTTTTATTTTTAATGAAATGGGCGGTTCAATTTTTTTAACTGCTTAAATCATTATTAAGATAGGGATTAAATGAAGAATCAATAGCTTAAGCGAAAAGTAAATAAATCTGAAAATTTCAAATTTTTATTTTGCTTGAACGATTCACCGGTTTCATTCCTGCCTGCAATTATGCCAATCTAATGGGGATGTAATGTGTTTCTGGTACCCATTCATATATCACAAAAGGATTGTTTCGATGTCCAACTCGTCACCGCTGGTGCTTTGGTACAACCAACTCGGCATGAATGATGTAGAGAAGGTCGGGGGCAAAAATGCCTCTCTGGGTGAAATGATTACAAACCTTTCAGGTATGGGTGTTTCCGTACCGAATGGTTTTGCCACCACGTCCGAAGCGTTTAACTTATTTCTTGACCAAAGTGGTGTGAACCAGCGTATCTATGAGTTGCTGGATAAAACGGATATTGATGATGTGACTGCGCTTGCAAAAGCCGGTGCGCAAATCCGTCAATGGATAATCGATACGCCATTCCAGCCGGAGCTGGAAAAAGCCATCCACGATGCCTACGAACAGCTTTCCTCTGACGATGCTGACGCCTCTTTTGCCGTACGCTCCTCCGCGACCGCAGAAGATATGCCAGATGCCTCGTTTGCCGGACAACAAGAAACTTTCCTCAACGTACAAGGTTATGACGCGGTGTTGGTTGCCGTGAAACACGTCTTTGCTTCTCTGTTTAATGACCGCGCTATCTCTTATCGCGTTCATCAGGGTTACGACCACCGTGGCGTTGCGCTCTCTGCTGGCGTCCAGCGTATGGTGCGTTCTGACCTCGCATCCTCCGGCGTCTTGTTCTCCATCGATACCGAATCTGGTTTCGACCAGGTGGTGTTTATCACGTCCGCTTACGGACTTGGTGAAATGGTTGTACAGGGCGCGGTTAACCCGGACGAGTTCTACGTGCACAAGCCTACGCTTGCTGCCGGTAAACCGTCGATTGTGCGCCGTAATATGGGTTCGAAAAAGATCCGCATGGTTTATGCCCCAAGCCAGGAGCATGGCAAGCAGGTTCGTATCGAAGACGTGCCACAAGTGGATCGCGATAAGTTCTCTATTACGCCTGAAGAAGTGCAGGAACTGGCGAAACAAGCGGTACAAATCGAGAAACACTATGGCCGTCCGATGGATATCGAATGGGCAAAAGATGGGCATACCGGCAAGCTATTTATTGTGCAGGCACGCCCGGAAACTGTGCGTTCCCAGGGCCAGGTTATGGAGCGTTACCAGTTGCATGACCACGGCAAAATCATTGCCGAAGGGCGTGCCATCGGTCATCGCATCGGAGCCGGTCCGGTAAAAGTTATTCACGACATTAGTGAGATGAACCGTATTCAGCCGGGTGATGTGTTGGTGACTGATATGACCGACCCGGACTGGGAACCTATCATGAAAAAGGCGGCCGCGATTGTCACTAACCGTGGCGGTCGTACCTGTCATGCGGCAATTATTGCCCGTGAGCTCGGCATTCCTGCTGTTGTGGGTTGTGGCGATGCGACCGAACGCATGAGTGATGGACAGAACGTGACGGTTTCCTGTGCTGAAGGCGATACCGGCTACGTTTATGCCGAACTGCTGGATTTCAGCATTAAAAGTTCGACAGTCGATACCATGCCGGATCTGCCGCTGAAAATCATGATGAACGTCGGTAACCCTGACCGCGCCTTTGATTTTGCCTGCCTGCCAAATGAGGGTGTGGGGCTGGCGCGTCTGGAATTCATCATCAACCGCATGATTGGCGTGCATCCACGCGCGTTGCTGGAATTTGACCAGCAAGAGCCTGCGTTGCAAAACGAAATCCGTGAAATGATGAAAGGCTACGACGATCCCGTTGAGTTTTATGTCGGTCGTCTGACTGAAGGGATTGCGACATTGGGCGCAGCATTCTGGCCGAAGCGCGTGATTGTGCGTCTGTCTGACTTCAAATCTAACGAATACGCCAACCTGGTGGGCGGCGAGCGTTATGAGCCGGAAGAAGAAAACCCAATGCTTGGCTTCCGTGGGGCAGGTCGTTATGTGTCCGACAGCTTCCGCGATTGCTTCGCGCTGGAATGCGCTGCCATGAAGCGCGTACGTAATGATATGGGCCTGACGAATGTCGAAGTGATGGTGCCGTTCGTGCGTACCGTTGCGCAGGCTAAAGCTGTTGTTGAAGAACTGGAACGTCAGGGTCTGAAACGTGGCGAGAATGGGCTGAAAATCATCATGATGTGTGAGATCCCGTCAAACGCCTTGTTGGCTGACGAGTTCTTGCAATATTTTGACGGTTTCTCCATTGGTTCAAACGACATGACCCAACTGGCACTGGGGCTGGACCGCGACTCTGGCGTGGTTTCTGAACTGTTTGATGAGCGTAACGACGCAGTGAAAGCGCTGTTGTCGATGGCAATCAAAGCGGCGAAGAAACAAGGTAAATACGTCGGCATCTGTGGACAAGGGCCTTCTGACCATGAAGACTTTGCTGCCTGGTTGATGGACGAGGGGATTGATAGCCTTTCCCTGAACCCGGATACCGTGGTGCAAACCTGGTTGAGTCTGGCAGAAACGAATAAGTAATTATCTTCACATTAAAAAGGCTCCTCATTGCTAAGGAGCCTTTTTTTTACCACTTTTATACCGACGCTTTAGGGCTCATGACTCCAGTCACTTCACTTTCGCTCTGGAACTTCCCGGTACGCAGGTCGCTCACAATACTGTTCATTCGCTCTTCGGTAAGTTTGTAATAACGAATCGAAATTGCAGTAATCAAGTAGAAAATAGCAGGCAGTACGGTAAACAGAATCAATACGCCACGTATAGCCTCGGCAGATTGTTGCTCTACACCCGCCTGGTAACCAAACCATGCCAGACCCCAACCTGTTAACGCCCCACCAATGGCTACACCCAACTTAATGATGAAGATATTTGCGGCAACATTCATCCCTGTAATACGGCGTTGGGTTTTCCACTCACCATAGTTATTAGCATCGGTAATCATTGACCATTGCAGTGGAGCATTAATACCCTGCAATATATTAAGGGCAATATGGACAATAAAAGCAGGCATCCAGTAATGAGTCGGCAAAACTAAGAACAATAATCCAACCACAGCACTGAGTACGTTTACCCAAACCGAAGCGCGGATTTTACACATCCAGCCACCGAGATGTTTTGCAAACAAACTACCAAATACCGCAGCTATAGTGGTAGCCAGCATAAACATAGAAATAATACCGCTACCCTGATTAAGAATATATTGCACGAAATAAACCAACAGGCTGCCACGGACGACCACGCCACATAACATCGCCAAATTATAAACCGACAGAATACGCCACTGGTCATTTTTTAATAACACACGGACATCGCGCATAATATTCAGGTTTTCTTCTTTAACCGGTGTAATACGTTCGCGGGTAGTAATGAAACAGACCAGGAACATGATGCAACCAATGACACCAAAGATGCCCATTGCCCACTGCATGCCGGTCGCTCTGTCAGCAGGTGAAATAAAATCAGCCAACGGCAGAATCAGTGCGGTACCCATCGCGCCACCAATGGGGGCAATGGCGAAACGCCAGGATTGTAATGACAGGTTCTCTTGCGGATCAGAAGTGATCGCTGCACCCAGCGAGCAATACGGAATATTAATCGCTGTGTACATTAAGGTCATGAAAATATAAGCGAGAACGGCATAAACAATTTTACCGGTTTGGTCAAAGTCTGGTGTGGAATAAACCAGTACACAACTGACTGCAAATGGAACGCAGATAATCAATAACCACGGGCGGAAACGCCCCCAGCGGCTTTTTGTCTGATCAGCAATCGCGCCCATAATAGGATCGGTAATGGCATCAAGTACCCTGACGACTAAAAAAAGAGTCCCCATCACTGCTGGGGGTAAACCATAAATATTAGTATAAAAATAAGCCAGAATAGCGACCGAGGAATCAAACACGATGTGACTTGCCGCATCGCCAAGTCCAAAGCCCAGTTTTTCTTTGTTGGTAATTTTTTCAGTTAGCACCGACATACATTCACCTTTATTAAGAGCCGGAATATGCCACTAGTTATATGTGGTGAAGGTTAAGAGGAGTATTGTAATTTTTCATTTGTGTTTTATGTTTCTTATCAATTGTGACGGAGTTATCTCTAATCCCCTCAGGTTCTTACTGAATTAGCCTGTTAGCCAGAATATTTTTGAATCCCATCACACTTATCGCTAAAAACTAAAAAACGTAATCTTGCTGGTTATTCTGGCAATTGTTTGCGCCTTCATTCATCACTCATATTGATGGTTGGAACTCATCTCTTGAAAGGGGAATACTATGCCGGCCATTTATAAGGAAGCTCTCCGCCCGATTAGCGAACGTGTCAGCGATCTACTTTCGCGCATGACAGCGGAAGAAAAGTTCGCACAAATGCATGCGTATTGGCTGATTTTATCCAGCGACGGTAATCACCGTGAACGTACCGACTTAAGTGATGAGTTTGCCGGAGTCACTGAACAGGCTGGGCTCACTGAGCGGTTGAAGTTAGGTATTGGGCAAATCACAAGGCCGTTAGGCACTCATATTGTGGATGCAAAAGAGGGCGTGCGTGCAGCCAATCGCTTACAGAAAACCCTGGTTGAAGAAACCCGACTGGGCATTCCGGCATTGTTCCACGAAGAGTGTTTAGTGGGATTGTTGTGCAAAGACGCCACGCTTTACCCTTCATCCCTTAACTACGGCTCCACCTGGGATGTGGATCTCATTGAGCGCGCTGCGGCAGCAATTGGCAATGAAGCCCGCTCGACAGGCTGCCATCAGGGGCTTGCCCCGGTTCTGGATGTGTCACGTGATGTGCGATGGGGGCGTACCGAAGAAACATTTGGTGAAGATCCGTGGCTGGTTGGCATGATGGCCACGCATTATGTGAAAGGTCTGCAAGGCAGGAATCGCGACCTGCTGGCGACCCTGAAGCATTATGTCGGGCACTCGTTTAGCGAAGGGGCGCGTAACCATGCGCCAGTCCATCTGGGATTTTGCGAACTGAACGATACCTTCCTGTTGCCATTCGAAATGGCGGTGAAGCTGGCCAATGCCGGATCTGTCATGCCTGCCTATCACGATATTGATAATCAGCCAGGGCACTCAGATGAATTCTTGCTGACGACTCTATTGCGTGAACAATGGGGGTTCGATGGGCTGATTGTTGCCGATTATGGCGGTGTTAGCCTGCTGCATCAGCATCACGGTATTTCGCACGATGCGGCAGAATCAGCGGCGCTGGCTTTTAATGCCGGTTTGGATGTGGAATTACCTAAAGATGATTGCGCACGTCATCTGGGACAGGCGGTCGAGCGCGGTTTAATCACAATGGCAAAAGTTGATGAAATTGTCGCACGCGTTCTGAAAGAGAAATTCCGTCTTGGCCTGTTTGAACATCCTTATCGCGATGAGAATGGCGTGGCTCTGCAAACGGAATCCACCAAACAAATTGCCCGTGAAGTGGCAACGCGTTCTATCACAATGCTTGAAAATGACGGCACTTTGCCGCTCAAAGGACCTTTGCGTGTGGCTGTTATTGGGCCTACAGCCGACGATCCGCTGGCACTGCTAAGTGGATATAGCTTCCCGGTGCATCTGATCATCAGCGATATGCTGGAGCAAACTTCGCAAGTGGTAACACCGCTGGAGGCATTACGGGAATGTTTGGGAAGCGACAACGTAAGTTACGCCAAAGGTTGTCACATCATCGAAAAACGTATGGCGGGTGCACCCGTTTTCCCTGGCGACAGCGGCGGTAAACCGATGCAATCCTCTCCAGTTTCAAACGACGTTTCGTTGATCCCAGATGCGGTGAAAATCGCTCAACAAAGTGATGTTGTTGTGCTGTGCGTGGGGGATTTATCCGGGTTATTCCAGAGTGGCACCGTCGGTGAAGGCTCAGATACAGACAGCCTGGTGCTGCCGGGCGTACAGCAGCAATTGCTGGATGAACTCATTCAAACAGGTAAACCGGTGGTAGTGGTCATGACGGGAGGCCGGCCTTATAACCTGGGTGGTCAGGAAGATAAGGTTGCGGCACTGCTGATGGCCTGGGCGCCAGGGCAGGAGGGCGGGCACGCCATTGCCGATGTGCTTACCGGGCGTGCGGAACCCGGTGGCCGGCTGGTGGTTTCCATTCCCAAAAGTGCGGGTGCCATGCCGTATTACTACAACCACAAACTGAAGAGCGGTGGCACACCCTTTGCGTTCCACTTTGGTTCCCGCTATCCGTTTGGTTTTGGTAAAACCTGGACGGAGTTCGACTACAGCCCGCTGCAATTTTCCCAAGAAAATGTGGCCATTGATGACGGTATTGTCAGCGTTAGCATCACTGTCCGTAACAGTGGAACCGTTGCGGGAAGCGAAGTGGTGCAGCTCTATGTGCACGACAAAGTGGCATCAATGGTGCGCCCGATTCAGGAATTAAAAGCCTTTCAACGCGTGCATCTGGAACCCGGTGCCAGCGCGCAACTCACGTTTAGCGTCCCAACAGATATGCTCAATTTCACCCGTCGTAATGGGGATCGCGTGGTGGAACCCGGAGAGTTTGAGGTCCGTATTGGGGCCTCAAGCGGGGATATCAGAAGCGCGGGAGTGATACGAGTCAGTGGTGATACACGGGTCATCGCTGGTAAGTGGCGCATGGTAAGTCATTGCGAGGTCAGTACCAGCGACTCGTACATTGCTTGAAGTTCCAGAAAATCCCACCGCTTAAGGTGGGCAAAATATCGAATATGGCATTGGGTGAAATCCCAAACAACGTGAGTTACGCGTAGCCTGATTAACCACTGCTAAAAATGAGGGAGTTATCCTCCCTCTAAGCTAATTACATTCCAGTTATTATCTATAAAAAAGTTGTAGCGATAATTAATGCCATTTAACGTGTACTTTGAGTAGTATTGATAACCTTTTTCAAGTTTAATATTTATACATGTGTCAGGGTAAGATAAATGTAATGATTTGCTACCTGTAACTAATAGCTCATTAACCTGATTGTTTTTGTTGGAGGATAAATAGTAATAGTCCAAAATATCATTTTTATTTACACTAAAACAAACCCTTTCAAGGTCGACACTTATCCATTTCCACTCCCTATAAACGAGTTTATCTGCTCCACTTTGGCACCCCATTAAAAAAATACATACAGGCAATAATAGCTTCTTCATTATGGGAAGTTCCCTAATATTTCTACATATCTCACTAACAGGTTTCTCACGGGTTCATGAGGGTCATAATCTCGGAATTTATAAAGGTTAGTATGACCAAAGAATCCATGGTGTTTTAACAACCAATAGTCACTAACAATACAGGCTTGCTGTTCCATTGAATAGTCACTAAGGGTCGCCTTATCTAAGCTGTAAGTATAGTCAGCAGCCCATGAGAAAGCACCTCGGGTCTTTACCCACATCCCCCGCTGTTTTTGATAAACATGCATCATCTCATGAAGAAATAGATGTTGGCCGTCGACATAAGGAATAGAAAAATCATTTTGATAGACACCGTCCTGAAACCACATTTCTCCATCAGGAGTCATAGCAGTATAATTATCTTGAAGGTTAAATGGTAGGTAACCACCTCTGTGAACCCATACTTGATTGTAGTGAACACTGAAATCAAAAAGTGAACAGGCCAGACCTATTTCACCTGGCGTAAGAAGACGCAGTCCTCCCTTTTTTAAGGGAGCGTACTTCACGGGATTTTCATACATATAAAGCCCTCCATTTAGAATGGCTATGCTAACACTGAAAGTAATACAATCAATTATTTAGATGGTGAATGAAATATACTGAAATCAGTCGTGGACTACATGAAAAGAAAAATTCCGGGAGTTTCGGCATACTCCTGAGGCATTACCTGCATGTGTATCAAAATAACAGAGAGAAGGAGGCTGGTGAAAAACTGTTTAAATATTCCTGCGCATAGCTAATGTGTGGTTTTTTTGTGAGAGATAGAGTGCATTTTTAGTTGCTTACACAGATAGAATTCTTGGCGGTGATGGCTTATGTAGAAAGCTGAAATAACAAAAAAAAAGCCCATCGTTGAGATGGGCAAAGACTACACACAGCAATTCGTTGTTTCACTCAGGGGATTTCCATGCTTATAAATCAATGTGTTGATTCATAGCCGTGAAGTAATAGTAGGTACATCCCCCTGGGGCGTCACTCGGATTCGTCTCAATAGTTAATGGAAAGTAATGATTGAGATCACATTACTGCATCTTTGTAAAATCAAAGGCTTGAACAGGCGATAAAAAGCGGGGGATTGATAAGGATTGTTAATCATTGCGCTTGTGTTGCTCCCGGCAAGTGAGAGCAACACAAACTTTCAGCGACTTTTACTCGCGTTCTTCCAGAATTTCAACGACCTCATTGGGATCATCTTGCGGTGGCGGTGCTTCATGCATCCACACCGAAATCAGACGATACGATACTGCCAGCAGCACCGGCCCGATAAACAAGCCAATCATCCCAAAGGCAATCAAACCACCAATGACGCCAGAGAGAATCAGGATCATCGGCAAATCGGCGCCCATACGAATCAACACCGGACGAATGACGTTGTCCATGGTGCCGACCACGCAACTCCATACCAGCAGCACCGTGCCCCAGGTGTTATCGCCCGTCCAGTACAGCCAGACGATGGAGGGAATCAGCACCAACAATGGGCCAATTTGCACCAGGCAGCACATCAGCATCACCACGGTTAACAGCGTGGCATTGGGGATACCGGCAATTGCCAACCCAACACCGCCCAACACGGACTGAACCAGCGCGGTCACCACCACGCCCAGCGCCACAGCGCGAACCGCTTGCCCTGCCAGCAACACTGCCGCATCGCCACGTTTGCCTGCCAGGCGGAACGAGAAATGGCGAATGCCGTTGCCAAGCGTCTCGCCTTTCGCATACAGCAACACGCTAAACAGCAACATAAGACCGCAATGCATCAGGAAACTGCCAACGTGTATCGCTTGCCCAAGGAACCAGGTCGTCGTGGTGCCAATATAAGGACGAATTTTCGCCATAATGGCGCTGCCGCCGCTGTCTACCAGCGTATTCCAGCCAGAATAAAGACTGTTACCAATAAGGGGAATGCTGTTTAACCACTCAAATTTTGGCAATTCCATATTGCCTGTTGTGGCCCACGCGATAACGGGGCCGCTGTTATCGACCAGGCTATTCACCAGCAGCGCCACCGGAATAACAAATAGCATCAGCAGCAGAAGCGTCATCACCGCAACGGCGAGCGAACGCTTTCCCCACATTAATTTTTGGACTCTGAGCATCAACGGCCAGGTCGCAATAACGATGGTTCCAGCCCAGGCGAAACCCAGAACAAACGGCCGGACAATCCACAAACAGGCGATAATCATCACCGAAATAAATAACACGGACAGCAAGATCTGTAACAGATCCTTTGGCTGACTGACTTTAACCATAGATAAAATCACCTCAATAACTGATAACGGGCAAAGTGCCTGCGTTAAAACCGCAAAGCGGATCCAATAATGATGATGTATTTCCTCGATTTTTAACAGAAACAAAACAGGCGGGCATGTCCTAAAAAAATGTGTTAAAAACAAATACACTTCATTCTTCAGGCTGCGCGGGTGTTGGTTCGCTTGCTGCCTGGCTGGAACGGAAGTGCTAAAGGGTATATAAAAAGTTTTATACGCAAACGATAACTTACAACTTCGAGCAGGGTCGACCCTTCAATGATCCCACAAATTTCTCAGGCACCAGGTCTTGTTCAATTGGTGCTCAATTTTTTGCAGGCACTGGAACAGCAAGGTTTTACCGGCGATACAGCGACCAGCTACGCTGACAGGCTCACGATGTCCACCGATAATAGTATTTATCAACTGTTGCCGGATGCGGTTTTATTTCCCCGTTCTACGGCTGACGTCGCGCTATTGACCCGACTCGCCTCAGAAGACCGCTTCAAATCCCTGATTTTTACCCCGAGAGGCGGCGGTACTGGCACGAACGGCCAGTCACTGAATAAAGGCATTGTCGTCGACATGTCGCGCTATATGAATCGCATTATTGAAATCAATCCTGAACAGGGTTGGGTGCGAGTCGAAGCGGGCGTAATAAAAGACCAGCTCAATCAATTTCTCAAACCATACGGTTACTTCTTTGCCCCGGAACTGTCTACCAGCAACCGTGCCACACTTGGCGGGATGATCAATACCGACGCCTCGGGGCAGGGCTCACTGGTCTATGGGAAAACCTCCGATCACGTGATGGGGGTACGTGCTGTTTTGCTCGGTGGCGATATTCTTGATACGCATCCGATGTCGACACTCCTTGCGCAAGACCTGGGGCGTGACGATAGCCCGACCGGCAAGATCTATCGCACGGTGCTTGAACGTTGCCGTGAACAACGACCGCTGATTCTCGACAAATTCCCGAAACTAAACCGTTTCCTGACGGGCTACGATCTGCGCCACGTTTTTAACGACGACCTCTCGCAATTCGACCTGACGCGCATTTTGTGTGGCTCAGAAGGTACGCTTGCGTTTATTACCGAGGCGAAGCTGGATATCACGCGGCTGCCAAAAGTACGTCGTCTGGTGAATATCAAATATGACTCGTTTGATTCCGCATTGCGCAACGCGCCGTTCATGGTGGAAGCTCGAGCCCTGTCCGTCGAAACCGTCGATTCCAAAGTCCTCAACCTGGCGCGGGAAGATATCGTCTGGCATTCGGTCAGTGAATTGATCACCGATGTGCCTGGCAAAGAGATGCTTGGCCTGAATATCGTTGAATTTGCAGGCGACGATCTGGCGCTAATTGAAGGCCAGGTGGCTTCACTGTGTGAACGCCTCGACACATTAATGTCGCAGGGCGAGGGCGGAGTCATCGGCTGGCAGGTCTGTACTGAACTGGCGGGAATTGAACGTATCTATAACATGCGTAAAAAAGCCGTCGGCCTGCTGGGGAATGCCAAAGGGCAGGCGAAGCCGATTCCTTTTGCGGAAGATACGTGCGTACCGCCGCAGCATTTGGCCGACTATATTACGGAGTTCCGCGCGTTACTTGATAGCCACAATCTGAGCTACGGCATGTTCGGCCACGTTGATGCCGGGGTTCTGCATGTGCGCCCGGCGCTGGATATGACCGACCCGCATCAGGAAGTGCTGATGAAGCGTATTTCTGACGATGTCGTAGCGCTTACCGCGAAATACGGCGGTTTGTTGTGGGGGGAACATGGTAAAGGTTTCCGCGCCGAATACAGTCCGGCCTTCTTTGGTGAAACACTGTATGAAGAGCTACGCCGCATCAAAGCGGTATTCGACCCGGATAACCGCTTAAACCCAGGCAAAATCTGTCCTCCTCTGGGCGTTGATGACCCGATGATGCAGGTCGACGCGGTGAAACGCGGGACCTTCGACAGGCAAATCCCGATTGCGGTGCGTACTTCCTGGCGTGGCGCGATGGAGTGTAACGGCAATGGCTTGTGCTTTAACTTTGATGTGAAAAGCCCAATGTGCCCGTCGATGAAAATCACCAGCAACCGCATTCATTCGCCAAAAGGCCGCGCCACGTTAACGCGTGAATGGCTGCGTTTGTTGGCCGACCGTGGTGTTGATCCTGATGCGCTGGAAAAACAAATACCGGAAAAACGAGCCAGCCTGCGCACGCTTATCGAGCGTACGCGCAACTCCTGGCACGCTCGCAAAGGCGAGTATGATTTTTCCCATGAAGTGAAAGAGGCGATGTCAGGTTGTCTGGCGTGTAAAGCGTGCTCCACTCAGTGCCCAATTAAAATTGATGTGCCTGAATTCCGCTCGCGCTTCTTACAGCTCTATCACACGCGCTATTTGCGCCCGATGCGTGACCATCTGGTGGCAACGGTAGAAAGCTATGCACCGCTCATGGCGCGTGCCCCGAAAACCTTCAACTTCTTTATGAGCCAGCCGTGGGTGCGCAATCTTTCTGCGAAACACATCGGCATGATTGATTTACCGCTGCTCTCCACGCCGACGTTACAGCAGAAGTTGGTCGGGCACACTTGCGCGAATACCACGCTTGAGCAACTCGAAAGCTTTAGCGCCGAACAACGAGCTAAAACCGTGCTGGTGGTGCAGGACCCGTTCACCAGTTATTACGATGCACAAGTGGTGGCGGATTTTGTGCGTCTGGTGAGCAAATTAGGTTACAACCCAGTCGTTCTGCCATTCTCACCCAATGGTAAAGCGCAACACATAAAAGGGTTCCTGCAAAAATTTGCCCGCACTGCGCGTAAAACCTCTGAATTCCTGAATCGCATTGCGAAATTAGGTATGCCGATGGTCGGCGTCGACCCTGCGCTGGTACTTTGTTATCGCGACGAATATAAGCAAACTCTGGGCGAGGATCGTGGGGATTTCCACGTTCAACTGGTTCATGAATGGTTGCCGTCCGTGCTGGAAAACCGTGAAAGCAAGGTTGTGAGCGGCGAGTCGTGGTATCTGTTCGGCCACTGTACCGAAGTGACCGCATTACCGACGTCACCAAATCAGTGGGCAGCCATTTTTGCTCGTCTGGGGGCGCAACTCGAAAATGTCAGCGTTGGTTGCTGCGGTATGGCGGGAACCTACGGGCATGAAGTGAAAAACCATGCGAATTCGCTGGGGATTTACGAACTTTCGTGGCATCAGGCGATGCAACGCCTGCCGCGCCAACGCTGCCTGGCAACCGGCTATTCCTGCCGTAGTCAGGTCAAACGTGTGGAAGGCAATGGTGTACGCCATCCGCTACAAGCACTACTGGAGATTCTGGGATGATCTGGCGACGTGAAGTGAATCTGGAAGCGCTGAATAAAATGGGCGCGGGCAACATGGTGGAACATGTGGGAATTGTATTTACCCACATTGGCGATAATGCGCTAGAAGCCACCATGCCCGTCGACAACCGCACCCGGCAGCCATTTGGTTTGCTGCACGGTGGCGCATCGGTGGTGTTGGCAGAAACGCTCGGTTCCGTCGCCGGGTATTTATGCACCGAAGGTGAGCAAAAAATTGTTGGGCTTGAAGTCAACGCTAACCACTTGCGCTCTGCGCGTGAAGGCCTTGTGCGCGGCGTGTGTACGGCGGTTCACGTTGGACGCCGCCATCAGGTCTGGCAGATTGAAATCAGCGACGAACAAGGGCGGCTTTGCTGTACATCAAGGCTGACAACGGCAGTGGTGTGAAACAGACTCTTTAGCAAATAATAATGACGGCGGGATATTATCCCGCCTTTTTTATTTACATGCTGAAATGAATTGATATTTATTTTTCATATTTACATTCCAATAATTCGAGTTGTATCGCACAAATAAAGATAGGGTTTGAAAGAGAAATAATATTGAGTGATCCACTTCAACTTTCCCCATTACTTGCCGAAATTTGTTATTCCATTTTCCTGTTTATTGTCAGCATGGCAGTAATTCTTCAGGAGGCGCAATGGAAAAGGAACGCATTATTCAGGAATTTGTTCCTGGAAAACAGGTCACACTGGCGCATTTAATTGCTCATCCCGGTGAGGAATTAGCGAAGAAAATAGGCGTTCCTGGCGCTGAAGCGATTGGCATTATGACCCTGACGCCGGGTGAAACCGCCATGATTGCGGGAGACCTCGCCACCAAGGCCGCCAGCGTGAACATTGGTTTTCTTGATAGATTCAGTGGCGCATTAGTGGTTTACGGCTCAGTCGGTTCGGTAGAAGAAGCCTTACAACAGACGATAACCGGCCTCAGCAATATTCTGAGTTATACCGTCTGTACTGTGACGCGGAGCTAGCCGCATGAAACGCATCGTGTTTGTCGGCACCGTGGGTGCAGGGAAAACAACATTGTTTAACGCGTTACAGGGAAATTATTCACAGGCCAGAAAAACTCAGGCGGTTGAATTTAGTGATGTGGGAAATGTCGACACGCCGGGGGAATTTTTTAGTCATCCACGGTTGTATTCTGCATTAATTAATACCCTGATCGATGCGGAATTATTGATATATGTTCACGCAGCAAACGATCCGCAATGCCGCATCCCCGCCGGGTTGTTAGATATTTATCCGCATCTGCGACGCGTTGCGGTAATAAGCAAAATTGATTTTCCCGATGCAAATATTGCACAGACACAGGCGATGCTCAAAGACTTTGGATTTACGCCGCCAATATTTGCACTGAACAGCCTGGATGCTGCGAGCGTCAGGCAACTTGAGGATTATCTGGCCGAGATATGTGGTCAGGAGGAACCTGTTCAATGAAAAAGCTCATTACGGCTAATGATATTCGTGAAGCCCATTCCAGTGGTCTTAAAACCATAACTTTTGTCCTGAAAGAATCCATCGTCACGCCTGAAGCCCGTGTGGTTGCCGAGCAACTGGATATCGCGTTAGTGGAAGAGGGTGTAAGCCCTGTAGTGGCAGAAAGCTCTCCGCCTCGCTCCGAACGCCAGCGTATTCGCGAAGAAATCATCTCTCAGCTACCGGAGGGAATGTTTACCGAAAGCCTGGTGGCGCAGCTTATTGAGAAGGTTGAGCAAGAGCAGAAAACGCGCGTGGGCAGTGGGATGCAACCGAGTTTTCGCGCGGTAACGGGCAAGGGCGGCATTAAAGTTATTGATGGCAGTTCGGTAAAATTTGGCCGTTTTGATGGCGCACAAGAGCCGTGTGTTGGGTTAACCGATTTGGTCACGGGCGCGGATGGCAGCAGCATGGCGGCAGGTTTCATGCAGTGGGAAAACGGTTTTTTCCCCTGGACGCTGAATTACGATGAAATCGACATGGTGCTGGAAGGGGAATTACACATACGCCATGAAGGCGAAACGCTTATCGGTAAAGCAGGGGATGTGATGTTTATCCCTAAAGGTTCCAGCATCGAATTTGGCACTCCCAGCCACGTTCGTTTTCTCTATGTTGCCTGGCCTGCCAATTGGCAGGAATGCTAAGGCGAGGCGCTTATGAGCACCTTCATTACTGAAGATTGGCTACGGGCAAATCACACCCTCAGCGAAGGGAGCGAAATCCGCCTTCCCGCTGACAGCCGTATGACACCGTCGGCCCGTGAACTCATTGACGCACGCCGTTTGCTGGTGAAATTCCAGGATGATGACGGGCGCTTGTTTGTTGAAACGGAAGAGAAATTACAGCCGGTACACGGCCTGACGAGTGAATCCGTTGCACAGGTCGCGCATTGCGAGTTATGCCAGCAGCAAGTGAAAGAAAAACCAGACACGCTAACCCATCTTAATGCGCATGTATTTGTGGCGAAAAACGATCCTCGTCTGGCATTTCGCGCAAGCCTGGATAGCGCCATTGCTATGGCGGTATGGCTGCAAACTGAATTCGATAAAACGGCTGCACTTTGGCTTGCCGATATTCGTTCCCTGCTGGGCAATATCATGCGTGCTGACGCGCTGGAGCAGGCATTGCCTGAACAGCAATTAGTGGGTTTATCCGCTGACGATTTACACCGTTTATCACATCAGCCGTTGAAATATCTTGGGCACGATCATCTGGTTCCCGATGCGGCACATGGGCGCGAAGTTGCATTGCTCAATTTGCTTCGGACAAAGATTCGTGAAACAGAAATCTGCGCGGCAACAGTCTTTATTGGTGCGGATTACCACGTACAAAAAGCGGATTTATTGCTGGCACTTAATCGCCTCTCAAGCGCGGTTTATGTATTGATGATCCTGTGCCTGAAAAAAGAGTGGCCAGATGCAGCAACGCTACTGCGGCGGCTGTCTGGAGGCTCACATGCTGCTTGACCGTTGCCGTCGCCAGGCCCAAAACCAGCCTAAGCGTGTCGTCTTCCCGGATGCGAAGGATGCGCGGGTTATTGAAGCTGCGCATTACCTCCAGCATCACGGTCTGGCACAACCCATTATCCTGGCCAATCCGTTTGCCTTGCGCCATTTCGCTCTGGCGGCCGGGCTACCACTCGACGGATTACAGATTATCGATCCAGCCACGTCACATGACTGGTTGGTAGAGTTTTATCAGCAACTGACGCAGCGTCTCGGTGATAAAACGCCGGATGATGCCAAAGAACGGTTACGTGACCCGCTCTGGTTTGCGGCTGCGATGGTCAAGGCAGGGAAAGCCGATGTGTGTATTGCCGGGAATATGTCATCTACGGCTGCCGTTTTGCGTGCCGGTTTGAAAGTTATCGGCTTGCAACCGGGTGTTAAAACACTCTCTTCACTGTTTTTGATGCTGCCGCCAGAGGGAGAAAGGATCCTCGGGTTTGCCGATTGCAGTGTCGTACCGCAACCGACAGCCGCTCAGCTTGCTGATATCGCTATCAGCAGCGCACAAAGCTGGCAGGCAATCACCGGGCAGCTAGCACGTGTCGCCATGTTGTCATTTTCTACCAACGGCAGCGCCCGCCATCCTTGCGTTGCCACCGTTCAACAGGCAACGGAGATAGTACGTGAGCGTGCCCCTGAACTGTGCGTGGATGGCGAATTGCAATTTGATGCGGCCTTTGTGCCCCAGGTAGCTGCGCAAAAAGCGCCTGAAAGTGTGCTGGGAGGGCAGGCAAATGTGCTGGTTTTTCCGTCGCTTGAGGCGGGCAATATTGGCTACAAAATTGCGCAACGGCTGGGCGGATTCCGCGCAATTGGCCCGATGATCCAGGGATTGAATGCACCACTGCATGACCTTTCCCGAGGATGCAGCACGCGTGAAATCATTGAGCTGGTGCTGATTGCTCAAACACAAACTCATACCGAGATGGAAAGAAGTACTGAACCCGCATTGTCGAGGGGTTAGCACGTGCCCTATGTGAAGAATATGCACCCATAAATGTCTAACTTTTTAACCGAGTGAGAGGAAATAAATCATGGAAGCACTAGGACTTATCGAAACAAGAGGTTTGGTCGCAGTGATTGAAGCATCGGATGCGATGGTCAAAGCCGCACGCGTCAAACTGGTTGGCGTAAAACAGATCGGCGGTGGGCTGGTAACGGCAATGGTGCGTGGTGATGTAGCAGCCTGTAAAGCTGCAACGGATGCCGGAGCTGCTGCGGCTCAGCGTATTGGCGAGTTGGTTTCCGTTCATGTCATCCCACGTCCACATGGCGATTTGGAAGAAGTCTTCCCGATTGGCCTGGGTAGCGACAAAACTATCGATTGATAGCCGGTGACGTCATCCCCCGACGTCACCCTTCTTTTACCTGATTATCTGGCAGCCTCAGGGCGGCACAGGATTGCTTTATCTGAATTTTGTCCGGAGGCGAGCATGAAGCTGGCAATGGTCATTGGTCAAATCGTTTGCACAGTCCGCCACAGCGGGCTTGAACACGACAAATTGCTGATGGTGGAGATGATTAACCGCCAGGGCGAACCGAGTGGTGAGTGTGCAATAGCCACTGACAGCATTGGTGCCGGAAACGGCGAATGGGTGTTGCTGGTGGGCGGGAGTTCCGCTCGCCGTGCACATCATAGTGAAGCCTCTCCGGTCGACATGTGCGTGATAGGCATCGTCGATGAAGTGGTCATGGATAGAGAAATTATCTTCCATAAATAGTGAGGGTTGAGCGGCATGGATAGGCAACAAATTGAACAGGTGGTGAAAGCTGTGCTGGCAGGAATGGCGGCAAACACAACACCACAACCCGTCACAAAACCGTGCGGCGCAGGCGTTTTTGCCTCACTGGATGATGCCGTTGAAGCGGCTTGCGTGGCACAAAAATCCTTAACCAGCGTGGCGATGCGCCAGAAAGCCGTGGCTGCTATCCGTCTGGCGGGCGAGCAACATGCACAAACGCTTGCGGAAATGGCGGTAGCGGAAACCGGGATGGGCCGCGTTGCAGATAAATGTGCCAAAAATATTGCTCAGGCTCGCGGTACTCCGGGCGTTGAATGCCTGACACCGCAAGTGTTAACCGGTGATAACGGTCTGACGCTCATCGAAAATGCGCCATGGGGCGTGGTGGCTTCGGTAACTCCGTCGACCAACCCAGCGGCAACCGTCATTAACAACGCAATCAGCATGATCTCCGCCGGGAACAGCGTGGTCTTTGCACCGCATCCAGCGGCAAAAAATGTCTCACAGCAAACTATCACCTGGCTTAACGAAGCGATTATTGCGGCGGGTGGCCCGGCGAATTTACTGGTAACGGTTCTCAATCCTGATATCGAAACCGCACAACGATTATTCAAATACCCCGGCATCGGTTTATTGGTGGTGACAGGTGGCGAAGCGGTGGTAGACGCGGCGCGTAAACACACTAACAAACGTTTGATCGCCGCAGGTGCAGGGAACCCACCGGTTGTCGTGGATGAAACCGCCGATATTCCTCGCGCAGCGAAAGCTATCGTGCAGGGAGCGTCGTTTGATAACAACATCATCTGCGCCGATGAAAAAGTGCTGATTGTGGTGGAAAGCGTAGCGGACGCGTTGCTGGAAGAAATGCAGCGTAATCACGCCGTTTTGCTCAGCGACGCGCAGGCCGAAAAACTGCTGCCGATTGTGCTGAAAAACGTAGATGAACAGGGAAAAGGCCAAGTCGTTCGCGACTGGGTTGGGCGTGATGCGGCCAAAATTGCCGCCGCTATCAGTCTTAACGTGGCCCCTGAAACACGCTTGCTGCTGGTGCAAACCACGGCGCGCCATCCTTTTGCCGTCACAGAAATGATGATGCCGGTATTGCCGATGATCCGTGTGGCAAATGTCACCGAGGCCATTGCGCTGGCGGTGAAGCTGGAAGGAGGCTGCCACCATACCGCTGCCATGCACTCGCGCAATATCGACAATATGAACGCAATGGCGAATGCCATCGACACCAGTATTTTCGTTAAAAATGGCTCGTGTATCGCCGGGCTGGGGCTGGGTGGCGAAGGCTGGACCTCCATGACCATCACCACGCCAACAGGCGAAGGTGTGACATCGGCCAGAACCTTTGTACGCCTGCGTCGTTGTGTACTGGTAGATGGATTCCGCATCGTTTAAGGAGAGGGGCAATGGCACGCAGCGAACAAACCTGGCTCAATGACCGTTTACGGAATGCATCTTTGCTGTGCAACAGGCCAATGAATGCCGATCAGCAACCGCTGTGGCTGGGAATCGATCTCGGTACGTGCGATGTCGTGTCGCTGGTTATCGACAGCGATTGTCAGCCCGTTGCGGTTTGCCTCGATTGGGCAGATGTGGTTCGTGATGGCGTGGTCTGGGATTTTTTCGGCGCGGTGCAGATTGTACGTCGTCATCTCGACACGCTGGAGCAACAGCTTGGCTTTCGCTTTAGCCACGCCGCCACCTCATTTCCACCGGGCACCGATCCCCGGATATCAGTCAATGTGCTTGAGTCTGCGGGTCTGGAAGTGAGCCGTGTGCTTGATGAGCCGACAGCCGTTGCCGATATGCTCCAGCTTGATAAAGCGGCGGTGGTGGATATTGGCGGTGGCACCACTGGCATTGCCGTCGTTTCACAAGGGCAAGTGATTTACTCCGGCGATGAAGCCACGGGCGGGCACCATATCTCCCTTACCCTCGCGGGTAATCAACGTATTGCGCTGGAAGAAGCCGAGCAAATGAAGCGCGGTAGCGATGCAAATCTCTGGCCTGTGGTTCGCCCGGTTTACGAAAAAATGGCGGACATTGTCGCTCGTCATATTGAGGGTTACGACGTCGAACAGCTCTGGCTGGCGGGCGGTTCCTGTATGCAGCCGGGTGTCGAAGGGCTGTTCCGTCAGTGTTTCCCTGAATTAACGATTCAGTTGCCCCCGCACTCTATTTTCATGACTCCGCTGGCCATTGCCGTTTGCGGGATGACACACGTGGAGGGTGCTCATGCACAGTGAAGAGATGCAATCCGCGCTCTATCAGGCGCTGGATATGATGAATGCCCGCAACGTGCGCGAGTTTTCCGTACCGCCCGCCACGTTTATGGGGCCCGGTGCAGTGGCGCGTTGTGGTGAGGCATTACTTGAGCGCGGCATTTATCGTCCTTTCGTGATGGTTGATAGCATGTTGCATCAAGCCGGAATGACCGATGTGCTGGAGCGTAATCTGAAGCACAGCGGCATCGCGTATGAAATCTGGCCATGTTCACCTGGCGAACCTGTCGACAGTGATATCGGTGCAGCGGTTGAACAAATCGCCCGTTGTCAGTGCGATGGCGTTGTTGCTCTGGGGGGCGGTTCCGTTCTGGATGCCGCAAAAGTGGTGGCTGTGATTGCCACGAATCCATCACTCGCCCTCGAAAGCATAGTGGCCGGAACACGCCTGAATCGCCGTCTGCCGTTTATCGCTATTCCCACCACGTCGGGAACGGGTTCGGAAGCCACCAACGTGGCGGTAATTATCGCAGCGCAAACTCACCGTAAACAGGTTCTTGTCCACACCATGTTGATCCCAGATGTCGCCATTATTGATGCGTGTCTGACGCTGGGTGTCCCACCTCATATTACCGCCGCAACAGGAATCGATGCCTTAACACACGCCATTGAAGTTTATGTGGCAAGTAATGGCACACCGTTAACCCGTGGGCTTGCGTATCGCGCCATCAACAGTATTGGGCACGCGTTACCGCAGGCTGTAGGGCAAGGTCATGATTTGGCTGCACGTGAAGCGATGATGCTCGCGTCGTATATGGCCGGAATGGCGTTTTCTAATGCAGGTCTTGGGTTATGCCATGCCAGCGCACACCAGATAGGTGCCGCCTATGGCATTCCCCATGGCAAGGCTAACGCCATCATGCTGCCTGCTGTTATGAAATTTAACCAGTTGGTGTGCAAAACCGCCTATAGCGAGATTGGTCACGCCCTGACGGGCAAATCTTGTGCGGCCAGCGAAACCATCGCTTTTGTTGAACATCTCATCGACGAACTGGAGTTAGGGAGCGGGTTACGCGCGGCCGGAGGACGCGAGTCTGACTATGTCGGTTTCGCCCGTGCGGCGCTCAACGACATCTGTATTACCACTAATCCACGCACTGTGACGGAAGCCCAGATTATTACGCTGTATCAGGACGCCTGAACGGGCATTACACCGGCCTGTTCGCAGGCGATGAAGGAGAAGGGAAATGGGCATTAACGACGTTATCATGTACATCATGATGATTTTTATGCTGATTGCCGCGCTTGACCGAGTTTTTACTCAGTTTGGTGGCTCAGAAAAAATCCTCGGTTTTATAGGGCTAGGCAAACTGGGCAAAAGTATTTCCGGTTCAGGTAGCCAGTTTGAAGAAGGTTTTATGGCAATGGGCGCGTTGGGGTTGGCGATGGTCGGGATGACGGCGCTGGCACCGGTTTTGGCTTTCTTGCTTGGCCCGGTGATTATCCCTGTTTATGAAATGCTTGGCGCAAACCCGTCGATGTTTGCCGGGACGCTGCTGGCCTGTGATATGGGCGGTTTCTTCCTTGCCAAAGAACTTGCTGGAGGAGACGTCGCGGCCTGGCTTTATTCAGGGCTTATCCTCGGTTCCATGATGGGCCCAACCATTGTGTTTTCTATCCCCGTTGCGCTGGGCATTATCGAGCCTTCAGACCGACGCTATCTGGCGCTTGGCGTGCTGGCGGGGATTGTCACCATTCCGATTGGCTGCATTGCAGGTGGCCTGGTGGCGATGTACTCCGGTGTTGAAGTGAACGGGCAGCCGATTGAATTCACCATGAGCCTGATTTTGCTCAACATGATCCCCGTGTTAATCGTTGCGGTGCTAGTCGCACTAGGGCTGAAGTTCATCCCGGAAAAAATGATTAACGGTTTCCAAATCTTCGCCAAAATCCTCGTCGCGATTATTACCGTCGGCCTTGCGGCGGCAGTGGTGAAATTCCTCGTGGGCTGGACGCTGATCCCCGGGCTTGATCCTATCTTTATGAGTGAAGGTGACAAGCCTGGCGAAGTGATGCGAGCCATTGAAGTCATTGGTTCGATCTCTTGTGTGTTACTTGGTGCCTATCCGATGGTACTGCTGCTGACTCGCTGGTTTGACAAGCCGTTAATGCGCGTAGGCAATTTGCTGAAAATCAACAATATTGCTGCAGGCGGCATGGTTGCGACGCTTGCCAACAACATTCCGATGTACGGCATGATGAAGAATATGGATGCGCGCGGCAAAGTCATCAACTGTGCATTTGCGGTGTCGGCGGCTTTCGCACTCGGCGACCATTTGGGGTTCGCTGCGGCCAACATGTCACCGATGATCTTCCCTATGATTGTCGGCAAGCTGGTGGGCGGCGTTACCGCGATAGGCGTGGCAATGCTGCTGGTGCCGAAAGAAGAAAGCACCCATGTCGTGGTTGATTCTGCGGAGGCGCAATCGTGAAAATTCGCGAACTGCATAGCGTTGGTATTGATGTCGGCACCACCACAACACAGGTGATTTTCTCAAGCCTTGCATTGGTTAACCGAGCTGCAATCTCGCAGGTTCCGCGCTATGAGTTCGTGAAACGTGAAATTACCTGGCAAAGCCCGGTGTTTTTTACCCCGGTTGATAACGATGGTCATCTTAGAGAAGAAGAGCTGCTAAGCCTTATTCTCGCGCAGTATCAAGCCGCGGGTATAACCCCAGAATCCATTGATTCAGGGGCAATTATTATTACCGGTGAAACCGCCAAAACTCGCAATGCGCGTCCAGCCGTGATGGCGCTTTCCCAAAAGCTTGGGGATTTTGTCGTCGCGACCGCCGGACCGCATCTTGAGTCAGTCATTGCCGGTTACGGCTCCGGGGCGCAGGCGTTATCACAGCGCCAGCTTAACCGAGTCATGAATATTGATATTGGCGGCGGCACAGCGAACTACGTGCTGTTCGAAGGGGGCAAGGTTGTCGCTTCAGCCTGCCTTAATGTCGGCGGACGTTTGTTTGAAACCGATGCTCACGGCAACGTCACCTTTATCCATAAACCAGGGCAGTGGATTGCGGATGAGCTGTTCGGTGAAGGTGTATGCGGCAAAGGTAAAAAACCGCTCACGCCTGCTCAGCTAGACGCTGTTGCCGACCGCATGGCGCAACTGCTTTATGAAGTCGTCACCGGTGAGATTTCAGCACTGGCGCAACGCTTGTTAATGACCGATACGTTGCCCGCGGGTAAACCTGCTGACGTGATTACGCTGTCGGGTGGGGTAGGGGAATGCTATCGCCAGCCACCAGAAACACCGTTTGGCTACGGTGACATTGGCCCGCTTCTGGCGCGCTCAATTCATCGGCATGCAGGATTTTCCTCGCTCAGTGTACACATTCCCGATCAAACCGTGCGCGCTACCGTGATTGGTGCCGGCGCGCACACGCTCTCGCTTTCAGGTAGCACCATCTGGCTCGACGAGATGACGCTACCGCTGCGTAACATTCCGGTTGTTCACCCCGTTGGCGAGGGCGAACTCGCAGAAACCTGGCAACACGGGCTGGAACAAATGGACCTTAATGCGACGCAGGATTGTTACGCGTTAGCCATTCCACCTGCACTTCCAACCAGCTATGCAACCGTGCAGTTGGTCATCAACGCTCTGAAACTTTTTACCCAACGCCTTCCTGGCTCGCAACCGCTGATTGTTGTCGCGGAGCAGGATCTCGGTAAAGCGCTGGGAATGCTGCTGTTTCCACAAGTGGAGCCGCGCAAGCTTGCGGTGATAGACGAAGTCGTCACCCGTACTGGCGATTACATTGACATTGGTTTGCCGTTGTTTAGTGGAGCTGTTGTCCCGGTAACGATCAAATCACTCGCCTTTCCTTCCTGAGGGATCGACATAATGAAACTAAAAACCACGCTGTTTGGGCAAGTTTATCAGTTCAAAGATGTGAAAGAAGTGCTGGCGAAAGCCAACGAATTACGTTCCGGCGATGTGTTGGCAGGCGTTGCTGCGCAGAGTTCTCAGGAACGTGTGGCGGCAAAACAGGTGCTGTCTGAGATGACGGTTGCGGATATTCGCATGAATCCAGTTATCGCTTATGAAGATGACTGCGTGACGCGCATTATCCAGGACGACATCAACGAAACCTCTTATACACGGATTAAAAACTGGAGCATAAGCGAGCTGCGTGAGTACATCCTTAGCGATGACACCAGCGTTGACGATATTGCTTTTCTGCGCAAAGGCATTAGTTCTGAAGTCGTCGCCGCCGTCGCTAAAATATGCTCGAACGCGGACTTAATCTACGGCGGCAAGAAAATGCCGGTGATTAAAAAAGCCAACACCACCATTGGCTTACCTGGTACTTTCAGCGCGCGTTTGCAGCCTAACGACACGCGTGATGATGTGCGCAGCATCGAAGCGCAAATTTACGAAGGGCTGTGTTTTGGTGTGGGTGATGCGGTCATTGGCGTTAACCCAGTGACGGACGATGTGGGTAACTTAACCCGCGTGCTTGATACCATCTACAACGTTATCGACAAGTACTCGATTCCGACGCAAGGCTGCGTATTGGCGCACGTCACCACCCAAATTGAAGCGATTAAACGAGGCGCTCCGGGTGGACTGATCTTCCAGAGTATTTGTGGCAGCGAAAAAGGGCTCAAAGAGTTCGGCGTCGAGCTTGCCATGTTGGACGAGGCGCGTGCAGTAGGCGCTGAGTTTAACCGAATCGCCGGAGAAAACTGCCTGTATTTCGAAACAGGGCAAGGTTCGGCACTTTCCGCTGGTGCGAACTTTGGCGCAGACCAGGTGACCATGGAAGCACGAAATTACGGCCTGGCGCGCCATTACGATCCTTTCATCGTTAATACCGTGGTGGGTTTCATCGGGCCTGAATATCTCTATAACGACCGCCAGATTATCCGTGCCGGGCTTGAGGACCATTTCATGGGCAAACTCAGCGGCATCTCAATGGGCTGTGACTGCTGTTATACCAACCATGCGGATGCGGACCAGAACCTGAACGAGAACCTGATGATCCTACTGGCGACTGCCGGATGTAACTACATCATGGGTATGCCGCTGGGTGACGACATCATGCTGAATTACCAGACCACGGCATTTCACGATACCGCCACCGTGCGCCAGCTGCTGAATCTGCGTCCATCGCCGGAGTTTGAAGCATGGCTGGAAACAATGGGGTTAATGGCTAATGGCCGTTTAACGTCACGGGCGGGCGACCCGTCGCTGTTCTTCTGAAATCATCAGGGAAATCATCATGGATCAAAAACAGATTGAAGAGATTGTGCGCAGTGTTCTGGCTCAGATGCATAAACCGGAAAATGCCGTACAGCCTGCCATTGCCGCAACGCCAGTAACGCAAGCCGTTGTTCAAATAACAGAAGAAAGCTGTAGCGTGGATTTGGGCTCAACTGAAGCCAAAATGTGGATTGGTGTGAAGAACCCTCATCGTGCCGAGGTGCTGGAAGAACTGCGCCACAGCACCGCTGCACGTGTTTGTACCGGGCGTGCAGGCCCTCGTCCGCGCACGCAGGCGTTATTACGATTCCTGGCTGACCATTCACGCTCGAAGGACACCGTTCTCAAAGAAGTGCCAGCTGAATGGGTTCAACAGCAAGGGCTACTGGAGCTGCAATCAGAAATCAGCGACAAAAATCTCTATCTCACCCGCCCAGATTTAGGGCGTCGCTTAAGTGCTAACGCTATCGAAACGCTGCGCACCAGTTGCAAACAGAACCCTGACGTTCAGGTAGTGATTTCTGACGGTCTTTCAACCGACGCTATCACCGCTAACTATGGCGAGATCTTACCGCCGCTGTTGCAGGGACTGGAACAATCCGGGCTGCATGTTGGCACACCGTTCTTTGTCCGCTATGGGCGCGTGAAGATCGAGGACCAAATCGGTGAATTGCTGGGCGCGAAAGTGGTGATTTTGCTGGTAGGGGAGCGTCCAGGGCTGGGGCAATCAGAAAGCTTATCTTGCTACGCAGTGTATTCACCAAAAACCGCCACGACGGTGGAAGCTGACCGCACCTGTATCTCCAATATTCACCGGGGTGGTACGCCACCTGTTGAAGCGGCTGCTGTGATTGTCGAACTTGCAAAACGTATGCTGGCGCAGAAAGCGTCGGGCATCAACCTGACTCGTTAAGGGAGCATAACTATGCCAGCTTTAGATTTGATTAAACCGAATGTGAAAGCGATGCGGGTTATCGCAAACGTCAGCGAAGGGTTTGCTCGCGAGTTGAAATTACCTTCCCATATTCGTAGCCTGGGTTTGATTACGGCTGATTCCGATGATGTAACCTATATCGCCGCCGATGAAGCCACGAAACAGGCTCAGGTTGAAGTCGTGTTTGGCCGCTCGTTGTACGCAGGTGCAGCGCATGGCCCGTCACCGACCGCCGGGGAAGTGCTGATTATGCTGGGCGGGCCAAATCCGGCGGAGGTGCGTGCTGGCCTGGATTCGATGTATGCCACTATCGAACAAGGTCCTGCGTTTCAGTGGGCTAACGATGCGGAAGATACCGCATTTTTGGCTCATCTTATTTCCCGTACAGGATCGTATCTTTCAACAACGGCCGGTATTTTGCTTGGTGATCCAATGGCATATCTGGTTGCGCCGCCACTGGAAGCGACATTTGGCATTGACGCTGCGTTGAAATCTGCCGACGTGCGCATTGTGACCTACGTGCCGCCGCCATCAGAAACCAACTACTCGGCAGCGTTCATGACCGGTAGTCAGGCCGCCTGTAAAGCCGCCTGTAATGCCTTTAGTGAGGCCGTGCTTGAGATAGCGCGTAACCCAATTCAGCGCGCGTAGGGAGTCATCAATGAACTCTCTCGGATTACTTGAAGTTTACGGTCTGGTGGCGGGAATTGACGCTGCAGACGCGATGCTAAAAGCGGCAAACGTGCGCTTGTTGAGCCATGAAGTGCTCAATCCAGGCATGGTGACACTGGTTGTTGAAGGGGATCTCGCTGCGTGTCGCGCGGCGTTGGATGCGGGTGCGGCTGCTGCAAGCCGCACCGGGCGAGTGATTAGCCGTAAGGAACTGGGCCGCCCCGATGAGGACATCGAGCGGCTGGTGTGCAGTTTTAACCGTAAGCCCGACGTTAAATCAGCAGCGGTAAAAGCAACGATAGCCACATCGGAGGTGGCACAAGCGTTACTCGATGTACTGCAAACTCAGGGTCACGGTATGACCGCAGGTGAAGTTGCGGCGCACTTTAACTGGCCGCTCGAAGAAGCCAGAACACAACTTGATGCATTATTCCATGACGGAAAATTACGTAAGCGTAGCAGTCGTTATCGTTTGAAGACTGTGTAGCGGCGCAAGGAGTCGCGTATGAGTAAGAAAATCAACACTGACTTACATCATCTGCGTAAAACGGACTACGCGCGGGACGAGAAAGTGGCGCCGCTGATTGAGGATAAGTGTGTACATCGGCGCCAGACAAAAGATGTGTATGAACACGCCTGTACTATCACTGCGTGGCAGCAGCTCTATGATCAGCTTCAGCCTGGACACTTCCAGGGGGAGCTGACGGAGCTTCTGCTTGATGGCATTCAGATGTTCCGTGAGTACACCAATCTTGCCCTGCGACAGTCTTGCATGGTGTGGCCGAATGCCTTCTGGTTTGGCATTCCGGCCACCTATGGTGAAAAAGGGTTTATTGGTACTCAATTGTTGGGCAAAGAAGAGATTGCGGCGCGTCCTGGCGGGACGGAATTTGAATTGAGCACGCCTGATGAGTACACCATCCTCGGCGTGGTCATTGGTAACGATGTGCTATTTCGCAATGCAGGGCTGTTTTATCAGCCGGAAATCTTGTTTGAGCTTCTGCAAAAAAACTCAGCCCTCGATGTTTGCCCGCAGAAAAAAGAAGCTATCTGGCAATTTATACATCAGGCACTGGCGCACGGCAGCCATGACCCGGAATGTATGAGCAACGAAAATGTGCGCAAGGTGCTCACACACAATTTGCTATCGGGAATGAGTGAACTGCTGGAAAGTGCGCAGCCCGTGGTTTCTGAGCTGATGTCGCGTAAAACGAGCTATCAACGGCTGGTGTCGCAAGCGCGTGATTGCGTATTAAGTCGCACATCGGAACCCTTAACGGTGCTTGAACTTTGCAATGAGCTACATGTTAGCCGTCGTACATTGCAAAATGGTTTCCATGCGGTGCTGGGTATCGGCCCAAATGCGTGGCTTAAGACGCTGCGTCTGAATGCTGTGCGCCGGGAATTGATAAGCCCGTGGTCGACCTGGAGCACCGTGAAAGATGCCGCGATGCAATGGGGCTTCTGGCATCTCGGCCAGTTCGCCACTGACTATCAACGCTTGTTCCTGGAAAAACCCTCTGAGACGTTGCAATCACGTGGGCGGGAATGGCATTGAGGTGCTGGGTTGGAAAATGACAACCGCCCTTAACTGGGCGGATAGTCGGGCATTTCGCAAAGATTGATTCCGTACTCGGTACGTTTTGGTTTGTGGAAAGCGCCTCGCAAATAATCAACTAACAGCGCCTTAAACGTGTTACCGATGAGACTCCTGAACCTGTTTCTGCTAACGTTTGCATAAACTAAAAGACATCAGGAGGTCATATGCGCCAGAGAGTTATCGTTTGCCCAATCATTGAAAACAACGGCGAAGTGTTGCTGTGCAAAATGGCAAACGACAGAGGGGTTTTCCCAGGGCAATGGGCGTTATCCGGTGGCGGAATGGAGCCGGGTGAAAATGTTGAGCAAGCGCTACTGCGTGAAATCAGCGAGGAACTGGGCGCGGAGTTGCAGATCACACGTATTACACCGTGGACGTTCTCGGACGATGTGCGGACAAAAACCTATGCAGATGGTACGAAAGAAGAAATCTACATGATCTATCTGCTATTCAACTGTGTCAGTGCTAACCGGCAGATCACTTTTAACGAAGAATTTCAGGAAATCGCCTGGGTTAAACCGGCAGATCTTCACCGCTACGATCTGAACGAAGCTACCAAAGCCACTTTTACTAAAAAAGGCTGGCTCTAGTTTTATGGTAAAGGCGCTGGTTTGGCTGATGCTCACGGCGTTATCCGGCGGCGGTGTGGTTATCTATGCGCTCTATCAGCAATACGAGGAACAAAGTGCTGAGTTCCGTATTTTGTACCGCGATATTACGGTCAAGCTTTCGCAAAACGATGTCATTCTGGCGCTGCTTTCTAACAGCAGCGACCCCGCTGTGGTGCAGAAAAAATTCCCCTATATTCTGCGCTGGCAAACCAAACCCCATGAACCGCCACGCCCGGATATAAACCCCGCCCGTGCCGGAACGTACTGGATAAATTCCCCGCAAGGTTCGTTGCTGATTGATTTACCCACATTGTTGGCTGATTTCGTTCGTTCACAAAAATTTCGGCACCTTAGCCTGAGCTGGCAGGGAACACCGCTTCTCACGCAGGGGGCTGAAGGGAAGGGGGACTGGTGGCGCTGGGAGAAAGAGGTGGCAAGTCCTTCTCAGCCGCTGAATCTGTTAGTGACAAATAACCCGGACTGGCGAAGCTTGCCCTGGTTTATGTTGGCACTGCTGGGGATTTTCTGGGCGGTGGTCATCTATTTTTATAATCAGTACCAGGCGACAAAACGCCAGCGCCATATCGCCGATTTACGAGCCCATTTTTCAGAGCTGGCGCGGTTAAATACGATGGGGGAAATTGCCGCAGGAATGGTTCATGAACTGAATCAACCGCTCACCGCTGTTCTCAGTTACTCGCAAACCGCGCAACGTCTGATTAAACAGCAGCAAGCGGAAAAGGCGGAGCCGTTGCTGGATGCGGCAGTGATGCAAACCAAGCGCATTAGCAGTTTGCTGCTGGCATTTCGCGAAAAACTGCACAGTGATGAACAGACGTTGCAACCGGTGGATTTACGTCAGATCTGGACGAGAGTAGTGATGTTGCTGGGCAATGAAATTGAGCGTGGCAACGTCAGCGTTATCAATAAAATTCCTGAGTCGTTGCCTTCGCTGATGGCATCCCCATTGGGTATTGAGCAGATATTCCATAATCTGCTCAATAACGCCATTCAGGCTCAGCAGCAAACGGATAAAGCCTGGGTCACCGTCAGCGCCAGCCAAACCGAGAGCCATATCATTTTGACTGTCACCGACGGCGGACCAGGGCTGAGCGAACAGGCATTACAGCAGGTGTTTATGCCTTTCTTCACCACCAAAAAAGAGGGGCTTGGCCTGGGTATGGCGCTGACCGAGACGCTGGTGCAGCGGTATAACGGCAGCATTCAGGCCGATAATAGCGCGACCGGAGGGGCGTGTTTTACCCTGATATTTCCCCTTATTCAATCGGAGGCATGATTGTGCAACGCATCTATCTTATTGATGACGATGAAGCGATACGCTTTTCGTTAACGGCACTGCTCGCGACGATGGGTTGGGAAACGCAAAGCTATGATAGCGTGCAGAGTTTTCAGGAGTCTGAATCTAATCTTATGACTCTCAACGGCTGCTTGCTGTTGGATATTCGGATGCCCGGTAAGTCGGGTATTACACTCCTGGAAAACTGGCAGCAAATGGGGAGTACGCTGCCGGTTATCATGATGACAGGCCATGGCAGCATTGACCTTTGCCGTCGCGCGTTTAAAAACGGAGCATTCGAGTTTCTGACCAAACCCGTTGATGCCGACCTTCTGATTGAAACGGTGGGGGCGGCGCTCGAACAACAGAAACTGAGTCAGCAACAGCGTGCAAGTAAGGCCGATTTGCAGACAAAACTGGCAACGCTTTCTGCCCGTGAACAAGAAGTGATGGCGCTGATCATGCAGGGGAAATCGAACAAAGAGATGGCGAGAGACCTTTCGTTATCTCCACGAACCGTAGAAGCCCATCGTGCCAGCCTGTTTGCGCGGCTTGAGATTAATTCGCTGGCGAAACTGATAAAAATCTACGGTGGTTTGACGGGTAAGTAAAATTACCTGGTTTTCCAGGTAGTCACCCGAATGGTTTCTCTGATTGCGCCTGGTTACCTTAACTCATGTAAATTAATCACACCGAGTTGAGAGACGAAACCATGAAAAATTCCATCCTGTTCGCCGCTGCCCTGTTCAGCAGCGCAGCCGCAATGCCCGCTTTTGCCAGCAACGTTCTGACTGAAAAGAACCTCTCACTCGAGTTTGCCGATAAACTCGCCCAAAGCGCAATTCAGGCCTGTAGTGCCAAAAATTATAACGTCGCGGTGACGGTGGTGGATCGCGCCGGCGTGGTTAAAACAATTAAACGTATGGATAACGCAGGCCCGCATACCGTTGAAGCCAGCCGTATGAAAGCGTATACCGCGCTGACAACCAAAAATGCCACTGGTGATGTAATGAAGAGTGCGCAGGAGAACGCCGGTGCACAGAATATGCGTGATATCCCAGGTTTCTTGCTGTTGGGTGGAGGCGTGCCGGTGAAAGTCGATAACCAGACCATCGGTGCCATTGGTATCGGCGGTGCACCGGGTGGCCATCTGGACCAACAATGTGCGGTTGACGCCCTTGAAGCCAATAAATCACTGCTCAACGCTTCCTGATTTTTTTATCCAACGCAGGTTTCCCAGACCTGCGTTCGTTTTTTTTAGCTCCTGCCTTTTGTAATAATTGGTATTTTCTATACATCTTTTACTTTTTATCTCCTGAGCTTTCCATTCAAAGATAAATTCTCTTTATTTCATTAGCTTAATAAGCACAACTCACCCTCTGCAAGAGTTTCAACAGGGTCTATCCTTAGTTAAGACGCCTAAAATTCGAGCATTTCGTGAATACCCCTGTTATCAGGATGTTGTATTGATAATAGTTATCATTAACATGGGGTATTGGCCGTTGGGCGGCAAAACATCAAGAGGTGAATTATGGATGTGCAAACCGGTAGCTTCGATCCCAGTGAATTTGCCTGGAAGGGGCTGACGTTAACCCCTGATGCTGCGGCACATATTCGCAAACTGGCAAGCCAGCAGCCCGGCTTTCTCGGCGTACGTCTGGGCATTAAACAGACAGGTTGCGCGGGGTTCGGCTACGTGCTGGATACCGTAAAAGAGCCTAAAGCCGACGACCTCCTTTTTGAAGAGGGCGGCGCGAAACTATGGGTTCCGCTTTCTGCGATGCCGTTTATCGACGGGACGGAAGTCGATTATGTGCGCGAAGGATTAAATGAAATATTTAAATTTAACAACCCGAAAGCCCAGCACGAATGCGGTTGTGGTGAAAGCTTTGGGGTGTAGGCGGGATTATGTCACGTAACACTGAAACGACTGAAGAAGTGAAAACCTGGGCGGGCGGCCATCAGTACAAAGAAGGTTTTTTCACCCAGCTTAAAACTGACGAACTGGAACACGGCATCAACGAAGATGTGGTGCGGGCGATTTCTGCGCGTCGTAATGAGCCTGAATGGATGCTGGAATTTCGCCTGAGCGCTTATCGTGCCTGGCTTGAGATGGAAGAACCTCACTGGCTGAAAGCGCATTACGAAAAACTTAACTATCAGGATTACAGCTATTACTCAGCCCCTTCGTGCGGCAGCTGTGACGATAATTGTGAATCCCAGCCCGGTGCGGTTCAACAGCCGGGAGGCAACGCTTATTTGACCGGCGAAGTGGAAGAGGCGTTTAACCAGCTCGGTGTGCCGGTGCGCGAAGGTTCAAATGTGGCCGTGGATGCCATTTTTGACTCGGTTTCGGTCGCGACGACTTATCGTGAAAAACTCTCTGAACAGGGGATTATTTTCTGCTCTTTCGGTGAGGCGATTCATGAGTTTCCTGAACTGGTGCAAAAATATCTCGGTACCGTGGTTCCCAGTAACGATAACTTTTTTGCCGCGCTGAATGCGGCGGTAGCATCTGATGGCACCTTTATTTATGTACCAAAAGGCGTGCGTTGCCCGATGGAGCTTTCGACCTATTTCCGGATTAACGCCGAAAAAACCGGTCAGTTCGAACGCACCATTTTAGTGGCGGACGAAGGCAGCTATGTCAGCTACATCGAAGGGTGCTCCGCGCCGGTGCGCGACAGCTATCAGCTGCACGCCGCGGTCGTGGAAGTCATCATTCATAAAGACGCTGAAGTGAAATATTCCACAGTGCAAAACTGGTTCCCTGGGGACGGCAATACTGGCGGGATCCTTAACTTCGTGACCAAGCGTGCGTTGTGTGAAGGGGCAAACAGCAAAATGTCCTGGACGCAGTCCGAAACTGGCTCGGCTATTACCTGGAAATACCCCAGTGTGATATTGCGCGGTGATAACTCTATCGGCGAGTTTTTCTCCGTCGCGCTGACCGCCGGGAACCAGCAGGCCGATACCGGCACCAAGATGATCCACATCGGCAAAAACACCAAATCGACGATTATCTCGAAAGGTATCTCCGCCGGACACAGCCAGAACAGTTATCGCGGGCTGGTGAAAATCATGCCAACCGCGACCAACGCCCGTAACTTTACCCAGTGCGATTCAATGCTCATCGGGCCAGACAGCGGAGCGCATACCTTCCCGTATGTCGAATGCCGCAACAACACCGCCCAGCTTGAACATGAAGCGACAACCTCGCGTATCGGGGAAGACCAGTTGTTCTACTGCCTGCAACGCGGAATAGCGCAGGATGATGCGATTTCAATGATCGTCAATGGATTCTGCAAAGATGTGTTCTCGGAATTACCGCTCGAGTTTGCGGTGGAAGCACAAAAATTATTAGCGATTAGCCTTGAACACAGCGTCGGATAAGAATTAAGGGAAAACTATGCTGAGCATTAAAGATTTACAGGTAAGCGTTGAGGACAAAGAGATCCTGCGCGGTTTGAGTCTGGAGATAAAACCTGGCGAAGTGCACGCGATTATGGGGCCGAACGGCTCAGGGAAAAGTACGCTTTCTGCAACGCTTGCCGGGCGTGAAGATTACGAAGTCACCGGCGGCCAGGTGCATTTTAAAGGCAAAGACTTGCTGGAGTTATCGCCGGAAGACCGCGCGGGTGAAGGCATTTTCATGGCATTCCAGTATCCAGTGGAAATTCCAGGCGTGAGTAATCAGTTCTTTTTGCAGACCGCGCTGAATGCGGTGCGCAAATACCGTGGGCTGGACGATCTCGACCGTTTCGATTTTCAGGACTTGATGGAAGAAAAAATCAAATTGCTGAAAATGCCGGAAGACTTACTGAGCCGCTCGGTGAACGTAGGCTTCTCCGGTGGTGAGAAAAAGCGTAACGATATTCTACAAATGGCGGTTCTCGAACCTGAACTTTGCATTCTGGATGAATCAGATTCGGGGCTGGATATTGATGCGCTGAAAATTGTTGCTGAAGGGGTGAATTCACTGCGCGATGGTCACCGAGCTTTTGTCATCGTTACGCACTATCAGCGTATTCTCGACTACATCAAACCTGATTTTGTCCATGTGCTTTATCAGGGCAGGATCGTGAAATCAGGAGATTTCAGTCTGGTGAAACAACTGGAGGAGCAGGGTTATGGCTGGCTTACCGAACAGCAGTAACGGCAACGCTCTGCAACAGTGGCACCACCTGTTTGAAACACAGGGCTCAATGCGCAGCAAAGAAGCCCAGGAACATATGCAGCAAATGCTGCGCCTGGGGCTGCCAACACGCAAACATGAGAACTGGAAATACACACCGCTTGAAGGGTTGCTCAATAACCAGTTTGTGTTGCCTGCATCGGAAGCGTTAAGCGAAATTCAACGTAACGCACTGGCATTACCGTTGGACGCGTGGCGTCTGGTCTTTGTGGATGGGCGATTTAGCCGCGAGTTGAGCGACGATCTGACCAACAGCGGGTTTGATATCACCATTGATACCCAGCGAGCGTCGTTGCCTGCTGCGGTGCAGGGCGAGGTGTTCTTGCACCTTACCGAAAGCCTGGCTGAAACGGTGACGCACATTCGCGTTTCCCGCAATGACAGCCCCGCTAAAGCTCTGCTGCTCATGCATGTTAGCCGTGGCAGCGCGCAGGATGAGATGAATACCGCGCACTATCGCCATCACTTATCGCTTGGCGAAGGGGCCCGTGCGACAGTTATTGAACATTTCGTCAGCCTTGATGAGCACGCGCATTTTACCGGGGCGCGTTTCACCGCGGATGTGGCGGCAAATAGCCAATTGCATCACTACAAACTGGCGTTTGAAAACGCGCAAAGTTATCACTTCGCTCATAACGATGTGGTCATCGGCCAGGATGCCACGGTTGAGAGCAATAGCTTTCTGCTTGGGGCGGCGGTGTTGCGCCACAACACCAGTTCGCAACTTAACGGTGAAAACACTCAACTTCGTATCAACAGCCTGGCGCTGCCGATAAATAACGAAGTGTGCGATACCCGCACCTGGCTTGAGCACAACAAGGGTTACTGCAACAGCCGCCAGTTGCATAAAACTATCGTCCGCGACAAAGGGCGCGCGGTGTTTAACGGCATGATCAACGTGGCGCAGCATGCGATTAAAACTGACGGGCAGATGACCAACAACAACTTGTTGCTCGGGCGTCTGGCGGAAGTGGACACCAAGCCGCAACTGGAAATTTATGCCGATGATGTGAAATGCAGCCACGGAGCCACCATTGGCCGCATCGATGACGAACAGATGTTCTACCTGCGTTCGCGCGGGATTAAAGAGCAGGCTGCAATGCAGATGATCATTTATGCCTTTGCCGCAGAGCTAACGGAAAATATTCGCGACGAAGCATTGAAACAGCAAGTGCTGGCGAGGATCGGCCAGCGCTTTGCAGGGGGAGAAGCATGAGTTTTTCCATCGAACGGGTGCGGGCTGATTTTCCAATTTTGAGCCGCGAAGTGAACGGGCAGCCGCTGGTCTATTTAGACAGTGCCGCCAGCGCGCAAAAGCCGCAGGCGGTTATCGACGCGGAGCTGGATTTTTACAGCCATGGTTACGCAGCGGTGCATCGCGGCATTCATACCCTGAGCGCGGAAGCAACACAGCTAATGGAGAATGTGCGCAACCAGGTTTCACGCTTTATTAATGCGCGGACGCCGGAAGAAATTGTTTTTGTTCGCGGTACGACCGAAGGCATTAACCTGGTCGCCAATAGTTGGGGGCGCGCCAATATTCATGCTGGAGATAACATTATTATTTCCACTATGGAGCACCACGCCAATATCGTGCCATGGCAAATTCTCTGCGAGCATACGGGCGCAACATTACGTGTGATCCCGCTTAATCAGGACGGTACGCTGCAGTTGGACGTGTTCCCGACGCTGATTGACGAACATACCAAACTGCTGGCGATAACCCAGGTTTCGAACGTGTTGGGCACTGAAAACCCAGTACAGGAGATGATCGCGATTGCCCATCAGGCTGGGGTGAAAGTGCTGGTGGATGGCGCACAGGCCATCATGCATCACGCCATCGACGTGCAGGCGATGGATTGTGATTTCTATCTGTTCTCCGGCCACAAAATTTATGGCCCAACGGGTATCGGTGTGCTGTATGCACGCGAGGAAATCCTGCAAAACATGCCACCGTGGGAAGGAGGCGGATCGATGATTGCGAGTGTCAGTCTGACCGCTGGCACCACTTACGCAGCCGCACCGTGGCGTTTTGAAGCGGGTACGCCCAATACCGCGGGCATTATCGGTCTGGGTGCCGCCTTGCGCTATGTCGAGAGCCTTAATTTGTCCGAAGTGAGCGAGTATGAGCAATCGCTTATGCGGTATGCACAGCAGGCGTTAAAAACGGTTCCAGACCTGACGATTTATGGCCCAGACCAACGCCTCGGTGTAATCGCGTTTAATCTGGGCAAACACCACGCCTACGACGTGGGGAGTTTCCTCGATAACTATGGCGTTGCGGTTCGCACCGGACACCATTGCGCGATGCCATTAATGGCGTTTTACAAGGTTCCGGCGATGTGCCGCGCTTCGTTCGCCATGTATAACACTGAAGAAGAGGTGGATCGCCTGGTGGTAGGTTTGCAGCGCATCCATCGTCTGCTGGGCTAACAGGGAGAAAGCCATGGCTAATTTGCCAGACAAAGAAAAGTTGCTGAAAAATTTCAGTCGGTGCAGCAACTGGGAAGACAAGTATCTCTACATCATAGAACTCGGCGGACGGCTTCCGGAGTTCCCTGACAGTGAGCGCATAGCTGAAAATACCATTCAGGGCTGCCAGAGTCAGGTGTGGATTGTGATGCACCAACAGCCTGATGGTGTCATGACGCTTGAGGGTGACAGTGACGCAGCCATCGTCAAAGGGCTGATTGCAATCGTGTTTATTCTCTACCAACAGATGACTGCGCAGGATATTGTCGTGTTTGATGTCCGCCCCTGGTTTGAGAAACTTGAGCTGGCTCAGCATCTTACACCGTCTCGCTCCCAAGGGCTTGAAGCAATGATCCGCGCAATCCGCACCAAAGCCGCCAATCTTAGCTAAACTCAAAGAACAGCTTTCATCCTGTTAACGCGAGGTAATTTTATTGCCTCGCACGGCTTTCAGCATTCCGGCACTTAGTCGGTGAATACAGGAATTCAGTATGAAACGCGCGTTCTCTCAAATAACATTAGTTTTGATAAGTGCTCTGGCTGCTAGCCAGTCAGCATGGGCTGTTGACTATTTATTGCCTCCACCGGGTAGCCGAATAATAGGTGAAAATCAAACCTACATAGTTCCGAATGACGGTAAAAACCTTGAGGCAGTCGCCGCGAAATATAATACCGGTGTGTTACTGCTGATTGAGGCAAACAATACCGTTGATCCCTGGTTACCAAAACCTGGCAGCGAATTAACGATACCGTCGCAAATGATCCTACCGGATGCACCACGCGTGGGTATTGTTATCAATCTTGCTGAGTTGAGGTTGTATTATTATCCGCCAGGGCAGAATCGTGTTGAAGTTTATCCGCTGGGTATTGGGCAGCTTGGGAGAGAAACACCAGTGATGGTGACTCGAGTCAGCCAGAGGATCCCTAATCCAACCTGGACGCCAACGGCAAATATCCGCGCACGTTCAGCAGCGCAAGGCATAACGCTGCCTGCGATGGTGCCAGCAGGGCCAAATAACCCTCTTGGACGCTACGCACTGCGTCTTGAGCAGGGTGGTGGTGAATACCTGATTCACGGTACCAATGCGCGTAATAGCATTGGCTTGCGTGTGAGCTCGGGATGTATGCGTATGCGTGCACCCGATATCAAGGCCGTGTTTAGCCAGGTTTCCGTGGGGACTCGCGTACAGATAATTAATGAACCCGTAAAATTCACCACAGAGCCGGATGGAAGGCGCTATGTTGAAGTGCATCAGCCGCTATCGCGCAATGATTGGGAAAATCCACAAACCGTCCCGATTGCAATTTCCGCGTCCTTTGGCTCATTTATCGATAACCCATTGAGCGACAAAGCGCAGGTGGATAGTGCCATCGTAAGGCGTGCGGGTTATCCGGTACTGGTTAATGCGCCACAAGGTGTCCCATCACAACCGGTGAATATTACCCCGATACAGGGCGTCAGGACGACCACAGGCAGTGGGAGCATGTTAAGTGGGCAAAGTAGTGTGGTGATGAATTAGAGAGGTTCTGAGTGCGGGAGATTAAGGCAAAAAAAATGGCGCACAATGTGCGCCATTTTAATACAAGTACTCTTACTTACGGTAAGAGTGAGCTTGGTTGTCCAGACGCTGGTTAGCGCGTGCTGCGTCGTCTTTAGCAGCTTGAACGTCAGAACGCATTGCGTTCACGTCGTTGCTCAGCTGATCAACTTTAGCGTTCAGAGTCTGAACGTCAGAAGACAGTTGATCGATTTTAGCGTTAGAAGAACAACCTGCCAGCATAGTAGAAGCCAGGATTACCGCGCCCAGTACCAGTTTAGTACGATTCATTATTAATACCCTCTAGATTGAGTTAATCTCCATGTAGCGTTACAAGTATTACACAAAGTTTTTTATCTTGAGAATAAATTTTTGATGGGAATGCACTTAAATTTGATCGTTCGCTCAAAGAAACACCGAACTGAGGGTAAAACCTAAAAAAAATAGAAAAAACAGGGGATTTTAATCGGATTCTTCTTAGTAAAATGAGACTTAAATAGATCAGGCCGATTTGATTTTTAGTTCGGAACAGCTATCAAAGCGAATAAAAAAAGCGCCCGAAGGCGCTTTTAAAGCAAATTATTCGTTCGCAGTAAATTTACAGTACGTGAACGGACGCAGTATTGGTTGTACCACTTGGTACCAGAGCACCAGAAACCATCACTACGATGTCGCCTTTGCGAGCCAGACCGCTTTCCAAAGCAACTTCTTTACCCAGACGATAGAAATCATCAGTAGAAGCGATTTCTTTAACCAGCTGAGGAATCACACCTTTGCTCAGAACTAACTGGCGAGCAGTCACTTCATTGGTGGTCAGAGCCAGGATGGTTGCATTCGGGAAGTATTTACGCACAGCTTTAGCTGATTTACCGCCTTGAGTTGCAACAACAATGACTGGAGCTTCCAGATTTTCTGCAGTTTCAACTGCACCGCGGCAAACTGCTTCAGTGATGCGCAGTTTACGGCTGTCATGGTTGTTATCCAGACGGCTGGTCATCACGCGGTCAGTACGCTCACAGATGGTTGCCATGATAGTCACAGCTTCCAGTGGGTATTTACCTTTCGCAGACTCACCAGACAGCATTACTGCGTCGGTGCCGTCAATGATGGCGTTAGCAACGTCGCCCGCTTCTGCGCGAGTAGGGCGTGGGTTTTTGATCATGGAGTCGAGCATCTGAGTTGCAGTGATAACAACTTTACGTGCGCGAACACATTTCTCGATCATCATCTTCTGAGCGAAGATAACTTCTTCAACTGGGATTTCAACGCCCAGGTCACCACGAGCAACCATGATGCCATCAGAAGCTTCGAGGATTTCGTCGAAGTTGTTCAGGCCTTCCTGGTTTTCGATTTTAGAGATGATCTGGATGTTTTCGCCGCCGTGAGCTTTTAAATGCTCGCGGATTTCAACTACATCAGAACGTTTACGAATAAAGGACGCAGCAACGAAGTCAACGCCTTGTTCGCAACCGAAGATCAGATCTTGTTTGTCTTTTTCAGCCAGAGCTGGCAGAGCGATAGAAACACCTGGCAGGTTAACGCCTTTGTTCTCGCCCAGGTCGCCGTTGTTCAGTACTTTACAAACAACGTTTTTACCTTCGATAGCCGTAACTTCCATACCGATCAGACCATCGTCAACCAGTACAGTGTTGCCCACGTTCAGGTCGCTGGTGAAACCTTCGTAAGTTACAGCAACGATATCGCTGTTACCGACAACAGTTTTGTCAGTAGTGAAAGTAAAGGTCTGGCCCGCTTTCAGAGAAACGTCTTTGCCGCCTTCCAGTTTGATGGTACGGATTTCAGGACCTTTGGTGTCCAGCAGAATTGCTGCTTTTTTACCTGAAGTCGCCATGACGTTGCGCAGGTTCTTGATACGCTGACCGTGTTCTTCGTAGTCACCGTGGGAGAAATTCAGACGCATTACGTTCATGCCAGCATCAAGCATTTTGCTCAGCATTTCTTCGGATTCGGTTTTTGGACCGATGGTGCAAACAATTTTAGTCTTTTTCATGACAGTCTTATCTGTAAGTTGAGAAGGATTGTGAAAATTCGGTTCCGGTCGATACGGGCGCCGGAGCGCAAACAAATGCTGGTATTGTTCAAGTGCCACCCGCTACTAAGGATAGGTGACAGAAATAAAGCGTGCAGAGGAAAGTGTGCTTGCGGTTCAGCCTGTCGAAGAGATTGATGACTTTTTAGTGTAGTAGGACAGTTCAATGCGCTGAAACCATTCAAGTGGGGATCGCGCATATTATAGGGGCAACTTGCCTCGAAAGGAATTAAAAACGCTGTTTCAAATTTAGAATGCGCACAAATACACCGATGTGTTATCAGTGCGTTAAATGAGTATTAAAAAATTGATGAGCTTAAGCAGGGGTTATGTACATCATCAACAAAGCGCAGTCAGCGCCTCAACTATTAATATCAAATTTAAATGATTTATTAAAATTTATTTGCGTAGAATAGGGATTATGTTCCCCGTTTTCCCCCATCAGTGAAAAAGTTTTGTAATGATTAAGTTAATAATTCCCAGTGTTATTGTGGTGGCATTCTCACTTGCTTGTGCTAACGGCCCTGCAAAACGAATTGCGGCATGTGAACACCAGGGGGAAAGTGATGGCGTCTGTGCTGCACATGAATGGAATTTTGCGATGGAAACCCCTTTCCCGGACAACGACCTTTCTACCCTGGCACAGCGTGTAATCCCCAGTCACTAACTCTTAATGCTGACTGAATTAGCATTGCTGTTCTGGTGGATAACCGTATGCCAACGACGTGCGGAAGACATTCGTTTGTTGCCCATTAGTAATAACAAAATAACAAATGGAGAGCGTGATTAATTAATCATTCACAGATGAACATTTAAACATCGATTCACTTGAATTCTTTTCAACTTAAGGCTTATTAATGTTTATAAGCTTGATTAGGTTATTTCTTAACTACATTATTATTGTGCAATGGATGGGAGGTAAATGAATTACCTCTGAGTGTTCTTATTAATCACGGATTTGGATTATGTTGCCAATGGAAATGGAAGAAGATGTTGTCCTGCGGGTAAAAGGCATGGAAAAAATGCTGGAAGGAATTGTCCGCGAACTCAAAGCTAACAAGGGTGTTGTCGATGAGTTTATTCGGGATGATATCGCTAGATTCCGACATTGTTCAAAAGATGTAATATCGCACCATGTTCAGGCTTCTCGCAGCGTACGTAAAAGATTGGAAGATGCCACCATCCATTCTCAGAAACGTGTGCGTAAAACAGCACAGAACAACTTGTTATATGGTGTCTTGTGCGGAATGTCTTTCTGCATGATTCTTCAATTAATGTAATAAATATGGATATATTTAGGGAGAAAATTATCTTTCTCCCTTTTTTATATGTGTGACTCATTTGGAATAATGGGAATGTCGTGAGATGGCGTCATCGCCATGCCTTGAGTATAAAAATGGAAGCAGTTGCGGCCGAAGCTTTTAGAGGAGTAAAGCGCGAGATCGGCGTGGGCGAACAAATCTTCACGGGTTAGACCATGCTGTGGTGCACAAGAAATCCCGATACTGCTGCTGATGGCAAAGGTATGCCCGCTACATATAAAGGGCGTATTAAGGGCGGCTAACACCTTTTCCGCCAGCGCTTGCGCTTCTGAAATTGCGTCGCCATTGACCTGCTGAAGAATGGCAAATTCGTCGCCACCGAGTCGGATGGCCATATCACCTTCGCCAAGTTGTGCAGACAAACGAGCAGCGGATTCGATGAGCAGTTCATCGCCAACGATGTGCCCATAAGTATCATTGACAGGCTTGAAGTGGTCTAAATCGATCAGCAAAAGATTAAAGATATTCCCTTCGGATCTCAGTTTGATCAGCCTTTCGTCGATGGAGTTTCGATAGGCAACTCTATTGGGCAGTTGCGTCAGGGAATCATGGTGTGCCATGTACTCCATTTTTTGCGCCATCTCCTGCATGCGTTGCAAATAGCCACGGTCAACCATGGCAACACGCAACTTTTCTATCGTTTTTGCCAGTTCACCTATCTCATCGTCTTGAGACTGGAATGGGGTGACCTGATCGGTTTTTTCATCGGCTATCAAGCTCACTGCCTGGATAAGGCGGGGAACCGGGCGAAAGAGCTTACGCACCAGCCAGTTAACCACCACCACCGTCGCGACGAGGATCAATATCAACATTAGCAAGGTGTGTGTTAACAATTGATTATGGGTAGCTGAAAGTGCATCACGTTCACCGATACTGGTGACCACTGCACCTATGGTCGTGCCTGATAAATTAACGATGGGGATCGAACCGACGAAATAATCTTTCCCGTTGAGCGTGGCAAATCCACGGTAATACTCTTTTAATGCAAAGTGGCCCGTTTTATCATCAGTCGTGGTTATTCTTTGTTCTGACTGAGTATCGATAAAACCGTTTTTATCGTCATAAAACAATAGCCAC